>JAKFEJ010000025.1:0-7910 GCA_036675745.1 Chitinophagaceae bacterium | reverse complement strand
ATAATTGAATATAGATTATGCAAACTTTTTTCATCATAGCGATATTGGTACTTGGTTTTCTGATCACCTTTCAGATAGCCAAAGCCAGTGAGTATGTGGCTATCATGCGCGGCGAAGAAAAATCAAGAAAGCAAACCAATAAGATCAATGGTTTCCTGATGCTTGTTTTCCTCGCGGCTGGATTGTTTGGTGTATATTATTGCAACGAGGCATTGAAAGGTAAAATTCTGGGTGAGCCGGCATCCGATCACGGGGTTCATATTGATATGATGCTCTATATCACATTGGCCATTACCGGCGTTGTTTTGATCATTACCCAAATTCTCTTATTCTGGTTTTCTTATAAATACCAGGAGTCTGATACACGCAAAGCCTATTACTATCCGCATAATAATAAACTGGAATTGATCTGGACGGTTATACCCGCTATTGCATTGACCGTACTGATCGGGTTCGGTATTTATTACTGGTTTAAAATAACCGGTGATGCTCCCAAAAATGCAATGGATGTAGAAATAGTAGGTAGCCAGTTCAAATGGGAATATCGCTACCCGGGTAAGGATAAGATCATGGGTAAAAAATATTACAAGGAAATAAGCGATGCAAAATCAAACCCACTTGGTCAACTTTGGGATGACCCTGCCAATCATGATGATATTTATGTGAGTGGTGAAGCCATGCACCTTGTAGTGAACAAACCGGTAAGGCTTATTATCGGTGCTAAAGACGTAATACATGATGTAGGCTTGCCGCATTTTCGTTTGAAGATGGATGCCGTTCCCGGAACACCTACTACGATGTGGTTTACGCCTACCAAAACAACCAAGCAGATGAAAGAGGAGACGGGCGATCCGGATTTTGTATATGAGATCGCCTGCGACCAGTTGTGCGGCAAAGGCCACTGGAGTATGCGTGGTGAGATCATTGTAGAAACCCAGGAAGAATTTGATACCTGGATTATCGGTAAAAAGCCCCAATATTTTGTGGCAATGCCCGACAAAAACCCTGCTGCTCAACCTGCAGCGGATACAACGAAAGCAGCCGAACCAAAACCGGTGGCTATGGGAGCCATTAAGTAATTAATAATACCAGGCAACGCTATGCTGTTGCCATTAAATAAAAGATTATGAGCGAAGCAATGCATATACACCCTGAATCTGCGGTAGCGCATGGGGTTCACCACGAAGAACACAACGGACATGGGCATCACCATGAGTCATTTATATCAAAATATATATTTAGCCAGGATCATAAAATGATTGCCAGGCAATTCCTGATCACAGGGATTATCTGGGCTATCATTGGTGGTCTATTCTCGGCCTTATTCCGTTTGCAGTTAGGTTATCCAGGGCAGGCGTTTCCCATACTTGAAACGTTTTTTGGCGAATGGGCTAAAGGTGGGATCATCAAACCTGAATTTTACTATTCACTGGTGACCATGCATGGAACCATCATGATATTCTTTGTATTGACGGCTGGCCTCAGTGGTACATTTGCCAACCTGCTGATACCACTTCAGATCGGGGCCCGTGATATGGCTTCCCCTTTCCTAAACATGTTATCATACTGGTTCTTTTTTATCGCCGGTATCGTTATGCTGGCCTCCATGTTTACACAAACAGGTCCCGCCAGTAGCGGATGGACCATGTATCCGCCTTTAAGTGCATTAGGGCAGGCTAACGAAGGCTCTAAAATAGGAGCTGATCTATGGCTGATCAGCATGGCCCTGTTTATCATATCACAATTGCTGGGAGGTTTAAATTATATTTCTACTATATTAAATATGCGCACCAAGGGTATGAGCATGACCCGTCTGCCGCTTACTATCTGGGCTTTGCTTTTTACCGCCATCCTTGGTGTATTGTCATTCCCGGTTTTACTTTCAGGAGCCATCCTTTTATTGTTCGACCGCAATATTGGCACCAGTTTCTTCCTGAGCGATATAGTTGTAAACGGAGAAGTATTACCCAACGAAGGTGGAAGTGCTATTCTGTACCAGCATTTGTTCTGGTTCTTAGGTCACCCTGAAGTGTACATTGTTATCCTGCCTACCATGGGTATGGTTTCTGAAGTTCTGGCTATTAATTCAAGAAAGCCCATCTTCGGCTATATGGCTATGATAGGCTCCCTGTTTGCGATCTGTGTTCTTGCTTTTGTGGTTTGGGCGCACCATATGTTCGTTACCGGATTAAACCCATTCCTGGGATCGGTGTTCGTATTACTGACATTGTTGATTGCAGTGCCTTCGGCTATTAAAGTGTTTAACTGGCTTACTACGATCTGGAGAGGAAGTATTCGTTTTACACCCGGTACTTTATTCTCTATCGGGTTTGTGAGCATCTTCATTTCCGGTGGTTTGACAGGGATATGGCTGGGTAACTCAACCATTGATATTCACCTGCACGATACCATGTTCGTTATCGCTCACTTCCACTTAGTGATGGGTGTTGCGGCTTTCTTCGGGATGTTTGCCGGGGTATATCATTGGTTTCCTAAAATGTTTGGTCGTTTTATGAATAATACGCTGGCCTATATCCATTTTTGGGTTACGCTGGTGGGTGCTTATCTTATTTTCTGGCCCATGCATTACCAGGGGTTGGCAGGTATGCCGCGTCGTTACCTGGATAAAGAGATCTGGCATTCATTCAACCAATTTGCTGATCTTGATAAAATGATCACGATCGTAACCATTGTCGTATTTGCTGTACAGTTGATGTTTGTTTTCAATTTCTTCTATTCCATTTTTAAAGGAAGAAAAGTAACCTCTCAAAATCCATGGGGAGCTACTTCATTAGAATGGACAACACCGATCAACCCGGGCCATGGTAACTGGGAAGGAGAAATTCCTGAGGTACACCGCTGGGCTTATGATTATAGTAAAGATGGAAGAGATTTTATACCTCAAACGGAGCCAGTAGGAGTAAATGAGAGTAAGCATTAAACCCTGTTTCCTAAAGGGGAACTTAGGTAGAAGCCCCCTAAATCTCCGCCGAATGGCGGAGGACTTTGGAAGAGCCTGATTAATTGAAATGATTTTGGAAAAAGTGAAAAGGATATGTATAAAAACAGTTTGAAAAATAATAAAGAATTTTCGATAAGCGAGGACTGTGTAATGGTGGCCTCCTCCTTCGGAGGAGGTCGGGAGGAGGCTTGGTAATGGGCTTGATAAAAGATTATTTACAGTTGGTCAAGCTTTCGTTGAGTATCATGGTGGTGTTCAGCAGTGTGATAAGTTTTATGCTGACACAGGGGTTTGAAGAGTATGAAGATAAATGGTGGCGGATACTCTTGCTCTTTGCAGGTGGGATGCTGGTAACAGGTAGTGCGAATGCCATCAACCAGACAGTTGAAAAAGATACCGACGCTATGATGAAGCGAACCGGCAAACGTCCGATAGCTTCAGGCAGAATGAGTGTGGAACATGGATGGGCTTTTGCCATCATTACCGGGGCGTTGGGTGTTTTTATTTTAGGTAATTATTTCAACTGGCTGTCGGCGGGTTTGGCGACGTTTAGTTTATTTCTTTATGCATTTATCTATACGCCGCTGAAAAAAGTAAGTTCTATTGCCGTACTGGTGGGTGCAGTGCCGGGAGCTTTACCCTGCCTGATAGGTTGGACAGCAGGTGAAGCCCAGTTGTCAATGGGAGGCTGGATACTTTTTGGGATTCAGTTCCTGTGGCAGTTTCCGCATTTCTGGGCTATAGCCTGGGTGGCGCATACGGACTATTCAACAGCAGGATTTAAACTATTGCCGGCTGATAAAGGGCCAACAAAATTTACGGCCTTGCAAACGGTGATCTATTCCTTGTTGTTAATGCCGGTAACATTGCTGCCTTATTTTACCGGGATGTGCAGCTATGATGATGTAAAAGGAATAATAAGCGTAGTGCTGGTATTGACAGCGAATGTTTTTATGCTGATGAGATGTATACGGCTTTATCAAAAAATGGATGTTAGCTCTGCAAGAAAAGTAATGTTTGGAAGTTATATGTATTTGCCGGTGGTATTGCTGGCTTTATTAATGAGCAAAATCTGATTGAAATTTTATTTGTGATTTATGACAGCAGATATAGTGAGTACGCAAAAAAATAAAATACATCCACACAAGTTTACACTGTGGATAGCAATTGCAAGTATCCTGATGATGTTTGCCGGATTGACAAGTGCCTTTATTGTAAAAAGTAACCTCGTAGGCTGGAGAGATATACAGGTGCCGAAAATATTCTGGGTTTCAACTGCTGTAATAGCCATAAGCAGTTTGACGATACAGATGGCATTGAGAGCTTTTCGCCAGCGGGAAATGAAGAATTACCGGTTGCTGATCGGGCTGACTTTTATATTGGGTATCGCCTTTGTTGTATTGCAGGGATTAGGGTTTAAAGAACTGTGGGATCAAAATATAACGTTTAAAGGCGCTTCCGGGGCAGGACAGTTCTTGTATGTGATCTTTGGTTTGCATGCCTTGCACGTCATTGGCGGAGTGCTTGCTTTGATGATCTTATTCGCCAGGGCGTTTTTAGGCAAAACAAAAATGTATAGTGCTGTACCGGTAGAAGTAGCCGCTACTTACTGGCATTTTGTTGATATACTTTGGATATACCTGTTGGTGTTTTTTATTGTAATTGGGTAGAGGAAAGTTTAAGAAGTTTAATAGGTTCAACAGGTTTAAAAAGTTAGTTGAAGAAAGTTAAAAAGATTTTTGGATAGAGCAGGAAGCCAACTTTTTAAACTTTGAAACTTCTTGAACGCATAAAGAATTTGAGTTTTAATAAATAGAATAACTGATATGGATACAACAGCTACAGCGCATCAGACAAAATGGTGGAGTGGAGGTAAAAGCCCCTTCAACCTGGAATACGGAAAGGTGATGATGTGGTATTTTTTGATGAGTGACGCTTTTACATTCGGGGCCTTCCTGATCTCTTACGGAACAATCCGTTTTAGTCAGAACTTCTGGCCCGATCCCAACGTGGTGTTCAATGCTTTTCCCGGCGCAGGTCATGCTAATTTGCCGCTGGCATTTGTAAGCGTAATGACATTTATCCTGATCATCAGTTCGGTAACAATGGTGCTGGCTGTACATGCCGGGCACAAGGGCGATAAACTTGGAGTGATGAAATGGCTGGCCTGGACCATTGTTGGTGGTATTGCATTTTTGGGTTGCCAGGCATGGGAATGGCATCACCTTATTACCGGTGAACATGCTACGCTGATCGACGGACAGATACAATGGGTAGGACAAACAACACGAGTAAATCCATGGGGTGACCTCGCAGGAGTAGACGAGGTTTCAAAAGCATTGCAAAACTCTTCGCAACATTCACTGGCATTGCTGGCGCATGAACAAAATCATGCATTGGTGGAATCAGAACTGATGGGTATGCCTAAAGAAAAGCTGGTCAGCATGATCAATACGGCCGATCTGCATATCCGTACAAATGGCCCAGTTGCTTTTGGTGGTTATTTTTACGGTATCACCGGCTTCCATGGTTTCCACGTATTTTCCGGTGTTTGCATCAATATCATTATGCTGATCATGACACAAAAAGATGTGTTCCAGAAACGCGGACATTACCTGATGATAGAAAAAGCTGGTTTGTACTGGCACTTTGTGGACCTGGTATGGGTATTCGTATTCCTGTGTTTTTATTTGATTTAGGAACCCCTGTCCCCTAAAGGGGAACTTAGTTAGAACAAAGCTGTCTTATTAACATTAAAAAAAGTAAAACAGAAAAAAATAAACCAATTTTTTAACCGACTCTTGGATTTTAGAAAAATTACATAGGTAAAGTGATTACAAAATCCGGAGTCTAAAAGCCCCTTTAGGGGTTTGGGGTTTTAAACTTTTTAGATATGGAGCATCAACATTCTTCGGCTATGCCATCTGAAATTACTTTTCATCACCCGCATCAATCCGATGCTGATTTTAAAAAGAAAGTAAGAAAGACGACCATTCTTCTTTCTGTAATCACGGTTATCGAATTGGCAATCGGGTTGTCTATTTATACTATTCATAAAGGACCCGATCCAAGTCATTTGCTGGTACTGATGTTCAAAGGTGTTGTTTGTATATTGACACTTGCAAAAGCATACTATATCGTTTCCGTTTTTATGCACCTTGGCGATGAAATAAGAAATATGATCATGACCGTCATAGTACCTTTATTGCTTTTCATCTGGTTTATTATCGCCTTCATCGCTGATGGTAATTCCTATAAAAATTTGCGGAACCAGTTTGACCCGCATTTTAAAGAATCTACTATGCCAAAAGAACATCATGCGGAGAAAAAGACCCCGGAAGAACTGAAGCCCGGCAAGCAATAAGGGTTTATAAATAATTTGTCAATCGCTGGTCTTTGCTTTTGCAAACAAAGACCGGCGATTTTGTTATAAGTACAGTATATGGAACACGGATCTGTCTGCCGACAGGCAGGTGAAACGGATAGGATGTATTTACATTGATTCTTCTCCGTGAGCATCACGGCGATCCATTTGATCCGTGTTCTGTTCTCAAAAAAAATGTAACTGTGAATACAAAAGCCCTTTATGCACTCCTGGTCGCCATCATGCTACCGCTGCTCGGCTACTTCATTATGAAGTGGAAAGGTGATACCGCCATCCACATGCCGCGGCATTATCTTGCCGACTCCATACCCACCAAAGTGGTAAAAGGAAAAAAAGTGGCGGATACCGCCTGGCACAAACTACCTGATTTCTCTCTCGTCAACCAGCAGGGTGATTCAGTTTCCTGGGAAGGATTAAAAGGAAAAGTAGTAGTGGCCGATTTCTTCTTTACACACTGCCCTACTATTTGCCCCCGCCTCACTACAAACATGCGATGGCTGCAGCAATCGATCAACAATGCACAGCGGGTAGGTGATAAAACGCCTGATTTTCTACATTTCGTTTCATTCAGTATAGATCCTGAACGGGACTCGGTGCCGCGGTTGAAACAATGGGCTGACCGTTTCCAGGTAAACCCTGAACAGTGGTGGCTGCTGACAGGAGATAAGAAGAGCATCTATGACATGGCTATCAATGAAATGAAGATCGGCCTGGTAGATGGGCAGGGTGTTGATACCAATTTTATACATACCGATCATTTTGTGCTGATCGATAGTAACCGGCATGTGCGGGGTTATTATCATGGGCTCGATTCCGCATCGCTGCAGCAGTTGTCCAGCGATATCATTTTGCTATCGATGGAAAAAGATCCCAATAGGAAAAGCCTGTTTTCAGGTAAACTACCGGTAATGGCTGCGGCTTTCCTGACGGCCATGCTTGGTGCGGCGGTCTTATTATTCATTCTCCGAAAAAACAGAAAAAATGCTGACCCCGGTTTTGAAAAAAAATGACCGCAAAGCTTCCTGGCTGATCATCGTGTTTTCGGTCATTGTATTTGCGGCAGTTGTGTTATTGAGTAAGGTAAAGCTGGAAGTTGACCTGGGTTTTGATGTTCACCTTTTTGCTTTGATCAATGCATTGATCAATTCCTGCGTTTCAATTTTACTGGTGCTGGCATTGCTCGCTGTTAAAAGAAAAAAATATGAAACGCACAGAAACCTGATGCTGACCGCTATGGTGCTTTCTATTCTTTTTCTCGTGAGCTATATCTGTCATCATTTGCTGGCCGGCGATACCCGATTTGGTGATATCAATCATGATGGCATCGTGAATGAAGCGGAAAAGTCCGCTGCCGGATCAATGCGCATTATTTATTATATCATACTCGGTACACATATTCCTTTGGCCGGTATTATCCTTCCTTTTATTTTATTTACCGCATACCGTGCACTGACCGGTGAATACGCCGCACATAAAAAGCTGGCCCGTATTACCTGGCCGGTATGGTTGTATGTCGCGATGACGGGAGTGGCGGTGTACCTGTTGATCAGCCCGTATTATTGA
>JAKFEJ010000026.1:0-7911 GCA_036675745.1 Chitinophagaceae bacterium | reverse complement strand
CTATTGCTTACTGACTATTATCTTTACTGAATGAGTACTATCAGGCGGCAAAGCATTATTTCTTCGGTCGTTATTTACATCGGTTTTGCCATTGGCTTGCTTAATACTTATTTCTTTACCAAGGAAGGGCTTTTCACTACTGCAGATTATGGATTGATCAGTATTTTCATGCCTATTGCCACCCTGATGATGGCTTTTGCCAGCCTGGCTATGCCTTCTTATATTTTTAAATTCTATCCATACTATCATGATCATCTGCCGCCCCGCAAAAATGATATGATCACCTGGGCTTTGTTGGTTGGAATAATTGGATTTATTCTCATAATGATCGTTGGCTGGTTTTTCAAAGATCTAGTCATAAGAAAGTATAGTCAAAATGCGCCGGAACTTGTGAAGTATTATTATTGGATATTTCCTATGGGGCTGGGCCTTACGATTTACACCATTCTTGAAGCATACACCTGGAATCTTGGCAAACCGATACTGGCCAATTTCCTAAGAGAGGTACAATGGCGTTTATTAACAACGATATTGATCGTTCTCTTCTTTATGAATGTCATTGAAGATTTCAGTCTTTTTATAAAACTATACGCCTTTGCATACCCTGTTATCGCCCTTACGCTGTTTGGTTACCTGCTATTTACTAAAAAAATTCATTTTACATTTAGCGTAAGTAAGGTCACACGCCGTTATTTAAAAAAAATATTAACCTTATGCGCTTTTGTATATTCCGGTGTTCTGATCTTTACTATCTCAAGGGCATTTGATAGTATTGTTATTGCATCCGTTTTACCAAATGGATTGGAGAAAGCAGGCATATTTGGTATAGCAACGATAATGACAAGCGTTATCCAGGCGCCTCAACGCAGCATCATAGCCGTTTCCATTCCGCATTTATCAAAAGCCTGGAAAGATAAGAACAGGGATCTGCTACAAAAAATATATCAACGGTCTTCTATTAATCTCCTGATTTTTTCCTGTGGCATTTTTATTTTGATAGCCTTAAATTACACGGAAGCCATCCGGACTTTTGGTTTAAAAGATGCTTATTTGCTTGGATTTTCTTCTTTTATTTTATTAGGCCTTAGCATGGTCGTTGATATGGGTACAGGTGTAAATGCCCAGATCATCGGCACTTCTACAGCATGGAGGTTTGAATTGATAAGTGGCATTATTTTATTGGCCGTGATGTTGCCACTCACTTATATTCTTGCTAAACGATACGACATAATGGGGCCTGCATTAGCCAACCTGGTCTCCATCATTATCTATAATATCGTCCGCATTGCATTTTTGTGGAAAAAATTCAGGCTTTTTCCTTTTACCAGGCAGTCTGCATATACCGTTTTGCTGGCAGCAGTTTGCTATGCCATTTGCTATTTTACTTTTAACAATATGCATGGGTTTGCAGGGCTTCTATTACGCAGCCTTGGTTTTATTGTGTTATATGGAGGAACTATTATCTGGCTCAGGCTATCGCCGGATATTTTTCCTGTGTTAGATTCAATCAGGAAAAGATTTGTACGCAATAAAATATAAAAGAAAATTATTTGATTTTCGCTTCGGGTTTTTCTATTCGTCCTATCCCGATAAAACGCCTTAAGTAATAAGGGTCAAACATATCACTTATTGTAACGCCTTGTGAAGTTGAGGCATGAATAAATTTATTATTCTGAAGGTAAATACCTACATGCGAAATTCCTCCGGTAGTATTAAAGAAAACAAGATCGCCTGTCTTCATTTCCGTAGCTGAAATAATACGGGAATTGCGATATTGATCTCTTGCTGTACGGGGCAATGATACTGCAAAGGCAGATAGATAAACAGCTTGTACAAATGCTGAACAATCTACCCCACTTTTAGTAGTACCGCCATAACGATAACGGGTTCCATACCACTCATCTACATGTTCCAGAAGACGATTGTCCTGTAACAGTTCTACCTCGGTATTCAATAAAATTGCATATTTAAGCTGAACTTCAGACGCCTTTTCAACAGAGGAAGGCCGGTTGGTAAGATAGCTATTGCCGGTAGCAGACTGCCTCCCGGATGTTTTATTGGCCGCAACTACTTTAGTACGGCTGGCAGATGCAGGCTCTACGGATATATCTAAAAACTTTACCTCTTTATTATCAGATGAAGGAACGTTCTTTGTCATAGCTGTACCGGCATCTACCTGTTTACTATTTGTATAGTTGAGAGGTTTCATGCTTGAACAGCCAGCCATTACAATAATGGTAGATAAAGCAGGTATAATTTTTTTCAACATTAGAATCCTTATTATCCGGTTCGTTCAAAAACCGTGCAAAAATATACTTTAAAAACGTGAAAAAGCAATATCCTTTTAACGATTTTTGGGATTCTAAATTGTACAAACGCTAAATAACTGGGGCAAAATAGTTTAGCCTTATATTTTGATGGATTAAACAAGCTTAATAAATTGAGCATTTTCTTAATTTAATAACTATTCATGCAATCGCGATTATCATTCATTTCTTTTTTGGTCTTAACAGCTGCCTTCAATACTATTACAGCCAGTGCCCAACAAACCAATTCTGATTTTGATATCGAGTTGCCCTCAACCATAAAAGCAGTTATTTATAAAAAGATAAATAAAGCGGATACAATAACTCCTTCGTTATTAAAACCCTATTCAAACATTAAATACGAAAAGAAAGAATTACTGTCTGCAGCGCCGGGAACAAAATCAGTCTTATTCAATACTAATGGTTCTAAACTATATGCCATGAACCTGGAAGGCATGAGCATCTATGAGTTTGATCAGCCTACAAGAAGGATTCTCAGAAATTTCAAATTTAAACCAACCAAAGGCCAGGGTTGGGATTACGAAACCGATAAACCTATTTCTTCCTATGAAGAAAAGCCGGTGGAAGCCTGCCTTAGTCATGATGATAAAATATTATGGGTGTCGTTGCATAATGCGGAAGGTATTGTTCCGATCCGCATTGATTCGATCAGCGCTAATCAAAGTGAGCCTGCTGATAAATCCTCAAAAAAGATTACGGTTATTTACCCGGGCGTTTCAAAAAGAGATTCATTTTATATACCGCTGATCAGGACAGGAAAAACTCCAAAAATTATTTCCCGTACAGCAGACAGTAAACATTTGCTGGTAAGTAACTGGCATTCCTATAGCGTAAGTGTGCTGGAAACAATTTTTTCCGAATATCCTTATGCAAAAGTTATCAGCACAATCCCGGTAGTAGATATCCCCCGTGGAATTGTAGTTGATGATAAAAACAACAGGTCTTTTGTAGCGATTATGGGGGGCGCCAGCATTGCTGTTATTAATAATTCAACCTGGCTCAAAGAAGATGAAATAGAGGTAGCTTCCAACCCAAGACATATTGTAATGGATACCAGCGGACGAATTTTTGTCTCTTACAATAAACTGGCAAAAATCGCCTGCATTGATGCTGCAACAGGCAAGACATTATTTACAGCGTCTACGGCTGCCAGGCCAAGAACTATTATGCTTTCAAAGAATCACAAATTTTTATTTGCCACCTGCTATAGCAGCGATACTGTAGAAGTATTTAAAATAAGCGATACTGGTTTTTCTAAAGTAATTTCGTTGCCCTGCAAAGGTCATCCTGTAGGTGTGGATATATTCGAAGATGATAATAAACTTGAAGCCTGGGTTTGCAGTTATAATAATGGCAGTATCAGTGTATTTAGTTTTAAAAAAAGCGATGAGCCCTGAGCTACGGGCCAATGACTTTTTAACTAATATGACTTTTTGACTTTTTACTTTTTTTGATTATGAAATTTTCTCATTTACATGTTCATACACAATTCTCTCTCCTGGACGGCGCTGCTTCTATACAAAACCTGTATAAAAAGGCAATAAAAGATGGAATGCCTGCGCTGGCTATCAGTGATCATGGCAATATGTTTGGCGCCTTTGAATTTGTTGCGGAAGCCTATAAGCATAAAGATGAAAATGGCAACCTGAAAGTAAAACCCGTTGTTGGCTGTGAGTTTTATATCACCGTTAACCGGCATCAAAAAACATTTACCAAAGAACAAAAGGATATTCGTCATCACCAGATATTACTGGCAAAGAATGAACAGGGTTATAAAAATTTAGTAAAACTTACTTCTCTCGGTTTTATTGAAGGGATGTATAGTAAATATCCACGGATAGATAAAGAATTGATACTGCAATATCATGAAGGATTGATCGCAACAACATGTTGTCTCGGCGCATCGGTGCCACAGGCCATTTTGAGAAAGGGAGAAGAAGAAGGCGAAAATGAATTCAAATGGTGGCTCAATGTTTTTCAACAGGACTTTTATGTTGAACTGCAACGTCATGGCATGGCTGAACAGGATAAAGTGAATGAAGTATTGATAAAGTTTGCAAAAAAGTATAATGTAAAGATTATTGCAAGCAACGATTCGCATTATGTAGAACAAAGCGACTTTACTGCGCATGATATTTTATTATGCATCAATACCGGAGAAAAAATAGCAACACCCGCCCTCCGTGATTTTGCGGATGATGATCTCAATGTAAAAGGAAAACGTTTTGCTTTTCCCAACGATCAGTTCTATTTCAAGACCACGGAAGAAATGACCAAAGTGTTTGCGGACATTCCCGAGGCCATTGACAACACCAACGAGATCGTTGATAAAATTGATCTGCTGAATTTAAAGAGGGATATTCTTTTGCCTTTTTTCCAGGTACCAAAAGAATATGCGTCGCAGGACGAATATTTGGAACACATTACCTGGGAAGGAGCGAAACAGCGATACAATGAGGTCACTCCTGAAATTGATGAACGTATCCGCTTCGAATTATTTACCATCAGAACAATGGGGTTTGCCGGTTACTTTTTAATTGTAAGTGATTTTATAAAAGCCGGTCGTGACATTGGTGTATTTATTGGCCCCGGTCGTGGATCAGCAGCAGGTTCGGTAGTAGCTTATTGTACCGGCATCACCAATATTGATCCTATCAAATATAATTTACTGTTTGAAAGGTTCCTGAATCCCGATCGTAAATCAATGCCGGATATTGACACCGACTTTGATGATGAAGGAAGACAAAAAGTAATTGATTATGTCGTTGATAAATATGGAAAGAACCAGGTAGCTCAAATTATTACCTACGGTACAATGGCTGCTAAATCGAGCATTGCCGACGTTGCCAGGGTAATGGATCTGCCATTACCGGAAAGCCGGGCTTTGACCAAACTAATCCCTGAAAGACCAGGCATTGAGTTAAGAAGAGTTTTGCATGCACCAATGAAAATAAAGGATGGTGAAAAATCATTGGAAGAAAAAGAAGGGCTGGGCGGTGATGAGTTTGAAAATGTGAAAAAGATGCGTGATATATATGACCAGGAAAATACGCTGTTAAGCCGTGTTTTGCACGAAGCGGAAAAATTAGAAGGTTCTGTTCGTAATACCGGTATTCATGCCGCTGGTATTATCATCGCACCAAAAGATCTTACTGACCTGATCCCGGTTGCTATTGCCAAAGATTCCCCATTGTGGGTAACACAGATCGAAGGAAATGTGATCGAAGAAGCCGGTGTTATCAAAATGGATTTCCTTGGATTGAAGACATTGACGATTTTAAAAAATGCGCTTTTTCTTATTAAACAAAATCATGGTATTACTATCAACATAGATGATATACCATTGGATGACGCAAAAACATTTGAGCTTTACCAACATGCTTCTACGATCGGCACCTTCCAGTTTGAAAGTGCAGGCATGCAAAAATATTTACGGGAATTAAAACCAGATAAGTTCGGCGATCTTATTGCGATGAACGCTTTATATCGCCCAGGTCCCATTGCCTATATCCCTAACTATATTGATCGTAAACATGGCCGGGAACCCATTGCTTATGATTTACCAGAAATGAAGGAATACCTGGAAGAAACCTATGGTATTACGGTTTACCAGGAACAGGTAATGTTGCTGGCGCAAAAATTGGCCGGTTTCAGCAAAGGCGATGCGGATGTTTTGCGTAAAGCGATGGGTAAAAAACAGATCGCGGTGCTGAACAAAATGAAGGCGCAGTTTATTTCCGGAGCAAAAGCAAAATCATTGCCGGTAGACAAACTTGAAAAAATATGGACCGACTGGGAAGCTTTTGCACAATATGCATTCAACAAATCTCACTCTACCTGTTATGCATATGTGGCTTACCAGACAGCTTATTTAAAAGCTCACTACCCTGCTGAATATATGGCAGCAGTTTTAAACAATGCCGGTAGTATTGATAAGATCACTTTCTTCATGGAAGAATGTAAGCGAATGGGCTTGAAAGTACTGGGACCTGATATCAACGAATCATTAAAAGGTTTTGCGGTAAACAAAGCCGGAGAGATCCGTTTTGGATTAGGTGGATTAAAAGGAGTTGGTGAAGCCGCTGTAGAGAGCATTATTGCTGAAAGACAAAAAGGGGGACCCTATCCCAATATTTTTGATTTTATCAAACGTATTAATCAAAGAACCGTTAATAAGAAAACATTGGAAAGCCTTGCTTATGCAGGCGGCTTCGATTGTTTTACTGAACATCATCGTGCTCAATATTTCGTAATACCCGAAGGAGAAACAGCGACAGGTTTGGAACGGGTAATCAAATACGGGCAAATAATTTCTACCCAAAATTCTTCTACGGCTAATACGCTATTTGGCGATCTTCCGATAACAATGGAAATACCACCGCCACGCATACCCGATTGTAGTCCCTGGCCATTGATAGTACAACTGGATTATGAAAAAGAAGTAACAGGCATGTTTCTTAGTGGCCATCCATTGGATCATTACAGGTTTGAAATGAAACATTACGGCGTCACAAGCATAGCCGATTTTAATGAATTTAAAGAAGCTATCAAACTTCAATCAAATCCAGGCAGGATGTTCCGTATTCTGGCCCTGGTAACGGGTGTTCAACACCGGGTGGCACAAAAAAGCGGTAATAAGTATGGAAGTTATATAATCGAAGATTTTTCAGGCAAAGCTGATTTCGCACTTTTCAGTGAAGATTATTTACGTCTTTCTCCTTATTTACAACAGGGAGCTTCTGTTTGCATAACCGGTTATTTCAAAACCCGTTATAACCAGGGCGAATTTGAATTTAAGGTCCAGCAGGTTTCACTAGCAGAAACTCTTAAAAAACAACTGACCAAACAGGTAAACGTACAGGTACACCCCCAGGATATTAATAAAGAAATGATCCAGTTTGTCGAAAGAAACCTGGTCAATTTTCCGGGACAATCTTCCTTGCGGTTTATTGTAAATGAGCCTAAAAAAGAATTGAGAATCAGCCTGGTAACAAGTGGAAAAGGGTTCGAAATGAATGAAGAAATGATACAGTTTCTGCAGGAAAAGCCGGAGTTGGAAGTACAGGTTGTGACTGGTTAGAGAAAGTTTTTAAGTTTTTAGTTTTATAGTTCTGGTAACAGGGTTTTCTGCCTGATCCGGCTCAAACTTCCGCTAACTTTAAAACTCTAAAACTTAAAACTACGTTGGCCGGATTGTCAGCTATTAAGCGGGAATAATGACAACTTTTACACAACTTTCTGCCAACTCTGCTTGTTAATAGTAACGGACTTAAATTTGCAATCCTCCTGAACGTAGCTGAAGGAACTGATTAAATTAAAAAACTAAAATCTATAAAATGGCAAAAGAATTTAATGATGCGAACTTCCAGACTGATGTGCTGGCTTCTGATAAACTGACCGTAGTCGATTTCTGGGCAGAATGGTGTGGACCTTGCCGTGCTATCGGACCGGTTATCGAAGAACTGTCAAAAGAATATGATGGTAAAGTAAACGTGGGCAAAGTAAACGTTGATAACAATCCACAGGTCTCTATGAACTATGGTATCACTTCTATCCCTGCTATCCTTTTTATCAAAGGCGGACA
>JAKFEJ010000503.1:0-7967 GCA_036675745.1 Chitinophagaceae bacterium | reverse complement strand
AAAATGTGGATAACCAAAAAGCAGAAAACCCTGCAAATCAGCCTCTGGAGAGGGTTTGCAGGGTTTGTTACGTGCCCGGGACTGGAATCGAACCAGCACATCCTTGCGAACGGCAGATTTTGAGTCTGCTGCGTCTACCAATTCCGCCACCCGGGCAGAAAGTTTGAAGTTAATCGTTTGATGTTTGAAGTTGTACACTACGATCTGAAAAAACTTCAAACATCGAACCTCAAACCCAAAACAGGTTTGGGGTTGCAATATTACGGCTTTCTGGCTAATTGCTGGTTAATACGGTTCAAATATTTTTTTTTGAAATAATACTCTTTTACCTGCAGCAATTCTTTTTCGGAAGTAATACCTTCCTGGTAATGCTCCACAATTTCTTTAACAGGCTCATAGATTTTAGTTGATAGTTGAGTGATAACAGATGACAAGTGGGTAATTTTTTCAGGTTCGCCGTCCATTTTGGCTTCCATCAATTGTTCATTGATCTCCATCATCTCCATAAGAAAACCCGGAGGCAACTGAAATTTTTCTTCTTCTTCCAGCAGGCCTTTTGAGTACAATACATACTTTATCGTTTCATCGGGATTTTGAAAAGTTTTCCAGGCTTTGTTGAGAGAAGCCGATATTTCAAGTACTTCAGCTTGTTTTTCATCAGCCTGCGTGGCAAAATAATCAGGATGATATTTTTTACTCAGTTCAATAAATTTTTTGTACAGCGAAGGTTTGTCCACTTTCAGTTGTACGGGTATATCAAAGAGTTCGAAATAATTCATCAGCTTTTCTCCGGAATTTTAAAATTACATTTGCGCTTCTTTCAACGATTGCAAATGTACGATTATGACAAGGATAGGACTTATTAAAGAAGGAAAAACTCCAGCCGATAACAGGGTAGCATTAACGCCGGCTCAATGTAAATGGATACATAAAAATGCGTCGCATGTAAAAATTGTGGCACAGTCGTCGCAGGGAAGATGTTTTTCTGACAAAGAATATTCACTGGCCGGCGTAGAGATAAAAGAGGATATAAGTGATTGCGATATTTTGCTGGGGATCAAAGAAGTACCGGTTGATCAGTTGATACCCGGTAAAACCTACCTGTTTTTTTCTCATACAAAAAAGAAACAACCATATAATCAAAAATTGCTGCGGGCTATCCTTGATAAAAATATCCGGTTGATAGATTATGAATGCCTGGAGCATGATGACGGGCAACGCATTATTGGATTTGGTTTTTTTGCCGGGGTAGTAGGAGCACACAATGGGATAATGGCTTACGGTAACAGAACAGGCTTGTATCAATTAGAAAGAGTGTATAAACAAAGAAGTTTCCGGGAACTGATACATAATTATTTTGGCTTGCGATTGCCCAACGTAAAAATTGTTGTTGCTGGTTCAGGTCGGGTAGCCCACGGATTGCTGGAGATCATGAACCTGATGGGCATCCATGAAGTGGAGCCGGAAGATTACCTGGTGAGACGTTTTTCTTATCCCGTTTATACACAGTTGAAAGGAACTGATCTTTACGTTAATAAAATAACAGGCAAATACAGTCGCATAGAGTTTCATGAACATCCTTCAGCATATGCCTGTAAATTTTTGCCTTATGCTGCGCAGACAGATATTTTGCTCAATGGTATTTATTGGGATAAAACGGTGCCGCGGTTGTTTGAAAAAACGGATGTAAAAGCGGATGATTTTATTATTCAAACTATTGCTGATGTTACAGACGATGTTAACGGTTCTGTGCCTATCAATGCCGGTGATCAGACGATTGAAGATCCTATTTATGGAATAGACAGGAATACGTTGAAGAAAACAGCGCCTTATTTACCCGGTTCAATTGATATAATGGCTGTAGGTAATTTGCCTAATGAATTGCCGAGGGACGCATCAAGATATTTCGGTGAACAGTTGATAAAATTTATACTGGACGATCTTATTAAAGGAAGTTCTGCGATTATTGAAAGAGCTACTATGACAAAAGAAGGCCATTTGACAGAACCCTATTTATATTTGAAAGATTATGCGGAAGGAAAGGAGTCAATAGGCTCCCGATAGCTATCGGGAAGGCAATAGGCAAATGCTACAGATAGAGATAGTAGTCTTTTAGAAGAGCAATAAATTCGGGAGTATATTCCTGCTTCTCATTCCGGATGGCAATTTCAGTTGTGTCAAAATTCTCTTTATTGTTTTCGAAATGTTTCCCGGATATTAGAATTCTAAAGCAATTATGTTCGGTTGATTGCTTTACGAGTGTTTTATGTGAAATAGCCAGCTTATTATTAGCAATACAGGTTTCAATTTCATGATTTCGTTTGTAAGGAAGTAATAAATAAAACACACCCAGAGGTCTGAGGTTTCGTTGAATGATAAGTAACAGATCATCTAATAACAAACCTTCGTCATGATGAGCTTTATTCTTTTTATTATTATCTGATTTTAATTCATTTTCATAAAATGGCGGGTTGCTGACGATCACATCATAAAGTTGTTTGCCCGAAAACTCTTTTACATCCCCATAAATTATATTTATTCTGTCAGCCCACGGAGAATTTAAAATATTTTCCTTTGCCTGCTCAGCAGCCTCTTTATCAATTTCAATGGCATCAATTGATGCATTGGATTGTTGAACAAGCATGAGGCTTAGCAAACCAGTGCCGGTTCCTATATCGAGAATGCTGTCAACTGTCATCTTATCACCGTGTACTAGCTTAGCCGCCCATGCTCCAAATAAACATCCATCCGTTGTTACCTTCATAGCACACCGGTCCTGGTGAATAATGAACTGTTTGAATTGGAAATAATTGTTAGCCACGAATTACATGAATTTACACGAATGAAAATGTGAAGAATGTGAAAATATTATTGATCCAATGATTCGCTGAATAAGCCCATGGCCCGTAGCTAATAGCTTCATTCTTCCCATTCCGCCCTTGCTGTTGCACTCACGGACAGATCTGAAAATTGACCGGCTAAAAATTTAAAATAACCTGTGATAGCGATCATAGCTGCATTGTCAGTGCAATATTCAAAAGCAGGTACAAAAGTTTTCCAGTTATTTTTTTTACCCAGTTCTTCAAACGCTTTTCGTAAACCACTGTTTGCTGATACTCCACCTGCCAGGCAAATATCTGTGACACCGGTCTCTGCCACAGCTTTTTTCAATTTATTTAATAATATAGAAACAATCCGCTGCTGAATAGAAGCACATATGTCTGCAAGATTATCGTCGATGAATTTTTGTTTCTCTTCTTCGGCGGCCCTGAATTCCTCTTTATAAACAAGGCTTGTGCCTGCATTCTGCAAAAAGTAAAGAATAGAAGTTTTTAAACCACTGAAGCTGAAATTCAAACCAGGTATTTGTGGTTCCGGAAATTTAAAACGTGTTGCATCGCCGTTCTTTGCATATTTATCGATCAGCGGTCCACCGGGATAGGGCAGGCCCAATAGTTTTGCTGATTTATCAAACGCTTCTCCTGCAGCATCATCAATTGTTTCACCGATAACTTTCATTTGCATGGGTGATTCGCACAGCACTATCTGGGTATGACCTCCACTCACCGTCAGGCAAAGAAAAGGGAAATTGGGTTTAGGATCGTCAATAAGATTGGCCAACACATGAGCCTGCATATGATGCACAGCAATCAATGGTTTATCAAGAGCCAGTGAAAGTGATTTGGCAAATTGTGAGCCTACCAATAGGGATCCAATTAATCCAGGGGCCTGGGTAAAGGCAATAGCATCAACAGATGACAGTTGGTCCTGAGCGGAAGCCGAAGGAGTAGCAGTTGACAGCGCCGCGTCTACAACCGGAACAATATTCTGCATATGTGCACGGCTGGCAAGTTCCGGTACTACACCGCCATACTGTTCATGTATTTTTTGTGTAGCAATAATATTGGATAATATTTTTCCGTCACGGCATACAGAAGCGGAAGTTTCATCGCAGGAAGATTCAATAGCAAGAATAAGCCCCCCCCGCCCCCTAAAGGGAGAGACGGAAGAAACATTTTTTTCTGAAATTTCTTTTGACATTGAAGTGCAAAAATAAATCTTTACCTCTAAACGGGGACTTGCTTTTCACAGATCCGGGTAATTGAAAACTCTGATAATTTTTTACTTGTTCTTTGAGAAAAGAATTGTATTACATATTGATTTTCGATAAGCAAGGGCTGTGTGTTGGTGGCCTCCCTTTAGGGAGGTCGGGAGGGTTTAGCTTCTTATCGCCACCACCGGATCCATTCTTGCCGCTTGCCTGGCTGGAATAAAACCAGCAAGTATGCCAACAATGATACAGATAACAATGGCCATGACCATATTATTAGTAGAAATATAAACTGGAAAATCCAGCACCCCACTTAGTATTTGTGTGAGAATAAAAACAAGAGTTAATCCTATCAATCCACCAATGATGCAAAGAAAGGCGGACTCCAGCAGGAATTCTGTCAATATCACATGGCTTTTTGCTCCAATCGCTTTCTTCAGACCTATCTGGCTGGTTCGTTCACGAACAGAAACAAACATGATATTGGCAACGCCAAACATTCCTACAATCAGCGAAAGTGCAGCGATGGCCCATCCGCCAATATTAAGACTGACAAATGCAACGCTGATCGATTCTGTCAGATCATTGATATCATTCAATGAAAAATCATCTTCTTTTGTCGGGCTCAGTTTATGAATAGCCCGCATTGTTCCGATCAAATCGTCTTTTAATGCTTTACTGCTGAGATTATCCAGGCCCTGCACCATAATGATAGGATCTGCCCGTAATTCATTCATAATGTTGCGGGCGAATTTGTAAGGTATTATTACACTTTGATCAAACTCCCATCCACCGATCATTTGCTTACCCTGTTTTTTGATTACCCCAATGATCTTTGCTTTTTTCCCACGGGCGGTTACTTCCTTGTCAATAGCCAGTTCCGCGGAGCCAAATATCTTTTCGGCTATCTCATTGCCAACTACAAACACATTGGCGCCTCTTTCAAATTCAGCATCGGAAATATAACGGCCATATGATATTTCCAGTGGTTGAATGCCATCAAAATCTTCGCTGATGCCATAAAGATTTACATTGGATAAAACACTGCCTTTGTACTCAATATTGTCCTGTACCTGTATCCTGAAAGCGGTGTACTTTGCTGATGAGGTTCTTTCTTTTATTTGTTTTACCTCTTCATATTTAGGAGAAGGCCGGTTGACATATTTCCACCAGGGATAATCGTTTCCACCTGCCGTGTATTCCCATTTATCAATATAGATGGTATTGTTGCCCAGCGAACTGACTTCGTTTTTGATATTTTGTTCAAGACTATTAACGGTTGCCAGTACACCGATGATGCAGAAGATACCAATGGTAATGCCGAACAGGGAAAGAAAAGTGCGGAGCTTGTTTTTCCATAACTCCAGCATAGCCATTTTAAAACTGCTGGTAATAATTTCTATTGTCCGGCGTATCATGGTTCAAATTTACAGGATAGCGCCTGAGTGAGGAAAGTTTTTATTTAAGTGGTTTGCAGGCAGTAGATGCCTGGTTACTACATTCGATATGCCAGGGAGTAAGGCCTGGTAAAATAGTTTCTAACTTTGAAATTAAGATGGCGGCAACTTTTTTCATATTACTTCATTGGAAAAGACAGCAAAGAGTTTTTTTACAAAACCTGGCAAAACTTAAAGGGCAACAGGAAGCCAAAGCGATCCATGATATACGTGTAGCTATTAAAAAACTTCGTTCTTATTTAAAATTACTGGCTATTCTTTTGAATAAAACTGATAATACACCCGGCTTTGAAAAAACGGAACAATTGTTTAGTGTTTTGGGGAAATACCGGGATATTGAAATGGGGCTTTTGTTGTTGCAATCATTTGAAAAGGAAAACAAGATTACTTATACCGCTTTCAGATTTCAGTTGAAACTGGCATTGCAAACAACAGAGACATGGGCGCAAAATGCCCTGAACAAATATGATGAAAAGGAGCTGGCTGATTTAACCCGGGAATTGGGGCAAGATTTAAAAGAAAAAGATAAGAATGATTTATCAGGTAAGGCTGGCATCGTTTTGAATAAAGAATTCAAAAAGTTGAAACGTGTTGTCAAACATTTTTCGAATCAACCGCATGAGGTCAGGAAAATGCTGAAAAACATTTTTTATTGGATAAGCATTTGTCCTAAAGATATTTTACTTAACAGCAGCCAGGTGAGAAAACTTAGAAAATCGCTGGATTACCTGGGCGATTGGCAGGACCATGAAATGCTGTATCAAAAAATAAAACATTTCAGAAAGGATTTTGTGCCTTACTCAAGGGAAGAATATCTATTGCTGAAAGAATTGGAGAAGAATATAGAGAGCAGAATGGAAGTGATGCTTCATAAAGCTGATGAAATTGTACAAGGTTTTATTTCCATATAGCAATTTTCTATCACCCTATCGTCCGGGCTATTAAAATAAAACCGCGAAACTGGACGGTTTCGCAGAGCTTGGCTGAACTCTGGGAAAGGAATGCAATTACGAAAGCTGTCAAAATAAAATCCTTTCCAAACCTTACCTTTGCCGCCTTAAAAAGATGTCTGTGGACTGTCGTCTATGGACAGTGGACAGAATCATGAAATATCACAACGAAATACAACGACGCAGAACATTTGCTATCATCAGTCACCCGGATGCTGGCAAAACCACACTGACGGAAAAATTCCTGTTATTTGGGGGAGCCATACAGGTGGCAGGCGCCGTAAAAAGCAATAAGATCAAGAAACATGCTACGAGTGATTTCATGGAAATAGAAAGGCAAAGAGGTATCTCTGTAGCTACTTCGGTGATGAGTTTTGAATACGATGGTACGCTTATCAACCTGCTCGATACACCCGGGCACAAGGATTTTGCAGAAGATACCTACCGTACCCTGACGGCAGTAGATAGTGTTATCCTGGTAATAGACAGCGTAAATGGGGTAGAGGCGCAAACAAAACGATTGATGGAAGTGTGCCGTATGCGGGATACCCCGGTTATTGTTTTTATCAATAAAATGGACCGTGATGGTAAGAACCGGTTTGATTTGCTGGAAGAAATTGAAAAAGAATTATCCATTCATCTTCACCCGATGACATGGCCGATCAATAGCGGTAAAGAGTTTAAAGGAGTTTATGATCTGCATGATAAAGGACTTTTGCTTTTTGCCGCCAACACCAAAGCAACAGATAGTATTTCCATATCAGACATAAACGATCCGGTATTGGATCAGAAGTTAGGAGAAAAGGATGCGGCACAATTGCGGGAAGATGTGGAACTGGTAGATGGTGTGCATGGTGAATTAAAAGTGGAGGATTACCTGGCAGGAAAAATAGCGCCGGTTTTCTTTGGAAGTGCTATCAACAATTTTGGTGTAAAGGAAATGCTGGATACATTCATCAAAATTGCACCAACGCCCCGGAGCAGGGAGACAACAGCAAGACTGGTGAATGTAGAGGAAGAAAAGCTCAGTGGTTTTATTTTTAAGATACATGCTAATCTTGATCCCAAACACCGCGACAGGATCGCTTTTTTGCGGGTGTGTTCCGGCAAATTTGAAAGGAATAAATATTTTCACCATGTAAGGCTGGATAAAGATGTTCGTTTCAGTAACCCCTATAGCTTTATGGCGAGGGATAAAAGCATTATTGAAGATGCTTACCCGGGTGATGTAGTAGGTTTATTTGATACCGGCAATTTTAAAATTGGTGACACATTGACGGAGGGCGAAGATTTTTATTTTACTGGGATACCCTCTTTTTCTCCGGAAATCTTTAAAGAAGTAGCGAATAAAGACCCAATGAAAACGAAGCAACTGGAAAAAGGCCTTATGCAATTAACCGATGAAGGCGTTGCCCAGTTATTCACCCAGTTTGGTGGCAATAGAAAGATCATTGGCTGTGTAGGAGAATTGCAGTTTGAAGTAATTCAATATCGTTTGTTACATGAATA
>JAKFEJ010000687.1:0-8014 GCA_036675745.1 Chitinophagaceae bacterium | reverse complement strand
TTTTTCAAGTGTTTTTTGTGCTTTGGTTACACGATCGGGATATTTATCACAAAGCGCTACGATCTCTACTCCATCAATATAACTTAAGCGTTCTACGGCGCCGCTGCCACGTTGACCTAACCCTACAATGGCAATGCGGACAGTTGGGATCTTTGGCGCCGCATAACCACTCATATTAAAACGTTGTTTGCCCGATTCAAATTGAGAGGAACGTTCTGCTTCCTCATCAGTAGTTGCTAAACTGCCGGCGAAAGAAGGAAAGCCTGTTGCAAGGATGCCACCACCAAGGGTGATACTGCGTAAAAATTTTCTGCGGTCTGTACTCATGACAAGCGATGTTTTTTGTTGGCGCAAGTTCCCGAAATATTTAATAAGAAATTGGTAATTGGGAAATTGGCGCAAACGGTTGAACAGCTTTTCGAGTTCTTTTGGAGTGAAATAGTGTAGAAAAATTATATCTTATAAGTTAGATGTTATTCATTCAGCAGATCAGGTCGCCTCTCACTGGTTCGTTTTACCGCTTCATCATGCCGCCAATCCTCCACCTTCTTTGGATCACCGCTTAATAATACATCCGGTACTTTCCAGCCACGAAAATCAGCGGGCCGGGTATAAACAGGCGGTGCTAATAAATCATCCTGGAAGGAGTCGAAGAGGGCGGACGTTTCATCATTTAAGACACCAGGAAGTAAACGGCCAATTGCATCTACTAAAACGGCTGCCGCTAATTCACCACCACTTAATACATAATCACCAATAGAAATTTCTATGGTGATAAAATGTTGCCGTATCCTTTCATCAATGCCTTTATAATGGCCGCAGATTATTAAAAGATTTTCTTTCAGCGAAAGTGAATTAGCTGTTTTTTGATCAAATGTTTTTCCCATTTGGTATTAAATAAACGAGCTCATTATAGAAAAGAAAAATAAACGGGAAAAACACCCAGCAAAAAAGGGTTATTTCCTGTTGCAGATCTGCTGTTGATGACTGAAGTTTATATCCTGGTTAAAGCCAATAAGTAGTGAACCTTTTCTGGCAACTGAATTTTTTATAAATAAAGCATAAGGACATGCCAGAAGTATCTGAAAGCAGTAGTGTTATTCAAAAATCCCCTTTCTGATTCAATCAGGAAGTAGTGAGGCACGGATGAATGCGAATTATTGTTATATGAAATCATTAAATACCTACAAAGGGGTATATGAAAAATTGTTTTCCGGGATTAGTTTAGCACCCTTTACAAAACCATTACAAATCACCACACCACCATTATGAACAAGTATTTAGTTCTTTTTCTGTTAGTTTTTTCTCAAACCGCATCCTCCCAGGATTTTCCTGGCTATCGGGCAGGCAATTATACAGGTGTAAATGGAGTTTTTTTTAACCCAGCAAGCATTGCCGACAGCCGCTACCGCTGGGATTTCAATTTATTTTCATTGAGTACCAGTGTTGGAAATAACCAGGCTTCTTTCAGGTTTAAAAATATCGGCGACACTTTTAAGGATGATTCATTGATCAACCAGTTTATCGGAAAAAATGCCGGGGCTGCCAGCGGAAATGTCAATGCGAACATTCACGGGCCATCTGTTCTTTTTAATACCGGTAAAAAATCGGCTGTAGCTCTTACCAGCAGGGCAAGAGTAATGATGAATGCTATTGATATAGACGGAAAACTAGCTGATAAGATAATGGAAGATTCAGAGAACGATCCGGAACTGCCTTATACTATCAATTCTTCCAGCAACATGCGGGTTAGTGTAAATGCCTGGTCCGAGTTTGGATTGAGCTATGGCCGTGTATTAAAAGATTCAGGAAAGCATTTTTTCAAAGGAGGCATTACAGTAAAATACCTGGCTGGTGTTGCTAATGGGTATGTAAATATTGACAAATTAAAAGCCACCATTGACGAAGATCCTGTAGATTTTGACGGATATATGCAAAACGCCAGCGGCCGGGTGGAACTGGGACTGGGAGGCATCAATATTTCTGATTTTGATGTTGACAAACTAACATCCTTTCAAAGCACCGGTTTTGGCGGTGATATTGGTTTTGTATATGAATACAGGCCCGATCATGAAAAATACAAATTAGACAGTAATAGTTGGCGCAGGGATCTGAATAAATACAAATTCAGGATCGGTCTTGCATTGCTTGATATCGGTTCTGTAAAATATCAACGGGATATGCAGCGTAGCGGGGCATATGACATAAATGTTGCCGGAACAGAAAAATTATACCTGAGTCAATTTGACGATGTAGAAATTGATAGCCTTAAAAAATTCTTTGATAATAATCCGCAATACTTTACACCAGCAGCAGGTAACAATGAAAAAAATTATAAAGTTGGTTTGCCAACCACGCTTCATATTGATGCTGATTATCATTTTCACCGTGGTTTTTATATTAACCTTTCAGGACAATTAAGTTTAGTGAACACAAAAAATAAACCCTATAACAGCCAGTACTATTCTTCCTTTTCTTTAACGCCGCGGTACGAAGGCCGTGCTATCGGGTTATATATTCCGCTTAGTTATAACAAGCTGACAAATTTCAATGCGGGTGTTTCGCTGCGGATGGGGCCATTGTTTATTGGTTCAGGTAGCGTGCTGACAGCATTAATAAGTGATTCGAAACAAGCGGATGTACATGTGGGACTGCGGTTCGGTGGATTGCAAAAAAATAAGGTGAAGAAGATGGAGAAGAAAGGAAAAAAAGCAGAACGAAAGGCGGCGAAAGAGGATGAAAAGAAAGCAGAAAAAGCTGCAAAAGAAGAAGAGCAGGAAAAACAATCCAACTAAGAGTCTAAGAGCTGATTAAAATCAATTTAGGAAACGCGGGGTAGCGCTGCGAATTATGATCTGAAAAGATTTCCAGGTAGTTTGGTGAACAACGGTTAAGTGCTGACAAAAGGATGCCAACTTTTTAAAAGTTGGCATCCTTTTTTAGAATAGGTTATTCATTCAACAGATCAGGCCTCCTCTCACTTGTTCGTTTTAATGCTTCATCATTTCGCCATTCATCCACTTTTTTCGGATCACCACTTAATAATACATCCGGAACTCTCCAGCCACGAAAATCTGCAGGACGGGTATAGACAGGAGGTGCCAATAAATTATCCTGGAAGGAGTCGAAGAGGGCGGACGTTTCATCATTTAATACACCGGGAAGCAAGCGGCCAATAGCATCTACCAAAACCGCAGCGGCTAATTCACCGCCACTTAATACATAATCGCCGATTGAAATTTCTTTAGTTACAAAATGCTCCCGTATTCTTTCATCAATGCCTTTATAATGACCACAGAGCAGTAAAAGATTTTCTTTTAACGAAAGGCTGTTGGAGGTTTTTTGATTGAGCGTTTCGCCATCAGGAGTTAAAAAAATAATTTCATCATATTTTCTTTCCTTCGATAATTCTTCAATAGCATTTGTCAATGGTTCACACATCATAACCATGCCGGCGCCGCCGCCAAACTGGTAATCGTCAATTTGCCCTTGTTTGTTGATGGCCCATTTGCGCAGGTTATGTGTATGCACTTCCAGCAAACCCTTAGCCTGGGCTCTTTTCATAATGCTGTGCTCAAAAGGGCTTTTTAGTAATTCGGGTAAAACAGTAATAATATCTATTCGCATGAAACCCCCAACCCCTAAAGGGGGGTATGAGATGCCTCAAAGATAATTGAAGAATGAAGTATTAAGAAATATGCTAACACTATTAATTGCAGCTTACTTCCACCTGTTTGGATGCTGAATTGGCGGAAGGGTCTTCTGCAATTATCTTTATTTTATAACTGGTACCGGCTTCAACAGCGAATGTTTGATTGTAAGCATAAGCTTTGCTTTCCGGGTGAATATGTACATGAAGATATTCGGCGCCAGAGTTAAGATCGGTTATTTCAATATGTACCTGGCTGATATATTGATTGTCGGTCACCATTCCCTGGATATTGATTATTTGTCCTGTTGAGTACACCTGGTTATTGGCAGGTGTACTATGAGTGATCACCGGGGCTTCATAATCTTTCTCATCCGATTTTTTAGAGCAGGAAGAGAAAAAGGTACAAATTATAGAAAGAATAAGCAGTTGTTTCATATTGTATGATGCAGTTGTCTTTATGATGGATTAAAAATAGAATAAGTTGGTTAAAACCGCAACCAGTCTTTTAATCATCATCTAAGAAATCATCCAACTCTCTTCTTTCCTTTTTTGTCGGCCGTCCTATCTTACTTTGCCGTTTACCGGTATGAAAACTGGCTGCTTGGAATTTTATTCTTTCCAGCTCTTCTTCAGGTGTAATGTCGATATAATTTTTTATGGCTTCGATGTGGGCTACTCTTTTTTCAAGCAGGCCCGTTACTTTTATGCGCCATCGTTTAGCTTCTGTTTTTACTTCATATTCATCGCCAATTTTCACATGTTTGGAAGCTTTTGCTGAGCCTCCTTCAAATTTAACTTTGCCGGTATCACAGGCTGCAGCAGCCATTGTTCTTGTTTTGAAAAGGCGGATGGCCCAGAGATATTTATCAAGACGAAGTTTTTCTTTAGCCATTTTTCAGTGCGGAGAAAATGTTTGAATCATATATTTTTTAACTTTCAACCAGCTTAAATTTTTTTCAAGAATTTCAGGGTCTTCATCTTTGTCAGCATCTTCGAAATAAAGAAGACTCATTTTCATCATCCAGATTTTGTCTTCTCCGTATTTTTTCACAAAATGCTTAATTATCTCATCTGGGCCTAATACTTCACACAATTTATATATGTCAAAGAAATCCTTTTTTGAACCTCTTTTTGTAACAGCAAACAATTTCATAGCTGATACGTCAGCAATAGAAAAAAGACGAATCCCTTCAATAACTTCAATTGGCATTAAGAGCAAAAAAGGATGATGTACCCAGTCAACTTTTACATTGTTTACATAGGAGAAAAGCATATAACGGTTGTTGCTTCTATACCTGTAATCGTAGTCAATTTGTAATAAATCGTTAATCTCGGAAGGGATGAAGCTACTTGTCGAAAACATATCCAGGTCTATACTTTTCCGATGACCAAAACGGAGTGAAAGATTAGTCCCGCCAACCAGCGAGAAGCCATTCAAGTATTCTTTTGAATGAAAGGATAATAAAGTTTGGTGGGTTATTTCATCAATAGTATTCAGGTGCAACATTGATGGAAGATAAGGGGATAGATAAATAAATGCTCATGTAATTAGCCGTTTTTTTATCCAGTGTTTTACTTTTTAACACGGCCAATTTAATTTGTTCTTTTGAATATACGGAAAAAATGGTATCCACTTCTTTTGTAAAGCCACGGGTCAGAACTCTCTCTATAATAAATTGATTGTTCCTTTGCCAATCCAGTTTTTCCGGGTTTACATCCCAGAACAAGCTTTTGTCCAATGCTTCGGCTACTTTCATTTTTTAAAGGTACAAATCCTTTTTATTCCAGGGGTGACGGCCAATCATTTATAAAGTTTATTTTTTCAGACATTACTTATTTTTTCAAAAGATAGAAATTGTGTTTGGCTGAAACCCGTTCTTCCTGATCCTTTTTAAATCCAACAGCATAAAGGAGTGCTTCAGCGGCAATATTACCTTTCAAAGACATAGCATGGATATAGCTGATTTCAGGATAACCCCGGAAAATATAATTGGTGAAATGAGAAACTACTTTTTTTGTAATTCCTTTTTTGCGAAGGGAAGGTTTTATGGCAAAACCAATCCAGCAACGTTTATTGTTTTCCGCAAAAGTTTCCAGGCTTAAATCATATAAATGAAGTATTCCTGCATACTCTTCCTTCCATTTGAAAAGCCAATCCTGTGATCCATGTTTGGGAGAAAATCTTCCGTATTTTTCTAATTCATTTGCATATTGTTCTGCTGTTTCATAATGTTTGAACCTTTCAGCGGTAAATAAAGAATCATCACCTTCAAAAAGAAGATACAATTGTTGAAAATTTTCAGTCGTTAATTTTTCAAAATAAAATTCATCAGCGCTTTTAATATCCGGGAAATCAAAATATGCTTTTGAAGTTTGCATAAGAAAAGATATTTTCAAAATTAAAAAAAACCTCACTTGAATAAGCGAGGTCTCTGAATAAGGTGGTACAGTTCAAACTGTGCCACCCTTTATTCCGCAAAATACTTATGAAAATAAGGTATCGTCTCTATGCCCTTATAATAATTCTCAATATTATATTTTTCATTCGGACTATGAAGATTGTCATTATCCAAACCAAAGCCCATAAAGACAATTTTAATTCCTAATTCTTTTTCCAAAATAGAACAGATAGGAATGCTGCCACCACCCCTGACAGGAATAGGAGCTTTGCCAAAAGTAGTTTCTACGGCCTTTGACGCTGCTTTGTATCCTTTGCTGTCAATGGGTGTCATGTAAGGTTCACCACCATGATGCAGTTCGGCTTTTACAGTAACAGAAGCGGGTGCGATGGATTTAAAATAGTTCAATAATTTCTCCGTCATCTTATCCGATGATTGATTGGGAACCAATCTTGCAGAGATTTTTGCAAAAGCTTTGGAAGGCAAAACAGTTTTTGCGCCTTCGCCGATATAGCCGCCCCAGATGCCATTTATTTCAATTGTCGGACGGATGCCTGTTCTTTCATAAGTTGAAAAACCTTTTTCACCCCAGAGTTCTTTTACACCCAACTCATCCATATATTCTTTTTCATCATAAGGAGCTTTGTTGATCAATGCCCGTTCTTCGGGGCCGGCTACTACTACATCATCATAAAATCCGGGAATGGTGATATGATTATTTTCATCATGACAGCTTGCAATCATTTTTGCCAGAATAGTAATGGGGTTGGCAACAGCGCCGCCATAGGTTCCGCTGTGCAGATCACGGTTGGCGCCTGTTACTTCTACCTCTATATAGCTTAGTCCGCGAACACCGGTATCAAGCGAGGGGTTTTCAAAACTCAGCATGGAGCTATCGCTGATCAATATCACATCGGCTTTAAGCAAATCTTTGTTTGCAGCTACAAATTTTCCAAGATTGGGTGAGCCAACCTCTTCCTCACCTTCTATCAGGAATTTGATATTGGTGGTCATCGTATTTGTTTTTGCCAATGTTTCCAATGCTTTTACATGCATATAGAATTGGCCTTTATCATCAGCAGAACCACGGGCAAATATTTTTCCATCAACAATAGTCGGTTCAAAAGGCGGGTTGGTCCAGAGTTCCAGCGGTTCGGCAGGTTGCACATCGTAATGTCCGTATACTAATACCGTAGGTTTGGAAGGGTCGATAATTTTTTCACCAAACACTACCGGATGCCCATCTGTTGCCATTACTTCAGCTTTATCACATCCTGCTTCCAGCAAACTTTTCTTTACCGCATCAGCGCATTTCTGCATATCGGCTTTGTGTTCGCTTTTGGCACTGACAGAGGGAATACGGAGCAGGTCCAGCATTTCATTCAAAAAACGATCTTTATTTTTCTCCTGGTAATCTTTCCAAGCTTGCATATCCAACAAATTTGAGTTATTAAAAAAAACCGCCCTTAACCGGGCGGGCAGGGAAGACGAAGATAAGAAGGATGAGTTTAATTATTCTTCCTATGATTTTGGCGAATTCTGTAATAAAAAGGAAATGTTTCGGAATGAATTGTTCCCTGCAATTTCAGGCAGGTAATAAAAAGAAGCTGATCAATATGCCAACTTTCAGTCAGCCGATTTCTTTTTATTATTCCTTATTGTGTTCCTGTTGTTTCCTTCAGTGAGGGATGAAGCAGCTGCTTTTAATATGGCTTTATTACCGAATTGGTTTTTAATATCGTCCACGGCTTTATATAAATTCAATTTTTCGGCATTGTTATCGAACAAATTCATTTGCATCGTAAAAGGTATCAGTTGGCTGAACCGTACACCAAGCAGCCGGACGGGTTCACCTTTGCGGTAAAGTTTTGTAAAAAGATCTTTCACCTTTGCAATCAGCAAATCGTCCAGCGATGTATAATCAATCGTTTCCTGTCTTGATAGCGTTTCAAAATCAGGATAA
>JAKFEJ010000008.1:0-8054 GCA_036675745.1 Chitinophagaceae bacterium | reverse complement strand
ACCCAGGGTGGAGGACAAGCCGATATATTTATTTATGTATGGAATAATGGCGCATTAACAGGACCCACAACGAGTAATACCGCTGCTGTAAATGCAACGGTGCAACCTGTGCCAACAGGATTTACTTATGCTTCCGCCAATTATCCTATAGGCGATTTTTTTGAAGGAAAATTAGATTTAACAGACTTAAACATTCCCCCATGTTTCGCTAACTTCTTGCTTGAAACAAGAAACTCACAATCTATCACAGCATCTTTACAAGATCTTACATTTGGATCTTTCACTACAAGTATTCCTCCTCCGGAAACTACCGGAGATGAAGTCTGTGGTAGTGGATCTGTTACCTTAGAGGCTTCAGGTTGTGACGGAGGTACATTAAAATGGTATGATGCCGCTGAGGGTGGTAATCAAGTAAATACAGGACCCTCTTATACTCTTGATATTACTGAAACTGAAACATTTTATGTTAGCTGCACCACTGCCGATGGTTGTGTAAGTGCCCGGGCACCGGTTACTGCTACGCTTAATCCTAACCCGACCGTTGTTGCCAATGCTACTCCGGCTGGTAATGTAAATATAGGGTCAGCCCCGCCGCATTATTCTTTGAGTACAACTGTAAATGGTGAATTAAGCAATTCAGGATTTAATTATTCCTGGGTACAGGATCCACCTGAAGGTGCAACCACAGGAGCCCTTAGTGCCACTAATATTCCAAATCCAACATTTACAGCCAATATAGCTCAGGACTTTACCTGGACAGTAACTGCTACTGATAAAATAACAGGTTGTTTCGATAGCGATGATGTTAGCAGAACCATTGACCCTGTTGCCGGTTGTCCCAATGTGCCGGTAGAACCTGTATGTGCTGGTACCACACACACCTATACTGCTGATGCAGGTCCGGCTGCAACTGAAACCTGGGTATGGTCAGTAAACAATGGCGCAACCATTAATGCAGTTCCGGCTAACGGTGGCCAGTCTATTTCCGTAACAGCAGGAACGCAAACCTTTACATTGACATTGACAAAATCTTTTGACAATGAGTCACTTGATGATGTTGTATGCCCATATGAAATAACAGTTAATCCGTTGGCTGATCCACCAGATGCTACATATATCCCACCAACCTGCACTGAAACAACGTTTAGTGTACAGGTAACCAATCCTGAAGCGGGAAGCACATATACACTTACCCAGTTAGATGATAATGTTGTCGTTATCGGTCCATACGTAAGTGGCAACCTCATATTCACGGGTCTGCATATAGGCCAGGGCTACAGCATTGTTTCTGAAACTAGTGCTGGTTGTAAATCAAATCCTGAGGAGTGCGGGGAGTTTACCAGCCAAAGGAGTGCAAGACCAATAACCCAGGTTAACGTCGCTAACGAAATTATAGAAAAACCGACCGTAGTTGCCTTTCCTAATCCATTCAGTGATAAAATCAAATTCTCAATTAAATCCCCACTGGCTGGACAAGGCTCCCTGGAGCTTTACAATATGCTGGGTCAAAAGGTAAAAATCATTTACCAGGGCCATATTGAAAAGGGTCTGCAGAATTTTGAATATAATGTTCCCGGTGTTCAAAGGGCCAACCTTATTTATCTTTTCAGAGTAGGTAATTTCAGGACAACAGGCAAACTGTTAGGGATTAAATAGTCCTGGGTTATTTTGACGACGGATCAAATTTTAATACAGTATTAAACAAAGCAATTATTAAATGCAAAAAAAGGCGCCAAAATTGGCGCCTTTTGCTATAAAAAATCTATTATTTTATTCCTTGGTTTACTTAGGAGGTTTTCAATTAATTAATCACATAAGAATAATAGGCCGAACATTGGGGTAGAAAATCATAATCAATCCATGAAAAACCTGCATCACCCCATGAGGTGCCCCATGAATTCATCACTTTATAAGCATGCTTCGCATCATCGTACCCACAAATAACCAAAGAATGCGAAATCCCCATGTTGCCAGAGTAAACTTTCCAGGTAAATCCGGGTTGTGCACTCCAAAAACTGTTATCTGTACCCACAGTAATAATTACAGCGTGTTTGTTTGCAACCATTGTTTTGATTGCCGTTATATCTGAGACAGGAATTTTTGAATAGGAAACTATTTTATAATTACCAGCTTCGCTAGTCTGGGAACTTGTGGGCATTAACGAACAACCATTAGAAGAACTGTATGGCATAGACTGCCAGGTGCTAACACCAGTACTTACCATAAAATTAAGGGCGGTAGTTACACCTGTTCCGGAACCACAATCACCGGTCTTGATCTGATTGTATAAAAATTCGGGGCTGAAAATATTGGTTGCATAACTGTAGCTTGTTGCATTTGTCTTGTAAAACCGTTCAACTGATCTTGCAGCATAGGCGGTAGCAAATGGTACGCATGTACCTTCACCACCCTGGTTTTGAACTGGCGGCATCAGTAAAAAATGGCTTGCGGGCAATGTTGTTGGAGGAATAACAACAGGTGGAGTATCAGGACAACCATCCGTATCCTCGAAACCATTTACTGTCTCTGCTTCAGCAGGACAGAGATCTTTGGTATCTATAATACCATCACCATCAGTATCCGGCACTGTATCCGGGCAGCCGTCTGTGTCCTTGTATCCATTAACCGTCTCTTTTTGTGAAGGACAGGCATCACTGGCATCGGCTATGCCGTCACCATCTGTGTCGGTTATAGTCGGGCTGGGCACCGTATCCGGACATCCATCTGTATCCTGGTATCCATTGACCGTTTCTTTTTGGGTGGGGCAGGCATCCTTTGAATCTGGTATGCCATCTTTGTCACTATCTTTTCCCGAATTTCCGCCACCCCTTGCGCCCATGACATCATCCATTGCATTGTAATAGTCTGAGGACATTATCATTGGGACTTTCGCTACCAGGGCCGGGTCATCAGGCAGGGCTCCACCGGTACGTATTCCTTGATTTTCGTTATTTACTTCCTCCTCTTTACTTGTGGATGTTTCTTTTTGACAAGCATTTAGCAAGAACACTATGGCACATAACAATGGCCATAACCGGGTAGTTATTGTTTTCATGGTTTTTCATTTACAGATTAAAAAACTATTGGATTTCATAGAGTTACGTAAAAATTTAAACATATACACAAATCCCATTTAATATAACATCAGCTTTAATACATATTATTATTATACGCTTAGGCTAACGTTTCATCTTCCCACGCAAACAATTGTGGCTCAGATGCATACACCAAAAAAATAAAATCGGGGGATAAAAAAGAAAGGATAGTTTTCATCAGGATTTATTGAATTAAACTTATAATCTTCTTTTCCCTAATTTTTATTTACACTAAGAAAATAAGGATTAAGACCTGTTTCTAACTAACCAATAAATGTACCATACGGTAAATTAATATTGATCTGAAAAAAGAAAAGCAAAAAAAATTTTATATGACCAATATATGCATAGTAATAAAAAATAACTCAATGAAGACAATACTACGTAATACTCATTCTAAAATGACGAAGTTTTCCCCAAAAAAACACCCCTGGTCAAATATGAAAGAAAAGGTATGGTTTTTGATTTTTTGTACCCAAATTTTTAGACCATATTTGAAAAACCTGATAAAGCAGCCTATCCCGGCTGCTTTATTATTTATGAAACAGGATCATTATATATTAAATTTTCCCATTCTTTATTTCATCCACCACACCCGGATCAAGTAAGGCCGAGGTGTCGCCGAGGTTTTGTGTTTCTCCTTCCGCTATCTTTCTTAAAATCCGCCGCATGATCTTTCCGCTTCTTGTTTTAGGCAAACCGCTTACAAATTGAATCTTATCGGGTTTGGCTATAGCGCCAATGATACGGCTGACTGTTTGTAAAATATCTTTTTTTGTAAGATCGGGATCACCGTGTTTAGTACTACTATAAATAACGTAGGCATATATCCCCTGTCCCTTTATATTATGCGGATAACCTACCACGGCGCTTTCAACCACTCCCGCATGCATATTAATAGCATTTTCTACTTCGGCAGTACCTATCCTATGACCGCTAACGTTCAATACATCATCAACCCGGCCCGTAATACGATAAAAGCCTTCATCATTTTTCAATGCGCCATCTCCCGTGAAATATAAATCTTCATAGGTTGCAAAATAATTAGTTCGGCAACGCTCATGATCTCCATATGTCGTTCTTAATATACCGGGCCATGGCGCCTTCATGCACAAATTCCCTTTATAAAAACCATCTTCATTCTTTTCTGTAACTTCTTTTCCATTTTCATCTACCAGCAATGGTTGTACACCAGGTAAAGGCAGAGTAGCCCATGAAGGTTTTGCAGGAGTTACTCCTGCAAGATTACTGATCAAACTGCCGCCGGTCTCCGTTTGCCACCAGGTATCTACCACCGGGCATTTCTTTTTTCCAACCTGCTCATCATACCAATGCCATGCTTCTTCATTGATGGGCTCGCCAACCGTACCCAATACTTTTAATGAAGACAAATCTTTTCCTTTCAATGGATCTAAACCAAAACCCATTAAACTCCTGATAGCAGTGGGAGCGGTATATAAGATATTGACCTTGTATTTATCAACGATATCCCAGAAGCGTCCTGCATCCGGCCAGGTTGGAATGCCTTCAAACATAACTGAAGTGGCGCCTGCACTCAACGGGCCATAAACAATATAGCTATGACCGGTGATCCAACCAATATCCGCTGTACAAAAATGCACCTGCCCCGGCTGGTATTGAAATGTATTCACGAATGTATAATTCGTCCATATCATATAACCGGCAATAGTATGAACTACACCCTTTGGCTTACCTGTACTACCAGATGTATATAAAATAAATAAAGGATCTTCCGCATCCATTACTTCGGCAGGAAATGATACAACTCCTTCCTTTTCCACCTGTGTTTCCGCATATTCCATTTCATCTTCCCACCATACGTCTCTTCCTTTTATCATCGAAACAGGTGTTCGTGTTCTTGTATAAACAATAACTTTTTTCACCACTTTATTTCCGATCAGTGCATCGTCAATCACACTCTTCAATGGTATATCTTTTCCGCCACGGTAAGCACCATCGCAGGTGACAATGTATTCCGCTTTGGCATCGTCCAGCCTGTCAGCGATACTTTGTGCGGAAAACCCACCAAAGATCACACTATGAATAGCGCCGATCCTGGCACAGGCCAATACAGCATAAGCCAACTCAGGCACCATGCCCATATATATACAAACCCGGTCGCCTTTTTTAACTCCATTATTTTTTAATACCTGAGCAAACTGGCAAACTCTTTTATGTAATCGCTCATAAGTAACCACTCTTGTTCTTTCTTCGGGATTGTTAGGCTCCCAAATAATAGCAGGCTTATCTCTTAATGTTTCAAGATGACGGTCAATACAGTTTTCAGTGATATTTAATTGACCGCCGGCAAACCATTCTATTTTAGGTTCTTTAAAATTCCAATCCAATACTTTATCCCATTTCTTTCGCCACAGGAAATTTTCTGCGATTTCAGCCCAGAATGTTTCCGGCTCTTCGATACTTTTTTTATACGCTGCTTTATACTCTTCGTACGACCTGATCTGGTAAGGATATGACATAACAATTCTTCTTTTTGAGCCTTAAATGTACGAAGACAAATTTTTTTATTCTATTTATAAGATCAATTCGTATTTTAAACCATTGAAATGAATCATATAATTTTTTTTATACTTCACTTCATAATCCAAAAAAATAAAATATACAGATGAAATGAGCCATAAAATTTTCGAGGCATCCCGATAGCTATCGGGATATACCAACCGCCGATGAAAATTTTATGGCGAATTCCATGTATCTAAAGACAAATAAAAAAGTACACATGAAAAGACAGGACAATCCTACGAGTGGAATTGTAAAAGTAATTTCAGCATCTTCTGTTGGCACCATGATAGAATGGTACGACTTCTACATTTTTGGTATGCTTGCCAAAACCATTTCAACACAATTTTTTCCTGAAGGCAATGCTACTGCAGCCTTATTAAGTACGCTGGCCATTTTTGCCGCCGGTTTTATTGTTCGTCCTTTCGGTGCACTGGTGTTTGGACGGTTGGGTGACCTGATCGGACGTAAGTACACTTTTTTACTAACGCTTGTTCTGATGGGCGGTTCTACTTTTTTAATAGGCCTGGTTCCTGGTTATTCGTCCATCGGCATAGCCGCGCCTATATTGGTTTTATTATTACGATTAATACAGGGACTTGCATTAGGTGGTGAATACGGCGGCGCTGCAACCTATGTAGCAGAACATTCTCCAGCCAATAAAAGGGGATTTTATACCAGTTGGATACAAACCACCGCTACATTAGGTTTATTCATTGCACTGGGAGTTATCATGCTCGTAAAAATGAATATGAGCGATGAACAGTTCAATGCACAATGGGGTGGTTGGCGATACCCGTTCTGGATCTCGATATTACTGGTTGCTGTTTCCGTTTATATACGTTTGAAAATGTCGGAATCGCCTTTGTTTTCAAAATTGAAAGCAGAAGGAAAAACGTCGGTGAACCCATTGAAAGAAAGTTTTCGAAATAAAGCGAATTTTAAAATGGTATTGCTGGCTTTATTTGGCGCAGTGATGGGTCAGGGAGTGATTTGGTACACCGGTCAGTTCTATGCGCAAAGCTTTTTGGAAAGTGTTTGTAAGATAGAATTTGAACAGAGCCGTACAATAATGCTTTGGGCTATCGCCTTTGCCACACCTTTCTTTCTGTTATTTGGTTGGTTGAGCGATAAAATTGGGAGAAAGTGGATCATGATGGCTGGGATGTTGTTAGGTATTTTAACATACAGGCCCATATTCAATACTTTTTTAGAAGATACAAATGTGGCTGAATGGAAAACCGATAGTTCCATAAGCAATAGTCAACCTGCAATAAAGAAGGAAACAATAAATACAGGCAGCACATTGCTTTCCACCAGTATTACTTATTCATTAGCCGATGATACAAGGTTCACAGAAGTAAAAACGGAAACCTTATCCACGGAAGCAAGTACAAAGGATAATGGAAAGGTCGTTTATAAAGACAAGCACCTTTCATCATCCACCTACTGGAAATTTGTCGGGCTTGTCTTTCTATTAATACTTTATGTTACCATGGTCTACGGCCCTGTCGCTGCATTCTTAGTCGAAATGTTCCCGACAAAGATCCGTTACACTTCAATGAGCCTTCCTTATCATATTGGTAATGGTGTATTCGGTGGATTGGTTCCTTTTATTGGTTTATTGTTGACCACTACTTACCCCAGCGATCCATTGGTAGGTTTGTGGTATCCTATCGGTATTGCCGCCTTATGTTTTATTATCGGCATTATTTACCTGCGGAATAAAATTGATAAAGATGTAACGGATTAGACCTCACCCCAGTCCCTTTCCTTTGGAGAGTGGCTAATAAAAAAAACAAAAACTCATGAATACATTAAAAAAATACTTAGGTCTCATCTGGTTATTATTAGCGCCGGTAGTTCTTTATTTTTTAGTAAGCGGCGCTATCAATAACATTGATCCGGCCGGAACAAAAGATATTAATAACCCCCTTATCTGGATCATCATCATCGCCATATTTACTCCTATTGCCATTGGCTTGATGATCTTTGGCTGGTATGCATTTAAAGGAGAATATGATCATCTGCCGGAAGATTCAAAACAAATATAGTTCTGGTTTTGAAGTTGTAGAGTTCTGTAGTTCTCTGCGCAATAAGAACTACAGAACTCCAAAACTCAGAACTTCTAAGACGACCTGTATGCAATGGGATGATCCAGCTTTTTATGTTGTCCCCAATAAATGCGTAAGAATATCCGGATGGCCGCCAGTTCGATAAAAATAAAACAAAGCGTCAATAGTATTATCAAAATAAGCTGGTCACTCTGAACATAGGTAAACAGTACATCAATACCTATAAAAGCGGCGGTTATGGGAAATCCAAGCATGCCAATGGCTGCCAGCAGGAATAACAACGCCGTCCCTTTTTGTTCGTACACATAACCATGATAATTATTAAGCGTAATATCATTATCAA
>JAKFEJ010000007.1:0-8055 GCA_036675745.1 Chitinophagaceae bacterium | reverse complement strand
TTACTTTTTTTACTTTCTTTCCTTCAGGTGCAGTAGTATCAATAACAGCAGTAACAGTCTTTAATGAATCGGCAGATCCGATAGCTATCGGATTTAATACTTCTTTTTCCTGCGCAAATGATAGATTGGGAATTGTTGCAAAACAAATCAACCAAAGAAACAGGTGGCCAAAAACTTTCTTACTCGTCATCATTTAGAAGTTGACAGTTGACCGATGACAGTTGACCGGCTGACTGTTTGAAGTTGTTTTATTATACATTTGACAGAGGCTTGTAATTTACAAGTATCCTGTCATCCAGCATCTCTTTTACCCTACCCGCACATCCATCTGTTCCAGTATCTTGGTTAGTTCGTCCTGTGAATAATAATCAATGATGATCTGACCATTTCCATTGCGGCTATGTTTGAGTTTAACACGGGTGCTGAAATAAGAGGCTAAGTTATCTTCAATTTTCTGGTAAGCGGGAGCTAAAGAGCTTTTTGAAGTTTTTTTAACAGCGCCACTTTGTTTATAAAGATTACGTACAAGTTCTTCTGTTTGTCTTACAGATAAACCTTTTTCTTTTATCTCTTTATAAATGTAAAGTTGTTTGTCAATCGTATCTACATTGATCAATGCCCTTGCATGGCCCATGCTTAACTGTCCGCTGCGTACAGCCAGTTGTATATCTGGTGGTAATTTTAATAAACGGATAAAATTGGCGACAGTGCTCCTGTCTTTTCCCATTCTTTCTGCTACCTGCTCCTGGGTATAATCCAGTTCTTCCATCATCCGCTTATAGCTAAGAGCAACTTCCATTGCATTCAGATCTTCACGTTGCAGGTTTTCCAGCAATGCCAGTTCCAGCAGTTCCGTATCGTTTGCCTGGCGCAGGTAGGCGGGAATATCTTTTAATCCGGCCATTTTAGCTGCACGCCAACGGCGTTCACCAGCAACAAGCCTGTATTTCCCCGAAGGAAGTTTTGTAACTGTTATTGGCTGAATGATATCATGCAGTTTGATAGATTCCGCTAATTCTTTTAATGCCTGTTCGTCAAAATCACGGCGGGGTTGTTTGGGGTTGGGTTCTACCTGGTCAACAGCAATACGGTTGATACCGGTAACGTTTTCAACAACTGTTTGCTTTAGTGCTCCTGTACCTGTTTTCAGATCACTATCTATACCCTGTAGCAGGGAACGTATTCCTTTGCCGAGTGCTTCTTTATTTTGTTTGGGATTGGTCATTCTTGTTTCTGGTTTTTTAGTTTCTGGTTTCTCGTTCATGGCAAATGCTTTTTGAATATGCAGGTAACTAACTGCTGAGGATAACTATAAACAACAAACCATAAACTACAAACTAAGAATTCTTTCATCATTTTTAATCTTCGTCATATCATTTTTCTGCAGTATCTCTTTGGCGAGATTGAGGTAATTCATCGAACCCTTGCTATTGGCATCATACAGAATAACAGGTTTGCCAACACTTGGTGCTTCAGCCAGGCGGGCATTACGGTGCACAATCGTATTAAATACCATATCCTCAAAATGACGCCTTACTTCACTAACTACCTGGTTGCATAAACGGAGGCGGCCATCATACATCGTCATCAGGATTCCTTCAATGACCAATGCCGTATTCAACCGGCTTTGAACAATTTTTATCGTATTCAATAATTTGCCAAGACCTTCCAATGCAAAGAACTCACATTGTACCGGAACCACTACCGAATCGGAAGCAGTTAGTGCATTGACAGTAATTAATCCTAAAGAAGGCGAGCAATCAATAATGATAAAATCATAATCGGCGCGGACGGCTTCCAGCAGATTTTTCATTACATTTTCCCGGTTGGGGTAGTTGATCATCTCAATTTCAGCGCCTACCAGGTCAATGTGTGAAGGAAGAAGATCCAGGTAGGGGATATCACTTTTTAATATCACATCTTTTGCATTGGCCTGGTTTACCATGCAATCGTAGAGACTTTGGGTAATATTGTGCAGGTCAAAACCTACACCGGTCGTACTGTTGGCCTGGGGATCTCCATCCACCAACAATGTTCTGAATTCCAGAACGGCAAAACTGGCCGCCAGGTTGATGGCGGTAGTGGTTTTGCCCACGCCTCCTTTTTGATTTGCTACACCTATTATTCTCGCCATCTCAGTTCTCCTGCGGTTTATTTAAAATAATTAATAATATTTCCTGGTCAGTTTACGGTAAAATTGTCTTCTATCGGTAAAACCGCAAAATTAAGTTTTGCCCATTTTAAACAGTCGGGCGGGCAAAAATAAGTGTTCGGCAAACAATAGGCATATTTCCCTGTTATCTTTGCCCTTAAACTCAATGCATGCGTAATTCTCCTTTCTGGTGGATAATGATCGTTTTAATGGTCTTGCTGGATATCTACGTGTTCCAGGCTGTTAAAATTATCGCCCATCCTGCCGGTAACAGAACAAAAACGATTATTTATGCCGGATATTGGATATTATCCATTGCGGCTATTATTGTTTTACTGATTCTCCCTTATCTCCATTTTGCCCACCAGGCCCGCATTTTACGAACTACCATTTTTGCTATTATTTTAGGATTGTTCATCGCAAAGCTCATTGCAGCCCTGTTCTTTTTTATAGATGATATCAGGCGGGGGATCCAGTGGACGGCCGGTAAATTCTTCTCCCGCAATACAGCAGGTGAAAATTTGCAGGAAGGAGAAAGAATCTCCCGTTCCGTTTTTTTAAGCTGGGCGGGAATGATCGCCGGCGGTGGTTTGTTTGCTACACTTATGAATGGATTTGGAAATAAATACCAGTACCAGGTAAAAAAGATTCCTTTATCATACAGCAATCTGCCTGAAGCTTTTAAGGGGTTAAAAATCGTTCATATTTCAGATATTCATTCCGGCAGCCTGATGGATAAGAAGGCTGTGTTGAAGGGAGTAGAAAAAATATTGCAGGAAAAACCTGATCTCATTCTTTTTACCGGTGACCTTGTCAATAATACGGCTAATGAGATGGAAGGTTATATGGATGTATTCAGCAAACTGAATGCACCATTGGGGGTTTACTCCACATTGGGCAATCATGATTATGGCGATTATGTACAATGGGGCACTGTTGAAGAAAAGAAAACAAACCTGGAAAGACTGAAACAAATTCATGGAGAATTGGGTTGGCGGTTACTGATGAATGAACATATTGTGTTGGAAAGAGGTGAGGATAAAATCGCCCTGCTTGGTATTGAGAACTGGAGCGCCAAAGCAAGATTTCCTAAATATGGGAATATGGAAAAAGCACATGCGGGTACAGATGCTTATCCTTTCAAGATTTTATTGAGCCATGATCCTTCGCATTGGGATGCCGAGGTGCGGACAAAATATTCAGATATTGACCTCATGCTTTCAGGGCATACCCACGGCATGCAGTTTGGTGTAGAATTACCGGGGTTTAAATGGAGCCCGGTGCAATATGTTTATGAGCAATGGGCGGGTTTATATGAAAAAGAAGCTCAAAAATTGTATGTTAACCGTGGCTATGGTTTTATCGGTTACCCGGGCAGAGTAGGGATACTTCCGGAAATAACCGTACTGGAGTTGAGTTAGAAAGTGAAAGTGAGAAATTTCCTTGTGTCGGGTTTTAAAGAAATGTTCAATAATCAATTTTCAACGCTCAATGTTCAATGAATACATCTTGACTAAGCGACATTGATTCACTTTTAACAAATTAAACTTCGATATATAACCAGGGTCATAAACCCTTTCAAAGTATTTCAATTTCAAAACCTTCTGAATACTGTTTGATGTTTAAAAATTATTTTGTTGCCGCAGGATTTGTTTTACTATCTGTTGCCGGGTTTTCACAAACAACTCCCCGTGATACAGTGCCGGTTTCTCCAAAAGAAAACCTGGATTTCGATACTACATTCGATTATGATGAATTGTTAGATGAACTGGATATTTTCCTTGATTCCTTATTAATGCCGCGAAGTTATTTTTTGGCCAGCATTTCTGCCGGTAGCGGTTATTTCAATTATTTTAAAAGGAACGATAAACTGGAAACAGTAAAGAAAAGCGTGTATACACCCACATTAGGTTATTATCATAAAACAGGACCGGGTTTGACGCTTTCAGGAAATATTACAAATGATGGACAAAAAATTAATTTATACCAATTCTCTGTCAGCCCATCTTTTGATTTTATTCAAGACCATAATTGGGTGGGTGGTATATCTTACACACGATATTTTACAAAAGACTCATTGCCTTTTTATTCATCGCCATTGCAAAACGAATTTAATGCGTATGTTGTATGGAGAAAACCGTGGTTGCAACCCGGCATTACAGCAAGCTATGGTTGGGGTAGCAGTTCAGAGTTTGAGAAAAGGAAAGGATATATCTTGCTGTTAAGGCGGAAGCGACTACTTGCGTATAATTTCACTACCACTACACAGGAAGATATTTCGGATTTTTCGATAGCCGCTTCAGTACGCCATAGTTTTTACTGGATGCATATTTCGGGGGAGAAGGATTACATAAAATTTACCCCCCAGTTAGCATTTTCCGCAGGTACACAAAAATTCGGTTTCAACAGAACTACCAGCACTTACCCGGTCAATGTTCGTACGGATGCTTATTTATTGTATAACAGCGGCGAAGTAAGCGTAGATGAAAAATTAAAATTTCAACCTCTTTCGCTTTCACTCTACCTGCGACCGGAGTATAATATCGGTAAATTCTTTGTGCAGCCACAATTCATTCTCGACTATTATATACCTGCTGAAAAACTTGCCGCTTTGTTTTCTATCAATGCAGGTATCATCCTTTGATGTATTAAGGCTATCATTAACATTTTCCTGTAAATATTTTTCACCTGCACGATAGGGGAAAACTTTAAGTCAGTTGTCCTTTAAAGGTCTTGTGTTGAATGCAGATGAAAGATTTGTTTGAGATAAGTAAAGTTGAAACATCAGTCTTTTAAAATCTTTAACTATTACATCTTAAACTCTTAAACATAAATGATCATCTACAGTTGACAGGAGGGCCAAACGTTTTTAGATAATCTTCACATTGTTATTGCAATATTTATTTTGAAAAGCTGTTTACATCAGTGCAGGTTATTTACAAACGCAAGCCATCGGTTGACTTATCCCGGACATTTTATTACTAAAAACAAAATTTATGAAATTAAAATTCATCCTTCCGCTGCTTGCGGCATTATTTATGTCATCAGCCCTGATGGCGCAGTTTCACATTGGCATAAAAGGTGGTACTAATATCACTAAAATAGACGGCCAGTCATTTAAAGACAAATTTGAATACGGCTATCATATAGGCGGGTTTGCGGAAATAGGGCTTGGCGAAAAATTCGGCATACAACCTGAAGTATTGTTTAACCAGTATTCTTCTACAGTTGATAGTAATTACCATCATGTTTACGAAGACGTATTCAGTTCAGGCCAGGGTAAGGTTAAGTTAAATTATTTATCTATCCCTCTTATGCTGAATTATAAACTGATCGGCAATTTTCTTTCTTTACAGGCCGGGCCCCAATTCAGTATATTAATGAAACAGGATAAAAGCCTGTTACAGAATGGCGCCGATGCATTTAAAAAAGGAGATTTCTCCATGTTGGGTGGTGTGCAATTAAAATTAAGCGCCATTCGTATTACAGGCCGCTATGCAATTGGACTTAATAACATTAATGATATCGATAATAAGGACGATTGGAAAAGCCAGGGATTCCAGGTTTCATTGGGGCTGGCTCTATAGAGTATCAGCTATTTTATAGATATTGCCCTCCCATTACCGGGAGGGCTTTTTTTTACCGCTTTGGCAGGGTTTATCGGGCGGCACGAAACTTGACAACTAGAGTTCCCTGATGTATTTTTAATTCCGCCTTATGCGGAGTGACAGATTGTCTAAAGAAGAATTGAATATGAATTTTGACAAATTTTTACTGAGACCTGAAGATGAAATGGATTTTATGCCTATCATTCCACTGAATGAAAGCGACCAGGATGATACCAATGGTATTGAGGTTCCTGCTGAAATAGCTCTTTTACCCCTTCGGAATACTGTTTTGTTTCCCGGTGTGGTTTTGCCCATTACCGTGGGCCGCGATAAAAGCATAAAAGCGGTAAATGACGCTTATAAGGCTGACAAATTGATAGGTGTGGTGGCGCAAAAAGACAGTTCGGTAGAAGACCCTGCAATAAAAGACCTGGAAGATGTGGGTACAATAGCTAAAATCGTTAAGCAAATAAAAATGCCCGATGGCGGTACCACGATCATTATCCAGGGGAAGAATCGCTTTGCTATTGACTCTATTGTTGGAGAAGATCCCTATTTCAAAGCAAAAATTCATAAACTGGAGGAGGATGAACTGCCCCAAGATTCAGATTTTGATGCGTATGTAGCCAATATAAAAGACCTCGCTACGGAGATCATTCAACTTTCACCAAACCTTCCCACCGAAGCTTCGATCATTTTACGCAATATAGAAAACCCTTCTTTCCTTATCCATTTTGTATCCAGCAACCTGAATACGGATATAAAAGAAAAGCAACGCTTGCTGGAATTGAATAATATCCGCGAAAGAGCTGATCTCCTGATGCAATTATTACAAAAAGAATTGCAGTTTGCTGAACTGAAGAATAAAGTAACAACAAAGACAAGAACGGAATTAGATAAACAGCAACGTGAATATTTTTTGCAACAGCAATTAAAAAGTATTAAAGATGAATTGGGGGGTGATACTAATGTTCAGGAAGTAAAAGAGATGCAGAAAAAAGCGGAAGCTATGAAATGGCCCGCTGCCGCAAAGGAAATGTTTAAGAAAGGCGCGGAAAAATTAGAAAGGATGCATCCCAGCACACCGGATTATTCCGTGGTGTATAATCATCTTGACCTGATGCTTGAACTGCCGTGGGAAACATATACTGAAGATCATTACGACCTGAAAAGAGCGAAGAAAACATTGGATGATGATCATTATGGTATGCAAAAGATCAAGGAAAGGATACTGGAATATTTGGCTGTACTGAAATTAAAAGGCGATATGAAAAGTCCGATCCTTTGTTTTATCGGCCCTCCGGGTATTGGTAAAACATCTTTGGGCAGAAGTATTGCCAGTGCTATCGGCAGAAAATATGTGCGGTTGAGTTTGGGCGGGTTGCATGATGAAAGCGAAATAAGAGGTCATCGTAAGACTTATATCGGCGCTATGCCGGGACGGATACTGCAATCTTTACGAAAAGTAAAATCATCTAACCCGGTGATCATACTGGATGAGATAGATAAAGTAGGCAGCGATCATCGTACCGATCCCAGCAGTGCATTACTGGAAGTGCTGGATCCCGAGCAGAACAATACATTTTATGATAACTATCTTGAAATGGAATATGATCTGAGCAAGGTGTTATTTATTGCTACTGCCAATAATCTTCAGAACATTCAACCTGCTTTGCGTGACCGCCTGGAAATAATTGATCTGAGCGGATATGCTGTTGAGGAAAAACTGGAAATAGCAAAGCGGCATTTATTCCCCAAGCAAAAAGAATTGCATGGATTAAAGAGCAGCAATTTCAAGATCAGCGATAAGGTGCTGGGAAAGGTGATACAGGATCATACAAGAGAAAGTGGTGTTCGTGAGTTGGACAGGCAGTTGGCTTCTATTATGCGTTACCAGGCTAAGGAGTTAGCCATGAAAGGGAAATTAAAACCGTCTGTTACGGCGGACGATATTGAAAAAATAATCGGCAAGCCAAGATACAGTAATGAAATATATAAAACAGCCAATATGCCTGGTGTGGCGGTAGGCCTTGCCTGGACCTATGTTGGCGGCGAAATACTTTTTATAGAAACAAGTGTCAGCGATGGCAAAGGCGAACTGAAATTAACCGGTAACCTTGGCAATGTGATGAAAGAAAGTGCCAGTACCGCATTAACTTATTTGCAAAGCAATGCAAAAAGATATGGTATTGATCATAAGTTATTTGAAAAAAAGAATATTCATATTCATGTGCCGGAAGGAGCTGTGCCAAAAGATGGGCCAAGTGCCGGTGTAACGATGATGACGGCCATTGC
>JAKFEJ010000112.1:0-8058 GCA_036675745.1 Chitinophagaceae bacterium | reverse complement strand
AAAAACAATAAAAGATAAACAGATGAAATGTATTCTAACTGCATTAACAGTTCTTTTAGTCACTAGTAATTTGTCTGCGCAATCAGCCGAAGATTCAGTAAAGACGACAATCAACAATTTGTTTGTTGCCATGAAGAACGGAGATGCTTCCTTATTTAAAACTGTTTTTTCTGATAGTGCAATACTGCAAACAATCAGTCGGAACAAAGAAGGAAAAACTTTGGTTAGAACAGAAAGTGTTGATGAGTTTGCCAGCTTTGTCGGACAGCTAAAAAAAGATTCCGCTGATGAACGTATCCATTTTGAGACAATAAAAATTGATGGGCCGCTTGCTATTGCCTGGACCCCCTATAACTTTTATTATAACGGCAAATTCAGCCATTGTGGAGTTAATTCATTCCAGTTGGTACGTTTTGATGGCGAATGGAAAATACAATACCTGGTTGATACGAGGAGAAGAACAGGCTGCAAGCCGTAAGAGTTATTTCTTTTTGTTTAACCTGTATTTTTTTTGGACCTTCTTACTGTTGAAATAATCATTCAATTCTTTTTCAGATACATCCAGGGCTATTTCTACGGGAACGTCTACCAATTGAACCCGCACTTGTCTTAGTTCTTCCCTAAGCTTTGTAGTTTTCCTGTTTATATCCGGATCTCTTTCACCTATAATCCTGTTGTCTTCTACCATGTAATTAAGTCGTTTGATGGCTGAACGAATAACAGAGGCCTGGTTTTGTTCTACTGATTTATTCGGTGCAGTTGCCTCTTTGATCGGCGTAAGCGCAACACCAATACTTGGTAATACTTTGCCGGTATTTTGTGAAGATTTGCTTGCTGAAGTATTTAGAATAGTGCCGGTAAGAGCAGAACTTGCGGCTGTAAGATCAAAACCTGTCCGGGCTCTCTTAGTTCCTCTTATCTGTTTGTCCAACTGGTAAAAAACATATTGCAATTGCAACACATAATATTTAATATTATTCACAACAGCCGCATGTTCCTCCACCGCAAATGGATAATTCAATGCATCTTTCACAATTATTTTTACAACGGCTGTATCCTTTATTTTAAACTTTGTGGAACCGATAAAACTAAGTAGAAGTGTTTTTTGCTTTCCCGTATCATTATCCGAAACAAAGTCGAACGGGGGGGTCCATGAAAAATGATCATCACAACGCTTTACCATTTTGTAATCACTGATAGGTATGTTGCTGCTGAAAAGAATGTCTTCGATGGGGAAATTTCCCGATTCACATACAACACCAAAATCAACGGGCTTGCCTTCTTCTACAATAAGGGTATTTGAAACCGTAAACTTTACTTTGGGTTGAAGTATTTCGGTATTATAAAATACAAGCGTAACACTTGTATCAATTCTCTCTGCAGGATCAGATAAATTCTGGACACCCAGTTTTATAGCGTATTCCTGGTCATATTTCAACTTGCCGGAAAGGAAAAAAGATTTTTCAGCCTTAAAACTTAGTAACCCATCTTTACTGATCTTCATACCTAAAGGTGAATTCCTCAGGAACCAATAATATTTTTTTTCATCCTTATTTATCAACAACTGGTAGGAGAGAGAAGAATCTACCTGCACCGTAAAATAGGGGTTAAGATTAGTTATTCGCAGCGGAGTATCTATGATTACGGGTGTGATCACCGGTGGAAAGGTATCAGTAACCTGGCCGAAAGCGTTAACGGATAGTAGGGTAATAAGAAAATAACAAAGCCTTAGTTTCCTCATTCCATAAATTTTGATGATGTTCTAAAAGACGCAAATCTAACTCATTTGGTTGTAAAATCTTGCTGTAATGATAGTGGCATTAAATAAGAAACCCCATCGTAGAAACGACGGGGTGTAAACCAAAACCAACTGCTTATGAGAAAATCTTTAAATCTGTTAAGTACTTATTGTATGTTTATTTCTTTTACCGCTGGTTTGACTTCTTCTTTCTTTGGAAGGTTTAATGTCAAAACACCATTAACATATTTTGCATCAATATTATTACCATCCGTTTTTTCATCCAGTGTAAAAGATCTTTTAAATGAACGATAACTATACTCTTTCCTGATCTGTTTTTCGTTCTCCTCTTTCACTTCGTTTTTCTTTTCCGCCGAGATAGTCAGTAATTGCTGATCGAGATTTACTTTAAAATCTGTTTTTTCAAATCCAGGCGCCACTACTTCAATACTGTAATTCTTATCAGTTTCTTTAATATTTACCGGCACTGTTCCTTTCCAGTTTTGTTCATTTTTATACAAGACGGGAAACTCTGCAAAAAGGTCGTCAACAAGATTGTTAAAAGTTCCTTCAAAAGGTCTGCGGTTAAATTTTACGTGTGTCATAGTTATTTTTATTTTTTTGTTTGATAAATACACAAACAGTTTTTCAAATGCTGTACCAGTGCAATTCAATCACTGTTTTTATGTCAATCAGGTAATGCAATCATATTCAATGTGACATAATTGCATTAAATCATTCCGTCGGCTGACATAATTTCTTATTTATTTCTTGTGTAAACTTTTTATCTACTTTTGCGTTGCTTTTAAAACACATAAATATGTATCCAGAAGAAATAGTAATTCCCATGAAGGAGGAGCTCACTGACAATGGGTTTTCCGAGTTGTTGACTCCTGCAGATGTAGAGTCCCAGTTATCAAAAGAAGGTACTACGCTTGTTATGATCAATTCTGTATGTGGTTGTTCCGCTGGTACGGCCCGTCCCGGAGTTTTAATGGCTGTAGCAAATGCTAAGGAGAAACCTGATTATATCACTACCAGTTTTGCAGGGTTTGATATCGAAGCTATAAAAACACTTCGTCAGCATCTGGCACCCTTTCCTCCATCTTCTCCAGCTATTGCTTTGTTTAAAAATGGACAATTGGTTCATTTTGTTGAGCGTCACCAGATAGAAGGAAGATCTGCCCAGGTAATCGCCAATAACCTGATTGGTGCATTCCAGGAACATTGCAATTAAAAAGTTATAATAAGACTGGTATAATAGCTTCCCTGGTTAATTGGGGAAGCTGTTATTATTTTACGGAAGCTTATTTTTCCATTGTATATTCGCCTGCTTTAAAAACCTAACCACTGGCTAATGTATCCTAATCTTTATTTTGCTTTTAAAGACCTTTTCGGTGTAGAGTGGTCATTTCTTCGTTTTGTAAATTCGTTTGGATTTTTTGTAGCAATAGCGTTTATTTTATCAGCCATTGTATTGGCTGCTGAATTAAAACGCAAGAGCAGCGAAGGCTTGCTGCAACCCAAAGAAATGCAGGTCATGGTGGGACAACCTGCAACGGCAGGAGAGTTGTTGCTGAATTTTTTATTAGGATTTTTATTAGGGTATAAGATCATTGCCCTGTTCATTATGGACAGTTCAGCTACCGAAGATCCCCAGGCTTTTATTTTTTCTACTATTGGAAGCTGGCCGGCCGGTATTCTTTTGGGATTGGTTTTCGCGGGATTAAAGTGGTACGAAAAGAATAAGCAAAAACTGCCGAAGCCAGAAAAAAGGACTATACGGATATGGCCGCAAGACAGGGTAGGAGAAATTACCATTCTCGCACTTGTTTTTGGATTATTAGGAGCTAAATTGTTTGACATATTTGAAAACTGGAGCGATTTCCTGAAGCATCCTTCATCCTATTTGCTTTCTCCCTCAGGGCTTACTTTTTATGGCGGCTTGATCTGTGCGGCCATTGCGATCTGGGTATATGCCAAAAAACATAATATAGGGTTCTGGCATTTAAATGATGCTGCGGCTCCTACTTTAATGCTGGCCTATGGCTTGGGCCGGATTGGTTGCCAGGTGTCTGGTGATGGGGATTGGGGCATTGTAAATACCAGCCCAAAGCCCTTTAGCTGGCTTCCGGACTGGATGTGGGCTTATAATTATCCGAATAATGTAAATGAGGCAGGAGTTCCCATACCGGGCTGCGTTGGAAAATATTGCAATGAATTAAACCCACCTGTTTACCCTACTCCTTTTTACGAAATAGTAGTGTGTCTATTATTATTTTGGTTGATCTGGTCCTTACGAAAAAAACTAAAAACTCCCGGAACTTTGTTTGCTCTTTATCTTATGCTTAATGGACTGGAGAGGTTTTTTATTGAGAAAATAAGGGTAAATACCAGGCTTGACATCTTTGGGTTCCAACCTACGCAGGCCGAAGTGATCTCTACATTGCTTTTTCTTACAGGTTTGATCCTTTGGTTCGTTTTAAAAAAGAGAGAATCTACCGCGAAATCCACATCTTGAAAGGGTTGAGGGATATCAATTTATTTTTATTTGTTTTTTATAAAAATAACTTGCAGATGCCCGCCCAGTAAGCCTTTAGGGAAAATGACCTGGTTAAGGGAAACGTTTGCATTAAATTGAATTTTAGTTAATTATTCACAGGAGCTATGAGATTTGGAGCTTGCGATGTACCTTTGCATACAGACCCGGACGGTCTCCTTTAACTGCATTTTACAATATTCTTTAAACCAAGATTGGAAATTAATTGTTTAATAATTAAACAGCTTAAATTATTATGAGGCAGCTCAAAATTGCTACCCAGATTACGAACAGGGATTCCCAGGCGGTTGAAAAATACCTGCAAGAGATTTCGAAAATTTCGATGATCACTCCTGAGGAAGAAACTACCCTGGCACAGCGTATCAAAATGGGTGATCAAAAAGCATTGGACAAACTAGTGCAAGCCAATCTTCGTTTCGTGGTATCTGTTGCTAAACAGTACCAGCACCAGGGTTTGTCTCTAAGTGATCTTATCAACGAAGGCAATCTTGGTTTGATCAAAGCAGCGCAACGCTTTGATGAAACAAAAGGGTTTAAATTTATTTCTTATGCGGTATGGTGGATCCGTCAATCTATTTTACAAGCTTTAGCTGAGCAGGGTAGGTTGGTTCGTTTGCCTCAGAATAAGATTGGTACCTATAATAAGGCTAACAAGGCTTATATGGCTTTCGAGCAGGAACATGAAAGGGAGCCAAGTACAGAAGAGCTTGCTGAGTTGCTTGAAATGAGCGAGACAGAGATTAATAATATTTTCCAAAGTAATACCCGTCACACTTCACTGGATGCACCCGTGCATGAAGCCGAAGATGTAGCAATGGGTGACCTGCTGGAAGGAGGTGATGATACTGATGATGATGTAATGAAGGACTCATTAAGAAATGAAATCCGTCGTGTGTTGAAATCACTCAGCCCCCGGGAAGCGGAAATTGTAAATGCTTATTTTGGGTTAGATGGCGAACAGGGCGTTACTATCGAACAGATCGGTCAGAAATATGATCTTACTAAGGAACGTATTCGCCAGATCAAAGAAAGAGCAATCAAACGTTTACAAAAAGCCCGTTATAGTAGTGCATTAAAAGCCTATTTGGGTTAAAATAGCAGAATCTTCTGGCTGCATTGCCGGAAGAAAATTGGTGGGTTTATTTACAAAGCAGCTCCGGTCATATTGATTGGAGCTGCTTTTTATTAGCAGGTTACCGTTTAACGAACTTACCAGTCTTCAACTTGTTATTTAATCAACTTATTTTACACAAGCTATTCAGACTATTGGCTGCCATCATTTTCTATGATCATTTACTATTATTTTTGACGACTTAAATTTCTTTTGACGAATGGAAACTACCACAGCAAGTGAAAAAGTGCATTGTTTAATTATCGGATCAGGCCCGGCTGGGTACACAGCGGCCATTTATGCTGCCAGGGCTAACTTGAGACCGGTTTTATACCAGGGACTTCAACCAGGGGGACAATTAACAATAACAACCGAAGTTGAAAACTATCCCGGTTATGCTGATGGTATCCAGGGACCGGAAATGATGGTAGATTTTGAAAAACAGGCAAAACGCATGGGAGCGGATATTCGTTATGGTATCGCTACCAAAGTTGATTTTTCAGGACAACCCTTAAAAGTGCAGGTAGATGAAGAAAAATGGATTGAAGCCGATAGTGTGATCATTTCAACTGGTGCATCAGCTAAATGGCTGGGCCTGGAAAGCGAACAGCGGCTCAATGGATTTGGTGTCAGTGCCTGTGCCGTATGCGATGGATTTTTCTTTCGTGGAAAAGAAGTAGCTATAGTAGGTGCAGGAGATACAGCAGCCGAGGAAGCTTTGTATCTTTCTAAATTATGCACTAATGTTCACATGTTCATTCGCAAAGGAGAAATGAAGGCCAGTAAAGTGATGCAGGAAAGGGTATTGAATGCGCCTAATATAAAAGTGTACTGGAATACGGAAACGGATGAAATCATCGGCGACAAAACAGTAACGGGCGTAAGAATAAAGAATAATAAAACCGGTGAAACAAAAGAAATACCTGTTAACGGCTTTTTTGTTGCAATCGGTCATCAGCCTAACTCTGATATTTTTAAAGAGTTTATAGACATGGATGAAGCCGGCTATATTAAAACTATTCCGGGTACTTCCAGGACAAATGTTGAAGGTGTTTTTGCATCAGGAGATGTGCAGGATAAAATTTATCGACAGGCTGTAACGGCGGCTGGCAGCGGTTGTATGGCGGCGCTGGATGCGGAGCGTTATTTAAGCGCAAAAGGAATTCATTAAACTACTGTTTGAAGTTTTTGCTTCGTTCCTCGCAATGACGAGTTTGAGGTTTCGTGATTATTGTAATTACTTTATGAAATGGAAATTACTTCAAACCTCAAACTTTAACCTTAGTCACCACTAAGGCGTTCAGATTTACTATTTTAGGTTTTGTGATTATCATAAAGATTTTCTGAAATAGGAATAACTTCAAACCTCAAACTTCGAACCTCAAACGTTCTTCATGTCCAACCTTCTTACTATCTCTCTCAACAATGTCCGCTTCAGGGCTTATCATGGATTATATCCCGAGGAAAGACAAAAGGGAAATGATTTTGTAGTAAATATGCAGGTGAGTTATTTGCCGAAAAACGGTACAATTGTTTCCCTCGATGATACAATAGATTATGGGACTCTTTTTGACATAATGAATTCAATAATGCAACAGCCGGTTGATTTGCTGGAAACTCTTGTGCAGGGAATTGCTCGGGCTGTTCATCAAAAATTTTCTCAGGTAAAAGAAATAACTGTTTCGGTAGAAAAATTAAATCCACCTATTGATAAGTTTACCGGTAGTGCAGCGGTTTCCTACAAAGCGGTGTTTTAAAATCAATCAATAAAAGATTGAGAACGTTGGTATTTGATCAATGGAATTACTGAACGATGAAGAGTGCGACAAGGAACGATGATCAGGGAACAGAACGCTGGCTACATAATCATATCACTTTATCTCTCCACTTCCCCCTTCGCAAATACAAATACGATAATGTAAGTAATACAACCCAGTAAAGCATTTCGGACGACCAGGCCCATACCAGCGAAAGATGCCAGACATGCAGGACGAAATAAATATAAACGCTATAGAGAATGATAGCAACGATCTCAATGCCCAGGTTGATCTTTGTATTACCCGTGCCGGTTACGCCGTTCAGCCATACCGTAGCTACAGACATAAACAATAATCCTACCGATACGATGCGGATAACAGGAATGGCATCATTCATAAAACCTTCATCACGGCCATAGAGGGTCAGAAAAATATCCGGTAAAATATTGATCAGCAGGCAAAGCGTTACTGTAAAAGCAAAGCTTAACCTCGCAATCTTTTTTATCAGAAAAATCACCTGGTCCTGCTTTCTCTGCCCGATAATATTACTCACCATCGCATTGCTGGTACTGGCGAATGCCCACACGAAAATACCGAACACAGCAAAAATGTTTCGCATGGTATTGCTGATAGCTAATGGCCTTTCGCCATGATGTTCGATAAGGATATAAAATAACAGCCATGCACAAACACTCAATACAAATTGCATGACTAATGGAGATGATTGACGAAAGATAAGTCCCGACACTTTTTTATCAAACCTCAAATGGCTGAACAAGGAAAACCGCAGATGAAATTTTTTATAAAAGAGAATTAAAAAAACAATGATCATTCCGGTAGCCTCAGCGATAATGGAGGCAAAGGCAGCTCCATTAAATCCTAAACGAGGTAA
>JAKFEJ010000321.1:0-8066 GCA_036675745.1 Chitinophagaceae bacterium | reverse complement strand
CTGGTCAAAATAATCCAGGTGATCGGTAATACCTTTAAAATCTCCTCCATGCCTGGAAAATTTATTGTTCCTGTCACTCGTTTCATCTCTGTAGCCTTTTACAATATCATTGGAAGGATCTCCGTTAGCAAAGCGATCAGGCATCATCAGGTAAATAAAATCTTTTGCAGTCACACCCATTACCCTGGTTTTACCATTCTCTTTATTGCGTGATTTTAATTCATACTTTATTTTGATAGCGGAAGCAGCCGGTCCGAAACTAAAAGTCCGCTCACCAGGTTTTGCATTTTTATCAATAACAAGATCAAGAAAAATATAGTTTGGATTTTCCACCCGGTGAATAAGTTTTAATGTAACTCCCTCAGCTAATTTCATTCCTGCTGCTGAAAGTTTATACATCGGTATTTTGTTTGCAATATTTTCCTGGTGAATCATCAATTGCAGTTTTGGGTTTTTCATTCCCACCCACCAGTTGGTAGGGTAAACATTAATGTCCCGGGAGAATGATAGCAAAACTGCAAAGCAGCCTGCTACAAAGGAAAAAATCTTTTTCATAATTAGATTGGTCTTTGTTCTTCTATTTCTAGTTTAGTTACTTCTGTTTCATCTACTCTTTTTGATTCCTTAATAAAAAAGAAACAGATCAATGCTGCTAATATCATTAATGCACCACCTATCTGAACAGCAGCAAGACGATCATTGTCTAAAACATTTTTCATCAACCACCCGAAACCGAGGGAAGCGATAATTTCAGGAAGTACAATAAAGAAATTAAATATGCCCATGTAAATACCCACTTTATCTTTTGGTAGCGACCCACTGAGCATTGCATAAGGCATGGAAAGAATACTGGCCCAGGCTATACCTATTCCGGTCATAGATACATACAATAGATATTTATTTTCGACCCAACTTACGCTTATCAATCCCAATGCCCCGCAAAGAAGACAAAGACTATGGGTTGCCTTTCTTCCCAGTTTATCTGCAATAGTTGGTAAAACCAATGCAAACAAAAAAGTAATAACGCTATAAAAAGCCAGGGTCAGGCTGCCAAAATCAGCGCCTTCAGCATACACGGGATCACTGGCATCTTTTCCTCCAAAAACATTTACTGCAACCGCCGTTGTATAATAAAACCACATAAGAAAAAGGCCTGGCCAGGTAAAAAACTGAACCAATGAAACTATACGCATTCTTGGAGGCATATTATTTAATGCCTTGAATATTTCCCGGACTCCGCTACCAAAACCTTTATTAGACTCTTTTACTTTTTCTTTGAATCCAACATCTGAAGGAGGGTATTCTTTTGTAGTAAATACTGTGTATAAAACAGAGGATATAAAAAAGAAAGCGCCTATATAAAACGACCATTTTACATTTTCGGGGATGCTTCCCTGGTCAGCTGTATTAGCAATATTAAAAGCGTTTTTCATCAGCCATGGCAATGCTGATGCTATACTTCCTCCCAGGCCAATCATAAGGCTTTGCATAATAAAGCCCCTGTTTACTTGTGAGTCCGGCAATTTATCTGTTACAAAAGCACGAAAAGGTTCCATAGCAATATTGCCAAAGACATCCAATATCCAAAGCAGCCCTGCAGCCATCCACAATACGCTGCTATGCGGCATGAATATAAGAGCGATGGAACTAAAAATAGCGCCGATCATAAAATAGGGTCTTCTCCGTCCCCATCTTGGATGCCAGGTTCTATCGCTTAAATAACCAATAATGGGTTGTACTATTAAACCGGTAAGCGGAGCAGCAAGAAATAGCAACGGGACTTCATCAGGATTGGCGCCAAGATTTTCATAAATGCGCCCCATATTGGCCCTTTGCAAGTCCCAGCCAAACTGGATACCAAAGAAACCAACACTCATATTAATGATCTGAACCAAACTAAGTTTTGGTTTGCTACCAGTATAAGCAGTTGACATAAACAATCGTTATACTCCCATCCCCTGAAGGAGCGTATGATTTTACAAAGAATAAACCCAACTTCACCGGGGTTGAAGTTTCAAAAAATATAAAAATGGAAGATAGGAAGTTTTATGTAACAAGTACACATTTAAACATGAAAACAACTTATTGCTCAAAATTTACATAGTTGAAAGCTTAATCAATCTAAGTTCCCCCGTTATTGCGACTGCGATCCGCCGCGGCGGAGAAGCAGGAAGCAAAAGGGACAGAGGTTTCAGATCACAAATCCATTCGGTATTATAGCTCCTTTTTTAACTACTACTATGCCGTCTTTGATCGTATAAAGTGGCTGATCGGTATTTTCCAAATGTGTACCGCCATTGATACGTACATCATCGCCAATGCGGCAATTTTTATCAATAATCGCATTATTGATATAGCAGCGGTTACCAATACCTAATAAAGGAATGCCTTGTGCTTTATCTTTTTCAATATCAGTTAGCGTCTCATAATAATCACCTCCCATAATGTAGGTATTCATAACCGTAGAACCATGACCAATACGTGAACGAATACCAACCACACATTTTTCTACTCTTGATGCATTGATAATAGAACCCTCAGCAATTAATGTTTTTTCCAACGTAGTACCACTTACTTTGGCGGGAGGCAACATACGGGCACGGGTATAGATTGCTTTGTTATTATCAAATAAATTAAAATCAGGAAGGTCATCAGTGAGTCCCAGGTTGGCTTCAAAGAAAGAATAGATATTACCAATATCCGTCCAGTAACCATCGTACTGGTAACTTGCTACTTTACATTTATCAATTGAATGAGGAATGATCTCTTTACCGAAGTCAGCCGCTTCCAAATAATTATTCTGCAAATAGTCAAACATCAACTGGCGGTTGAATATATAAATGCCCATTGATGCGAGGTATTTCCTGCCCGCTTTTTGCATATCTGCTCCTGTATCGCTTTCCCAATCGCCTAATACTTCTTTTTTTGGTTTTTCAATAAAGGAAGTAATTAAACCACTACCATCTTTTTTCAAGATACCAAATTCCGGAGCTTCCCTGTCTCCAACGGGAATAGTAGCAATGGAAATATCGGCGCCGGTTTTTTTATGATTGTCCAGCATCTCCTGGAAATCCATTTGGTACAGCTGATCACCGGATAGAATAAGAACATATTCACTTTCGAAAGGAGCAATATGGCGAAGGCTTTGACGTACTGCATCGGCAGTGCCCTGGTACCAGGTAGGGTTATCGGGCGTTTGTTCTGCAGCCAGTATATCTACAAAGGCTGAACTGAAAGCACTGAAATGATAAGTGTTTTTGATATGCCTGTTGAGTGAAGCCGAATTGAATTGTGTTAAAACAAACATACGGTTGATACCCGAGTTCATACAATTGGAAATAGGAATATCAACCAACCTGTATTTTCCGGCAATTGGTACTGCAGGTTTTGAACGGCTTGCTGTCAGTGGATATAATCTTGATCCGGCGCCGCCACCTAATATTACGCTGAGTATTTCTTTAGAGATAGACATATGGTAAGATATTAATTAATAGATAATATAGATGCTGAATTGTTACCGGTTACCGGTTTCTGGCTGCCGGTTGGTTTCCAAAATTTGAAAAACTCTTTCTTTAACCTGAAACTGGAAACTTTTGGATTTAAGAAAACTATTTGGTCTCATAATTATACATTGAAGTTAGTAAATCTGATTTCGGTTTTATTGTTTCCTCATTTATTATTTAAACATAGATGCCGGTTGGTTTCCAAAATTTAAGAACTCTTCTTTTTTACCGGTAACTGGTAACCGGTAACAGGAAACTTCTATTTATTGCAACGATCTGTAAATATCAATATATTGTTGTGCTGATGAATCCCATGAATGATCGATAGTCATCATATGACTGCGCATCCATTGATACAGATCTGGTTTGTTTGTATACAGATCAATAGCACGGCCAACAGAATAAGTAATATCACCAACACTTGCCTGGTCGAATCGTATTCCATATCCCTGCCAATCGCCAAAGTCCTTGATCGTATCTTTTAAACCGCCTACACTTCTTACCATGGGTACCGTACCATAGCGCAATGCATACATCTGGTTCAAACCGCAGGGTTCTACACGGCTGGGCATCAATAAAAAATCGGAGCCGGCATATATCATATGACTTAATGATTCACTATACCCTATATAAGAATTGTAATACCCATTGAATTGGTGTTTCATGTGGTCTAATTGTTCTTCCAGTTGAGGCTCACCGGAACCTAAGACCAAAAAATTAGCTTTTCCATGATGATGATAAATAGATTGACTGATGGCTTCGGGCAAAAGATCAGCTGCCTTCTCTCCTACTAATCTTCCAATGAAAGCTACAAGTGGTTTTTCGGGATCAAGACCAAACTGGCCGCAGATCTCTTTTTTATTTTTCTTCTTCCCTTTTTCTACTAATTCTTTATCGTAATTTTTGGCGAGATAATTATCTGTAAGCGGATCCCAAACCTCCGTGTCAATTCCATTCAATACACCAAAGCTTTTTCCTTTTTCGTATTCAAATAAATTTTCAAGGCCATTTGCTGAATGTTTTAATTCATCAAGATAACTGTGGCTTACAGTTGTAACCTTACCTGCACATTTAACTCCTGCCGCCATTGGATTAATGGTGTTATTCCAATCCAGCAATCCCCATTGCCAACTGTCATAAGCAGGTATCAGGTAATATTTATCCCAACTGATCCAGCCCTGGTACTGACCATTGTGAATCGTAAAAACAGTCGGAACATTCCCCAATTTATTTCTGAAAGCATAACTGTGTTTTACCATAAAAGGAATAAGGCCTGTATGATAGTCGTGGCAATGAATAACATCGGGAGTATGCTGCCATTTATTAAGCCAGTCGCAAACCGCTACCTGGAATGCCACAAAACGTTCTGTATCGTCATCATAACCATATATCTTTTCCCTGTCGAGCAAACCATTGATGTCAACGAGGTAAAGATCAAAACCCAGTTTGTTGGTTTTTTCTCTTATGATGCTGTAGTGAAACCATTGCGATCCTATATTCTGTCCACCTTCATGTACCAGTTCCCAACTGTTCTGGTACAAAAATTTCGTGCGGTACATAGGCATTACCACTTTGGTCACATGGCCCAATTCCGCCTGGTATTTTGGTAAAGCACCTACTACATCACCCAAACCACCGGCTTTAGCTACCGGGTAACATTCCGCTGCTACATGTACAATTTCCATTCAAAATGATTGTGTTGAAAGAATCAATTTCAAATTAAGGTGTTTTTTCCATTACACCGTTGTTACAATTAAAAATTTTTCGCTAACTGATTTCTCTTTATTTTCAACCTTAAAAATTTAAAACCAACGATTGCTATGAATCAACAAGCAAAAACACCAACCAATTACGGAGCTCTTGGTACATTGGTCACTGTCTTCTTTTTTTGGGGATTTATTGCTGCCGGTAACAGCGTATTCATTCCTTTCTGCAAACATTATTTTCATCTTGATCAATTTCAAAGCCAGTTAATCGATTTTGCTTTTTATACGGCGTACTATATTGGGGCATTGGTATTGTTTGCCTACGGTGCTTTTGGAGGCAAAGACCTTGTTGGTAAATGGGGCTATAAAAGAAGTATTGTTTATGGATTGCTTTTTTCAGCGCTGGGTGCAGCAGCAATGATCTTTGCTGTTAATGGAAATAGTTTTGCCGGAATGCTGATCGGACTTTTCATTGTTGCTCTAGGATTTTCACTACAGCAAACAGCAGCGCAACCTTTTGCAATTTTATTGGGCGATCCGGCAACAGGTACCAGCCGCGTTAACCTGGGTGGTGGTGTCAATTCATTTGGCACTTCAATTGGCCCCCTGGTCGTAGCTCTTGCATTATTTGGAACTACTGCTGCCATAACAGATGAAAAAATTGCATCACTTAGTTTATCAAAAGTGATAATCCTGTATTCCTTTGTTGGCGTGTTGTTCGTTGCAGCGGCCGCCTTATTTTATTTTTCAAAAAAAGTGCCTTCAGGTATTTTATTGGAAAAAACAGAAAAAGCTAATAAAGCGCTTTATACGTTGATAATAATGACCGTGCTGTTGATTGCTCTGTTTATTCCTGTGTTTGATAGTTATAAGACCGACCTGACTAATGCATCTGCTGAGGAAAAGCATGCCATGGAAGCTTACAGGCTAAAATGGCTGATCGGCGCATTAGCAGTTGTGGTTGGTGGATTATTACTCTCCCTTGCCAGTGCCCGGAAAAAATCTGAGGGATGGGGCGCAATGCAATATCCCCAACTAATTTTGGGCATGCTGGCCATCTTTGTCTATGTAGGTGTGGAAGTGGCAATTGGTAGTAATCTGGGAGAATTGTTGAGACAGGAAAGTTTTGGCTCTCTATCGGCATCGGAAGCAACTCCATATATTGGTATGTACTGGGGTAGTTTAATGATTGGCCGGTGGACAGGAGCGATCAATGCATTTAATTTATCGCAAAAAACAAAATCGATTTTACAATTCATCGTTCCATTAGTGGCATTTGGAATACTGATAGTGATTAACACGCTGGCGCAATATGATATGACCCCATTGTATTATTATGTTGTTTGCGTACTGATACAAATAGCAGCATTCTACATTAGTAAAAATAAGCCGGCAAGAACGATGCTGATATTTGGTTTATTAGGCGTAATAGCAATGATCATCGGACTAGTGGGCACGGGTACGGTTGCGATCTATGCACTTTTAAGTGGAGGATTGGTTTGCTCTATCATGTGGCCATCTATCTTTAGTCTTTCTATTGCAGGATTAGGAAAATATACCTCACAGGGTTCTGCTTTCCTGATCATGATGATCCTGGGTGGCGGCATCATACCGCCGATACAGGGTAAATTAGCCGACCTTATCGGTATCCACCAATCTTATATTATTACGGTTGTTTGTTTCGCCTACCTTGCATTTTTTGCTTTTGCAGTAAAAGGTATTTTGAGAAAACAAGGAATAGATTATGATGCCGAAATTGGCGCCGCGGGCCATTAATATAAATTCAATTCATTTCCTTCGTACATTGTGCCCCGTTAAACTAAATATTAACGGGGCTTTATTTTAAACTGAAATTACATGGCTGAAAAATCCGGATTACAAGCTCTTGCGATTGGAATTGACATTGGCGGCACAAATACTAAGTTCGGGATAGTCGACAGGGATGGAAATGTTCTTTTCTCCGATGAAATATCTACAAGAAAACATGCAGAAGTAAGTTCCTTTATTGATGACCTGTATACTGCTTTAGCCATTTTAATAGAAAAGGCCGGTGGTATCGGCAGAATGAAAGGGATTGGCGTAGGCGCCCCTAATGGAAATTATTATACCGGTACTATCGAATATGCACCTAATCTTCCCTGGAAAGGAATTATTCCTTTAGCTAAGCTTATTGAAAATAAATTTAAGCTTCCGGTAACATTGACTAACGACGCTAATGCCGCCGCTATTGGCGAAATGATGTATGGCGCCGCCAAAGGCATGAAGGATTTTATTATGATCACGTTGGGAACGGGTGTGGGCAGCGGTATTGTAGCAAACGGGCATTTGATTTATGGACATGATGGGTTTGCCGGCGAATTGGGACATACTATTATTATTCCTGATGGAAGATTGCATCCGGGTACTGGTAAAAAAGGTTCCCTGGAAAGCTATGCTTCTGCTACCGGCGTTTGCAATACAGCTTTGGAAATGCTGGAAAAATCGGATACACCAAGTCTCCTGAGAGATATTCCTAAAAAAGAACTGGATTCAAAAAAAGTTTATGAAGCGGCTATCAAAGGCGATGAGCTGGCCCGCTATATTTATGATTTTACAGGCAGGATATTGGGTCTTGCATTGGCTAATGCAGTGATGTTTTCAAGTCCTGAAGCGATCATACTTTTTGGCGGCTTGACAAAAGCCGGCGATCTTCTTTTAAAGCCCACAAAGGAACACATGGAATCTAACCTGATCCAGGTATTTCAAAATAAAGTGAAGATCCTGATCAGCCATTTACGTGAATCGGACGCTGCTATATTAGGCGCCAGTGCGTTGGTCTGGGAGGCTAAATAATTCATATCAAATTTCAAAAATAAAA
>JAKFEJ010000046.1:0-8079 GCA_036675745.1 Chitinophagaceae bacterium | reverse complement strand
CAGGCGGTTAAAATTTTTCTTTCTTGTTCCTTGTTTCTTTCCTGTTCCGTGTGCCTTGCTTTTTAATCGCTCTTGTTATTCATCAGCATATACCTTGCTGTTTCAAAAAAAGCGGAAGTAAAATCCGACATCTTTTGGCGGATGGAATCCCGTTGCTGTTTGTTAAAGCGGAAACTGCTATCTCTTATCGCTACCATTTTATCATCGGGAAAGTTGAGATTTTTTATAAAATAAAAATCATCCGTGACGATACCTACTTTACCCGCTGTATTAGTGATAAAGGCGTAATTATTTTTCTTAGCAGGATCCAGCAGGTCACGGCCCAATGTTGTATTTATATAAGGTTGCTGTATCATCCCGGCTATAGTTGGCAATACATCAATCTGTGAAACCACTTCAGTTCTTTTCTGCGGCTTTAATAAATAAGGCGCATAAAATAACAGGGGTACATGCTCATCCGTCAACCGCTGGTTGGTCCATACGGCAGGATACATAGCTTCGGCATTGCCGGCTACACCATGATCGCCGATAAAAACAAAAATGGTATTATGAAAATAATCTTCTTTTTCCGCGGCTTCCATAAACTTTCGGAAACAATAATCTGAATAGCGAAAAGTATTGTATTCCTCCTGCGATTCAAAACCATATTTCAGTAACTCTTGTTCTTGTATAATTAATTTCACAAAATCCGTATCATTGGGCGGTATCATGTAAGGACGGTGATTATCAGATGTCTGTATGATTGCAAAGAAAGGTTTGTTCTTTTTCCGGAAAATATCATTCGCTTCCAGGAAAAGATCCTTATCGCTGATACCCCACACATTTATCTTCGGCGATTTAAAACTGCCTTCCGTATGCATTTGCAGATCGTTGATATTTTTAAGTAATCCTCCAAAATTGTTAAACTCCGGATTACCTCCCAGGAAATAGTGTTTATCGTAACCTTCAAAATTATCTATGATGGTATGTTGCTTTATAGCGAGTGGATTACGGGTAGAGAACTTGAATAATTGCGCATCGGGTATGCCCGTAATAATGGCAAACAAACCCCGGGCTGTAGAAAAATGTGGTGTAAAACAACGCTCAAAGAATATTCCATTTCGTGCCAGCGAATCAAAATAAGGTGTAGTATTAAGCGGGTTACCGCTCATTGTACTTTTATACATGCTAAAAGACTCACACATCACCAGCACAATATTGGGCCGGCTCTCCAATGCTTTGCTACCCGGCGCTACGACACGACGATAAGAGAAATTGGTTTTATCAGGCAACTGCATCCATTCAGCCATTACAGGAAAGGAGTCTCTTGCTTTTTGCTCATTGAATTCAGGCTTGCGAAGTTTTAATGTTGCAAAAAAATTCTGCAATGGATTTAAAGCGAGATAGGACTTAAAACTATCCTGGAATACAAAACATTGTTTCCATGTCAGCGGCCTTAATGCTACCTGCCCATAGATCAATACAACAAGTATAATGGCGGTAATAACAAAATACTTTCTGCGGTAAGGGATTTTTAATCCATCGGTACTGGTGATCACCCGCCAATGGCTTTTGCGGTACATCCACCGGAAAAGTAGTACCGATACCAATAGCCCCAGTATCATCCAGAATAAGGGATAGGTTTGCCACATCATTTCTATAGAGATGCCGGGATCTTCTACAAAATTCATAGCGCCTGCATCAAGCCTTGTTTGATTATAGGAGAAACTTCCAAAATCAGCGGCAAAAAAGAAGAAGACGATAAAAGTTACTACAGCCAGGTACCAGGTCCACCATTTTTTATTGGGCGCTGAATGGAACGGAGAAAATTGAGGGAACATACTTACTACTACAACCGGCAACAAAATAATAGCGATCCACCGAAGGTCATACTGTACCCCCATGAGGAAAGATGGCAAAAGATCGCTAAAAGAAAAATTAGCGGGTTTGAATGCAAAATAAGTAGCCAGCCTGAATAATGTAAATATCAACAGGAAGATCAGGAACAGGTTGATCACCCACAATATCGTTTTCGGTATTTTATACCTTTTTAACATCCAAGACTTTTGATAATTTATTTTTTTCCCGGGAAAGACTGCAAAAGAAGATCATTTATATGACTTAGACAACTGGTTCCCTGTTTCCGGTTACTGGTTACCGGCAACAATTTAACCTGCAATTGGTATTTTTGCGCCCATGCTCTTCTTCTCCTTATTAAATATCTGGCAAAAGCTTGAAAAACTGGATCAATGGCTGTTCATAAAAATTAACAGTGATCTCACCAATCCTTTTTTTGACAACCTTATGCCTTTTATGCGCTATGCATTAAATTGGGCGCCGCTTTATTTATTCCTGGCTGTATTTGCGATACTTAATTACAAAGTTAAAGGTCTGTGGTGGATATTATTTTTTATGGTAACGATCGCTCTTACAGATATGACCGGCAATTATGTTTTTAAACATGGCTTTCAACGGATCCGTCCATGCGGCGATCCTGATTTCTTTTTTAATGTCAGGCTATTGACCGATCATTGTTCTACCGGTTATAGTTTTGTTTCCAATCATGCGGCCAATCATTTTGGGCTAGCCACTTTTTTCTTTATCACTACCCGTCACTTATTAAAACAATGGGCTGCTATCGCTTTTATATGGGCGGCACTTGTCGCTTATTCACAAGTATATATTGGGATCCATTATCCCTCTGATATAGCAGGGGGAGCATTGCTGGGCCTGCTTTTCGGCGGATTGACCGGCAGCGTTTTCAATAAGCGCTACGGATTCGCTATCTTCGATGCACAATCAACTGTTTCTTCTTAATGGAAATACTTATACTGGCAGGGCTGATCCTGCTGAATGGTCTTTTTTCAATGGCTGAAATTGCGTTGGTGTCTGCAAGAAAATCCCGGTTAGAAGTACAAGCTAACAGGGGTGATAAAAAAGCGGATGAAGCTCTTAAATTAGCTAACAAGCCCGAGACATTTCTTTCTACAGTACAAATGGGTATGACCGTTATCGGCATTTTGTTAGGTATCTATTCCGGTGAAAAGATCACCGACGATTTTGCTGCTTTTTTAAGTCAATGGCCCTCACTGGCGCCTTATAGTTATGGCATCGCCACGGCTATAGTCGTTATTATCGTTACTTATTTCACCATCATATTCGGAGAACTGGTGCCAAAAAGGCTGGGGCTTTCCCGTCCTGAAGCTATTGCGAAAGCATCTGCCCGGCCCATGAGAATTCTCAGTCTTATCACTCACCCTTTTATCTGGTTGTTAAGCAACTCAAGTAATCTTATTGTAAAAATATTTGGCTTAAAGCCCAAAGACAACCAGGTAACGGAAGAAGAAATCAAAGCTATTATCAGTGAAGGTACCGAGCAGGGAACTATTGAAGAAACAGAGCAGGATATCATTGAACGGGTGTTTCATCTTAGTGACAGGAACATTACTTCACTTATGACGCATCGCAGTGATATTATCTGGTTTGGCCTTGATGATACGGAAGAAACGATCAAAGAAAAGATCATGAGCGAACCTCATTCTGTATATCCTATCTGCGACAGTACGATTGATGTTATCAAAGGTGTTGTTGCAATCAAGGATATGTATGTGAGCCCCGATAATGTACAACTCAGGAACCTGATGCGTCCTGCCTTGTTTGTACCCGAAAATAATACGGCCTTCCAGGTAATGGAAAAATTCAAGGAATCAAAACTACATTCCTGTTTTATCGTTGATGAATACGGCAGTATTTTAGGAATGATAACATTGAATGATATCCTCGAAGCTATCATTGGTGATATGCCGCAACCGGATCTTTCAGACTACGAGATCACGGAACGGGAAGATGGCACTTTCCTGGTAGATGCACAGATACCTTTCTATGATTTTTTAACCCATTTTGAAAAAGCGGAATGGATGAATGAAGGTGAACAGGAATTTGATACATTGGCTGGTTTTATTCTTCATCGCCTGCAACGGATACCACATCCCAGTGAGAAACTGGAGTGGAAAGGTTTTAGCATCGAGATCGTAGACATGGATGGGCACCGCATTGATAAAGTATTGGTGAAGATCAGCAAAGCGTTGAGAGAAGAGATGGAATGATTCGTTTCTCGTTATTTCGTTTCTGGTTTCTCGTTGCTCCGCAGATCGAAAATTACATGAATAATGGTGATGATCTCAATGTTGTAAATTTTTCGTTCAATAAATCAGTGCGGGTTTGTAGAAAAGTATCTGTTATCAAGGGCAACGAGTAACGAAATAACGAGTAACCAGAAACGAGAAACGGTTGCCGCAACTAAAAATTAAATACCGCTTCTTTATCAGGGTAATCCAGTTTCATGCTTTTCCGTTTTCCACCAACTATTACATGTATAAGATTGGTTTGATCGGTAAAAAGATCATGCATCAGTTGATCAACCAGTTCAATTTTATTGACCGTAGCTATATTATCAACCTGCAGGTAACTATTGATCACTTCATCTTCTTTTTCAAACCCCAGGTAAGAAAAATTAACAGGTTTATCATCGGCCCTGATAGTTAAATGCGTTTTGATATAATCGCTTACCAATTTATCCATCGCTTTTTTGTCGGGATTAATAAGATCAACCCGGGTTTTGTAATTCTTTGCCAGTATTTTTTCAAAATCATCAGTAAATATTCTTACGCTGATCTCAAGCGTCTTATCAGTAGCATTGTGATTGATCTCAGTAACACTCACATGTATAGGATGTAATAACCGATCAGTGGTTTCCGGAAATAAGAGTTTTCCCTCATATGTTCTTTCTGTTATGTATAAACTTGCAGGAACCAGCAAGATAAAAAGCCATTTATTGAGTAATGTTACCATTGACCAAATTTTTTTTTCAGTTACAAAACTGTGTGTTATTTTGATGCTTTGCAACTACACGACGTTAAAAATATACAAACGGTTGAGCAATCGGCCTTCTAAAAACAAAAATGGGAGATTTTGGATTTTATTTCCGGCTCGGATGGGAACATATTATTAGCGCAGACGCATTGGATCACCAGCTTTTTATAGCAGCCATCGCTGCTATTTATCTTTTAAAAGACTGGAAACAGGTTTTGATACTTGTCACCGCTTTTACTATCGGCCATTCACTTACTCTTGCACTAAGCGTATTGGATGTGATCCGCTTTCCAACTAATTGGGTAGAGTTTTTGATACCCGTTACTATCATCATCACTGCTTTTTCCAATTTGTTTCAAAAAAAGTTTACACCAAAATCTATACGCATCAATTATTTTTTAGCTCTTTTCTTTGGTTTGATACATGGAATGGGGTTTGCCAATTCGCTGCGCTATATGCTGGCGAAAGATCAGAATCTTGGCTGGAGCCTTTTTGGATTCAATGTTGGACTGGAAGCCGGGCAAATCGTTGTTGTATTGATCTTATTATTTACCGCCCATCTTATTGTCAACCTATTTAAAGTTGTTCGCAGGGATTGGGTCATATTTTTATCAGCAGTCGTATTCGGCCTTTCATTTAAAATAGCATTAGAAAGAGTATCGTCATTATAAAACAACACACACAAATGAAAAAGTTTATTTTCTTTTCAATGATGCTTACCGGTTTTTATTCTGCTGGGTTGACGCAGAATATCCAAAATAACCCGGGCAGTAATCATGGAAATAAGTTTGAGCAGTTGGGCACCATTATGCCAACACCCAATGAATACCGTACCGCCAGCGGAGCTCCGGGACCAAAGTACTGGCAACAGCGGGTCGATTATGATATTAAATGTGAACTGGATGAGCCCAATTTGAAACTTACGGGAAGTGAAACCATTACCTATTTTAATAATTCGCCGGATGTACTTACTTACCTGTGGTTGCAACTGGACGAGAACCAGCATAGCACTGTAAATAATGCTAATTACCAAAACAATAGCCAGCTACCAAAACAAGCTACTGATAATATGCTGGACGCTGCTATAGAAAAAGGAGAGAATAACGGTTATGGTTTCAATATCAAAAAACTTGTAGATGTTAACGGTAAAGCATTGAAATCATTGACCAATAAAACAATGATGAGAGTGGAATTACCCACTCCATTAAAACCAGGTCAGCGATTTGTTTTTAAAATTGATTGGGATTATAAACTCGCTAACCGCAGCGACTACCTGAGATTTGGCGGTGCCCGTGGCGGTTATGAATATTTTCCTGAAGATGGCAACGCCGCTTTTACCATTACACAATGGTATCCCCGTCTTTGCAAGTATAGCGATGACCAGGGCTGGCAAAATCACCAGTTCACAGGCCGTGGGGAATTTACATTGAGTTTTGGAAATTTCAAGGTACAGATGACGGTACCGGCTGACCATGTCGTGGGTTCAACTGGCGAATGTCTTAATTACGCAGCTAATCTTAGCCCGGTGCAAAAAACACGTTGGCAAAAAGCTCAAACAGCAAAAGAGCCGGTAGAAATTGTAACGCTGGATGAAGCTAAAGCAGCGGAGAAAAAGAGAAGTACAGCGAAAAAAACATGGCTTTTTAAAGCGGATAATGTTCGTGACTTTGCATGGACAAGCAGCCGCAAATTTGTATGGGATGCAATGCCTGTAACGGTAGAAGGAAAAAAAGTAATGTGCATGAGTTTTTATGCAAAAGAAGCTTATCCCATTTACAGCAGGTACTCTACCAAAGCAGTGGCTCACACTATTAAAACTTATTCTAAATTTTCTACTCCTTATCCCTACCCTGTTGCACAGAGTGTGGAAGGAAACCAGGGTATGGAATATCCAATGATCTGTTTCAATCCGGGTCGTGCCGAAAAAGATGGCAGTTATACAGAAGGCTCAAAAAACGCAGCGATCTATGTCATCATTCATGAAGTAGGTCATAACTTTTTCCCGATGATCGTTAACAGCGATGAACGTCAATGGAGCTGGATGGATGAGGGCTTGAATACTTACCTCCAATACCTGACCCAGGAACTTTGGGATAATAAATTTCCTTCGAACCGCGGGCCGGCCTGGTCAATGGTTGATTATATGAAATTGCCGAAAGATCAGTTAGAGCCTATAATGACAAACTCTGAAAATATAATTCAGTTTGGTTCCAATGCATATGGCAAACCTGCTACGGCACTTAATATCCTCCGTGAAACTATTCTTGGCCGCGAACTTTTTGATTACGCATTTAAAGAATATGCAAGGCGCTGGGCTTTTAAGTCTCCGACTCCTGCTGACCTTTTCCGTACTATAGAAGATGCAACGGGCGAAGATCTTGACTGGTTTTGGAGAGGCTGGTTTTATGGTACTGATCCCTGTGATATTTCACTTGACACGGTGAAATATGCAAGGCCCGATGTAACAGCAATTCCTCCAATGCGTGATACCGTAATGATGACAAGCTTAGCTAAACCTATGGTAAATGATTTTGAAGACATTTCAAAGATCCGCAACAGAACGGATGAGAATATTGTTTTTGAAACGGATAAAGATAAATCGCTTCGTGATTTTTACTGGCAGTATGACCGTGGGATAGAAAAACATGATTCAACCCAATATCCCGTACAGGTAAAAGCACAAATAGAAGCATTGGATGAAGCCGGTCAAAAGAAGTATGCCGATAAGCATTTATATGAATTAACCTTTAGTAATAAAGGCGGACTGATAATGCCGATCATTGTGGAATGGACCTATAAAGATGGTACGAAAGAAGTTGACAGGATACCAGCGCAGGTTTGGAGATCGAATGAAAATAAAGTAATAAAAACTTTTGTAAAGGATAAAGAAGTAGCTTCTGTAAAACTGGATCCTATGCGGGAAACGGCCGATATTGATGAAAGCAATAACAGTTGGGGCAATATTGCCGCACCAAGTAAATTCCAATTGTTTAAACAAAAGAAAAATGTGACACCAGCACCCGGTATTAACCCGATGCTAAAAGCGAAGGAGAAGAAAGGGTTTTAACCTTAAAAAATAAGAAAACAGAAAAGCCGTCTCATTTCTGTACTGCCCCCAAAAAGTTAGACACTAATTGGGGGTATTTTTATGTATAAAAGAAACAAGTACGGTTATGAATTTAGGCTTCAATGCGTAGAAGCTGTATTAAAAGGAAAACGCTCCATCAA
>JAKFEJ010000105.1:0-8103 GCA_036675745.1 Chitinophagaceae bacterium | reverse complement strand
GAGTCAGGTATAAATAAACACTCAGGATTGATTTGATTGATGGAAGCCGTTCCAAACAGGGTTCCATTCCATGCCGTATTGCCCTGCTTATTCAATAAATTATCAAACGTATAGTAAGCTAATAAACCAGTCTGTGTGGCAGGATTAGGTAATGAAGAATTCATGTAGGCCTTTATCTGGTTTTGGCTACGAGCCACATTCCATAGACGAACTTCATTTATATAACCGATCAGGTTGGTATTGTGTACAAGCGCATCATACAACCCTATCCTTGTCTGAAAATTATTCTGAAACATATTCCCAGTGGCAGGCACACTGCTCATCAAAAATCCATTCCTGTAAAATTTTAAAGTCGTTCCGTCATACACCATAGCAGCATGGTAGATTTTGTTGAGCTCTATCTCACATATTTCCGGCGTACGGAAATAACCATTTGTAGTAGTGATCTCTGCATTATTGGGACGTAAAAGATAATTGGCATCCGATGGGTCATTATGTTTCGATACCAGGTCACCTGCCCAAATCTGTCCTCCCAAGTAAGGAGTCGTTCGCATAAAGGTAGCTTCGACCGTTATCTTATCACCAGTCACATCCAAGTCTCCCACACTTACATATGATTGATACGAAGGGAGAGACAGCCAATTATTACATGTTTGAGAAGATGCTTTTTCTACAAAAAGAAAAAGGAAGAAAAATACTGTACCTACGGTTCGGGATAAAGCAGTCAGCAAATGGTTCATAATTACGGGTAGCTTCGAATAAGGTGGATCCAGCTATTGAATGCTAAAATAGTCGAAAAAAGCTTATTCCAATAGCTCTAAAGCAAGTTATTACAGGCGTGGAGACCCCGATCTCTAAAATCATCACGGCCCTTGATCGTCCTTAAAAGTAGTCTGTAATTGCGAAAAGAACGGCTAACCGTTTTTTATTTCACTAAGAAAATGCTGGTACGCCATTTTTAATCCATCCTGCAAAGAAATTTTATGTTTCCAACCCAGGTTATGAATTCTTGAACTATCCATCAATTTCTGCGGGGTACTATCTGGTTTGTTATCATTAAAATTGATTTTACCAGTAAATCCAACGGTTTCTTTTACAAGATTTGCCAGTTCGTTTACCGTAACTTCTTCACCCGTACCAAAACATTGATAAATAATCTTTCGTTGTATTTCTGCATCAAAAAAGACAGGCATCTGCCAAATCATTTACATACATAAATTCCCTTAAAGGTGTTCCAGTTCCCCACAGACTCTACTTGGGTGGTGTTCCCTCCGGTTTAGATGTATCAAATTTTATTTCGCCTTCATATCCCATGACGGCTCTTACTGAAAAATCTACTATTTGTCACGGCTTTTCAAATCAAAAATATTAACTAAAGCGGGAAACTTGAGTTAATTAACACCCTTAGCTGTCTTAATTTTTTTCCATCGATCAATATCCCCCACAAACCGATACCAAAGTATAATATGGCTTGTGAAAATATATCAACCTATTTTTTTACTGTTTTACAAACTGCACTTGCTCTTTACCTACTGTTATAAAATATGTACCTGATGGCAATGTATGAATATTTACTGTATTATTGCCTGCTTGTGCTTTTTGTGTTTTAATCAAATTGCCTGCTGCATTGTAAATATTAATGCTACCGGTATTGGCAGTGCTTACATTAATATAATTGTCCGCAGGATTGGGATAAATACTTAAAGCTGAAGGCTCAACAACTTGTACAGTTGGGCTATACGTAAAGCTGCTGTCTTTATTTACTATTTGCAAGCGGTAGTATATTACAGGTGTATTTAGGCTGCTAGCACTTCCTGTATAGCTGTAACTGCCATCCCCACTGCCTACTGCATTGGTTTTGCCTACGGTAGTAAAATCTCTGCCATTGCTGCTGCGTTGAATATTAAAATGCGAAGTGTTAACCTCGTTGGTAGTTTGCCATTGCAGTAGGGTATTGTTGTTTATGAATACCGCAGTAAGGCCAAGCAAACGCATTGTGTCCTGTGTTATTTTGCTTATGGTATTATCACCATAATTAGCTGTGTACAAATTACCCTGTGCGTCTACGGCTATGCCCTGAGGATTAGCACCATTTGCAAGTGTAGCCCAAGCTTGTGTTAATACACCCGCCGCGGTTATTTTACTTAGGGTACTATTACCACCATTAGCTGTATATATATTATTCTGTGCATCTATGGTTATGCCCCAAGGATTAGCGCCATTTGCAAGTGTAGCCCAGGTTTGTGTTAATACACCAGCCGCGGTTATTTTACTTACGGTATTATTATCACCATTAGCTGTATATATATTATTCAGCGCATCTATGGCTATAGCAACTGGGTAAGCATCACTTGCCAGCGTAGCCCAGGCTTGTGTTACAGTACCGGATGGCGTTATTTTGCTTACTGTATTAAGTTGTCTGTTAACCGTGTATACATTGCCTTGTGCATCTACGGCTATACCGTTAGGAAAAGCGCCATCCGCTAATGTAGCCCATGGGTCAGTTTCCTCACCATTAGGCGTTATTTTACTTACTGTAAAACTCTCCTCATTAGCTGTGTATACATTACCTTGTTTATCTATGGTTATGGCTATTGGCCAGCCAATAGCACCAGAATTGCCTCCATGCCCAACATACCAATCCTGGGCTATAATACCGGATGGGGTTATTCTGCTTACTGTATTCATAGTATAGTCAGCTGTCCATACGTTACCTTGTGCATCTACGGCTATGGCACAAGGATTAGCATCCAGTCCTTGGAATCTTCCCAATGCAGCCCATACTTGAGTAACGGCTCCTGCTGCTGTTATTTTGCTTACTGTATTATTATTTATATTGGCGGTAAATATATTACCCTGTGCATCTATTGCTATGGCGGCTGGTTTTGAAACGCCTTGTGCTAACATAGCCCAATTTTGTGTAATATCACCTGCCGGAGTTATTTTGCTTACAGTATTATTATCATAATTAGTGGTGTATACGTTGCCTTGTGCATCAATTACGATACCTTGAGGTCCGGAACCCTTTGAGAGTGAACCCCAATTCCACAAAGCGGCCCCCGTTGGTGTTATTCTACTTACTCTATAAGAACCATAATTAGCTACGTATATATAACCTGTTGTATTATTTATGGCTATGCCACGAGGCATGTATAGATACCCTAGCTTGCACCACTCTTGTGTCGTGGTGCCTGCTGCTGTTATTTTGCTTACAGTAGCATAACCATTTTGATGACCATTAGCAGCATACACATTGCCTTGCGCATCTATGGCTATAGCAGCGGGAATAGCACCGCTTGCCAAAGTAGCCCATGCTTGTGTTAAGCTACCGGCTGTCGTTATTTTGCTTATAGTACCATTATTATTGTTAGCGGTATACACATTTCCTTGTGCATCTGTGGCTATATCCCTGGGTCCGGCATTGCTTGCCAGTTTAGCCCAGGCTTGTGTAACCATACCTGTTGCAGTTATTTTGCTTACAGTATTGTTACTTCTATTAGCGGTATACACATTACCCTGGGCATCTATGGCTATTGCATAAGGGCTGACGGATAGAGTAGCCCAAGCCTGTATTACAATACCTGTAGTTGATATTTTACTTACGGTATTATTACCGGGATTAGTAATATATACATTACCCTGTGCATCTATGGCTATGGAATAAGGAGCTGCATTACTTGCCAAAGTAGCCCAAACTTGTGTTAAGTTACCTGTAGATGATATTTTACTTATAGTATTATTACTGCTATTAGCGGTGTATATATTACCCTGAGCATCTATTGTCATATCATTAGGACCAGCAGACACTGCGCTTCCGTCCCATATCGTAGCCCAGTTTTGTATTACCGTTTGGGCATTAATCCCAAAAGGGAGAAAGCAAAAAAAAAATAAAAGGTATTTTGCTTTTGGCCTTAAGTAGAAGGTTTTTTGTTTCATTGAGTTAGTTTTATTGCAACTGCATAGATAGCCCAAGCTTCTTAATAAAAAAACAAGCATTTGAGATAAAATATTTTTGAATTGCAAAAACAAAAATGACTCAAATGGTTCAAGATAAAAGTATCGAAATTTAATCGTAAAACATTACAAGCCTAAAGACCGAAAAATAAATGACTTGTCGCGAGTCATATCCAGATGGGAATTTTTCGATAGACATACAATAAAAATATTATATCACCCTTTACTCTCTTTCAAAAAGTACTGATACGCTTTTGCCAACCCGTCTTTCAGGGAAACTTTATGTGACCATCCCATTTTATGAAGCCGGGTATGATCCATCAACTTGCGGGGTGTTCCATCCGGTTTAGAAGTGTCAAACCTAATTTCCCCTTGATACCCTATTACCTCTTTCACTATTGCTGCCAGGTCTTTGATCGAAACTTCTTCACCGGTACCGGCATTTACAAAAAGTTTTCCATCATAATTCTCCATGATGAAAAAACAAGCGTCTGCTAAATCATCCACATACATAAACTCCCGCAAGGGCGACCCTGTTCCCCATATTTCCACATGATCCGCTTTGTTCATTTTTCCCTCATGAAACTTACGAAGTAAGGCCGGAACAACATGCGAGTTTTGTAAATGGTAATTATCGCCTTGCCCATATAAGTTGGTAGGCATGGCAGAAATGAAATTACAACCATACTGATCACGGTAGGCTTCGCAAAGTTTGATACCAGCGATCTTTGCGATAGCATATGGCTCATTGGTGGATTCAAGCAAGCCAGTAAGCAAATATTCTTCTTTCAGGGGTTGTGGTGCCAATTTTGGGTAAATGCAGGAACTTCCCAGGAACAATAATTTCTTCACGCCATTTACATAAGCGGCATGTATAATATTCGCTTCTATCAGGAGGTTATTATATAAGAACTCAGCCCGGTAAATATTATTAGCCAGTATCCCTCCTACTTTAGCCGCAGCAAGAAAAACGTATTCGGGCTTTTCTTTTGCAAAAAAATCATTCACCGCCTGCTGATTACAAAGATCAAGTTCAGAAGACGTTCTGATAAGAACATTTGTAAAGCCTTCCTTTTCCAGTTTTCTTGCAATTGATGAACCCACCATACCCCGATGGCCTGCTATATAAATTTTACTATTTTTTTCCATTACTCAAATTGCCTTAATGTTTTAAAACCCGACTCTTTCAGAACGACGTCTTTCCGGAAATTTTCAATGTCCGCATCTACCATTTCTTTAGCTAATTCACTCACTGTATATTTTGCCACCCAGCCGAGTTTTTCTTTCGCCTTTGTAGGATCTCCAAGAAGAAGATCTACCTCTGTTGGCCTGAAATACCGTTTATCTACTTCTACTATTATATCTCCTTTTTTTAAAGGAATATCGCTATTAGCAACATCTGCTACAATTCCTTTTTCCGCTTCCCCTTCGCCTTCAAATTCTATGGTTACACCCGCATGCGCAAAAGCCAATTTCACAAAATCTCTTACCGATGTTGTAACGCCTGTTGCTATTACAAAATCTTCCGGTTCATCCTGCTGGAGTATCCGCCACATCGCTTCTACATAATCTTTTGCATGTCCCCAGTCACGTTTTGCATCCAGGTTGCCTAACCAAAGTTTTTTCTTTAAGCCTAATACGATCTCCGCCACCCCTCTTGTTATTTTGCGGGTCACAAATGTTTCTCCCCGTAATGGGCTTTCATGGTTGAATAAAATTCCATTGCAGGCGTACATGCCATAAGCTTCACGGTAGTTTACCGTGATCCAGAAAGCATACAATTTAGCAACTCCATAAGGCGATCTTGGGTAAAATGGGGTTGTTTCGCTTTGCGGAACAGCCTGCACTTTACCATATAATTCGGAAGTTGACGCCTGGTATATTCTTGTCGTTTTTTCCATGCCAAGGATCCTTACCGCTTCCAGTATCCGCAATGTACCTGCGGCATCGGTATTGCACACATATTCCGGCTCTTCAAAGCTTACCTGAACATGGCTCATGGCACCAAGATTATATATTTCATCGGGTTTCACCTGTTGAATAATACGGATGATATTGGTAGAATCGGTCAGATCTCCATAGTGAAGTACCATTTTAAGATTAGAGTCGTGCGGGTCCTGGTACAGGTGATCAACTCTTTGGGTATTAATAAGGGAAGTACGGCGTTTAATTCCATGCACTTCATAGCCTTTGTTCAATAGCAACTCAGCCAGGTAAGCTCCATCTTGTCCTGTAATTCCGGTGATAAGGGCTTTTTTCATTCAAAGGTTTATTTTCAGGCAAATATAAAGGGCGGCTTTCATATATCATAACCCATAGATAACAACCCTTCCTTATTCATTTCATTGATAAAGCCCAAAAAACGCCGCATCCCTTCTTTTTTATAATCATCCAGCCCGTAACTAAGATGTATGGTATAATATTTTTTAAGATCGTAAAGATCAAAGGGTGTTTCTTTTACTATCTCATCAATATGCTCCAGCCCCATTGCATTCGCCTCATCAAAAAGTTTAATAAAATCATCAGGTAATTTCTTTGTGCTTACCCAGGCTGCAAATACAAAAGGCAGCCCTGTGATAGATCGCCATTCACTACCGAGATCATAAATAAATGTAGATATCTTCCGCTGCTCCAAAGCCCGGTCGCCTATAACCAATCCCGCCGTTGTTCCTTTGATTTGTTGACGGTAAGTTTCGTCTTCAGCCTGGATAATTTCCGGGTTAATGCCCCAGGATTCTTTCATCAGCCATTTTAAGAGAGCTACGGAAGAACGGCTTTGGTAATCGAGATAAACTTTTTTTATTTCATGCATGGGTACTTCGCTGAACAAACAGACGGAAGCGACCTCACCCTCAGTTCCAATGCAATAATTTCCATTGATATAATAAGAAGGGAGTTGAGGAATAACCGCTACCGGTATCAGGCCAACATCTATTTCATCATTGACCAACATCTGAGCCAGCTTTGCAGGATACGCTCCTATCAGCTCAATCATTTCACTTACCGGTTTCTTTAGCAAACCATAGATCAGCGGTTTTGTATTCAGGTAATTGACGATGCCTACACGAATCTTAGTACCCCCATTCTTACTTCCCCGATCTTTGCCGTGACTAAAAGGGGCGTTATTATCTTTCATTTCTACAATTTGTGTTCTTTATCTTTGCCGCAAAGATAATTACCCCATGTTTACGGTTCGTTTATTTAGCATGGTTCTATACAACCAGCGGACCATAAACCATAAACCATAAATTTTTTCATGGAACTATCAGCACTTACCGCTATTTCCGCCATAGATGGCCGCTACAGAAGACAGGTACAACACCTTGATGAATATTTTTCTGAATATGCCTTGATGAAATACAGGGTACTGGTAGAAATTGAATACCTGCTTTTCCTGGAAAGAAAAAAATTTTTCAAGTTTTCCAGCAAAACAATTAAACACCTGAATAAACTTGCGGAAGATTTTGGCCTGGAAGATGCACAGGAAATAAAACAAATAGAATACACAACCAACCACGATGTAAAAGCGGTAGAATATTTTCTTAAAAATGAACTGGAAAAAAGCGATGGGAAAGCAGCCAAAGAGTGGATACATTTCGGACTTACTTCGCAGGATATCAATAATACCGCCATTCCCTTGTTATGGAAACATGCTATCGAATATGAATACCTCCCGGGATTGCTGAACCTGAATATGCAATTCAAGCTGCTGGCGGAAGAGTGGAAGAATATTCCTATGCTTGCACATACACATGGCCAGCCAGCCAGTCCTACCAGGCTGGGCAAAGAAATAATGGTATTCACAGAAAGAATACAAGCACAGATAGAGCTATTCATTACTGTTCCTTTCAGTGCAAAATTTGGAGGAGCTACCGGCAATTTCAATGCACATCATGTTGCATTTCCTAAAACAGATTGGGTAAAGTTTGGCAATGAATTTACGGATCGTTTAGGTTTGAACCGCCAGCAGTTTACCACCCAGATAGAACACTATGATAACCTGGCGGCCCATTTTGATTGTATGAAACGGGTTAATAATATTCTCATCGACTTTTCCCGTGATATATGGACCTATGTTTCGATGGAATATTTTAAACAAAAAACAATAAAAGGAGAAGTGGGCTCATCGGCGATGCCGCATAAAGTAAA
>JAKFEJ010000544.1:0-8145 GCA_036675745.1 Chitinophagaceae bacterium | reverse complement strand
TTTCAAAAACATACTGTCAGTGCGATGGTAGGTAGTGAGTTTATCAGTAACAAATCTTCTTCCATCGGTGCATCAAGACAGCGGTTTGATTATATAAGAGAAACCTTTCAATACCTGAATTATGGTGGTACACTGGATCAGAATAATGGCGGCTCCGGGTCTGAATGGTCACTGTTCTCCTTATTTAGTTCTGCTACTTATATGTATGATACAAAATATATTCTTACTGCCAATTTCCGGGCAGATGCTTCTTCCAGGTTTGCACCGAATAACCAGTGGGGTTATTTTCCATCGGTTTCAGCAGGATGGAAAATTTCCAACGAAGAATTTATGCAGGATGTGAATTGGATATCCGATTTGAAACTCAGGGGCAGCATCGGTAAATTAGGTAACCAGGAAATTGGGAATTATACCTATCTCACCTTGTTACGCAAAGACGGAGACAAGTATGTGGTGGATCGCTACGGTAATCCTGATTTGAAATGGGAGAGCACTACGCAGAATAATATAGGTCTTGATATCGGCTTACTGCAAAACAAGCTTTATTTCTCTGTAGACTATTTTAATAAAAAGACTTCAGACATTTTATTGGGCGTACAATTGCCAGCCTTTGTAGGCGATGTAAAGCCCACTATTGTGAATGCGGGCGAAGTGAGTAATAAGGGAATTGAACTGGCTTTGAATTACAGGAATAGCGGCAGAGAATTTAAATACAGTATCAATGCGAATATGGCAACTGTAACGAACAGGGTAGAAAAGCTGCATCCCAATTTGCCAAGTATAGTTGGCGATGTTTTCAAAACAGAAGCCGGTCAACCGCTCAGTTCATTTTATGGTTATGTGATGGAAGGAATTTTTCAAAACCAGGCTGACATCAATAGTCATTTACATGGTACCACCAACCCGGCCGATAAACCGGGAGATATTAAGTTTAAAGATTTGAATAACGATGGTGTCATCAATGATAAGGACCGGACTTTTATTGGAAACCCGATCCCAAAACTTTCTTACGGCCTTAATTTATCTGCAGGCTATAAAAGCTTTGATCTTTCTATTTTATTCCAGGGAGTAGAGGGAGTTGATAAATACAACGATGCTAAACAAATAACGGATTATGATAGCCGGCCGTTTAATCATAGTACCCATGTGCTGAATAGCTGGCATGGGGAAGGCACCAGTAATACCATTCCCAGGACTACTTTTAATGATAACGGCAGCAGCAAAAAATCCAGCATTTTTGTTGAGGATGCTTCTTACCTGCGCCTGAAAAATCTTGAGATCGGCTATTCTTTAAATAAGCTGCGGGCCCTATCAGGAATGGGCGTTCAGGATGTGCGTCTTTATGTATCTGCTCAAAATCTTTTTACCGTCACCAAATACACCGGCCTGGATCCTGAGTCTACTGATATACTCGACAGGGGAACTTATCCTCAATCGCTGGCTTTTTTGTTTGGTATAAATGTTAAGTTTTAATTCATGTATTTAAAAACAAAAGATATGAAATCAATATATAAAATACTGGCGATACTCCTATTGGTTGTTGGTATGGGCTGCAAAAAGCAATTGTATAAAGATCCTATCGGGTTGCTTACTCCCGAACAGATCAACACAGACCCAACATTAAATACGGTAAAATCTTCTGTTACCTCATCTTATCAAATGCTTTCCAGTACACTCAACCTGCTTGGGGAATGGAGATGGGATTTAGGAACTGTATTCCGCGACGATTTTATTTTACAGGATATGGCTTCGGATGATATGAAAAAGAAGTGGAACCCCGATGGCGACCAGGCATGGATGGATGATATTTCTACTTTTAATTTCACTTCTTCCAACCAGGGTTTTAATGGTCAATGGAGTTATGACTATGAGGGAATATCCAGGTCCAATTTAGCCATCAGCTATTTAACCGACCCGGCGATAACAAGTAAAATTGGTCTTGATGAAACGCTTAGAAAAAGTTTGCTGGGGCAGGTTTATTTTTTAAGAGCCTTCTACTATTTCGACCTGGTCAATCTTTTTGGTGATGTGCCTTTGTTGTTAATCCCCCTTAAAAATTTTTCGGAAGCATATGATGTGGCAAAAAGAGAAACAAAAGAAAATGTTTTGATACAGATCAGTAAGGACCTGACCGAAGCAAAAACATTATTACCTGCCGGTAAATATGTTGATGCTGCAGAAAAATGGAGGGCTTCCAAAGGTGCTGTGATGGCTTTACAGGCAAAAGTGGCGTTGTATAGTGAAAAGTGGCCCGAAGTGATCACTATTATTAATGAATTGGAAGGGCTCGGTTACTACAATTTGAATGCAAATTATTTTGACAACTTCAGTGTGGCAAAGGAATTTGAAGAAGATGAAGTTATTTTTGCTTACGATCATCAACCAGGAAAAACACCAAGAAATGGTAACGGGTTATGCGCCCCTCTAGATTGGGGTTTTATAGCGCCTACTGATGATTTTCTCTCTGCATTTGAAGACGATGATCCGCGGTTATTGTATACAGTTAACGTTGCAGATAAAGCAGTTTATAAATTGCTGGGCGCTACTAATACTTCCTATAAAGGAAATGATGACGCACCGGGCAATAAAATATTTATCCGCTGGGCCGATTTAATGCTTTGGAAAGCCGAAGCATTAAATGAAACCGGGGCTTATCCCGCCGCTATTGCTATTATTAATGAGATCAGGGAACGTGCAAGAACAGGAGTAACCGTTGGCGGTGGTTTGCCACCTGCCGGTACATTGCCCGACAGAAATGTAGCTTCCACTGATAAAACCCAAATAAAAGATTGGCTGATACATGAAAGAAGAGTAGAGTTGGGTTTTGAATCGCAACGGTTCAATGATTTAAAAAGATGGAAAATAGCGAAACAGGTTTTAACTGCGCTGGGAAAAAATTTCCAGGACAAAAATTATGTCTATCCCATTCCACAGGGAGAAATTGATAAATCGGGTGGCAGTATAACACAGAATACAGGATATTAACTACCATAATAAAAGGGTTGATCAGGATCTGTTCTCATTTTTTGATTAACTCTTTTTCATATTGCTGTAATAAATAACGAATGCAATTTTTCAAAAGTTTACATGAAAGATATAGCGAAGCGCTTTGCCGAAAACCCGTTGTTATCGCCAACTGATCTGCAATCAAGTGATGATGGGTTGCAGATCACCTGTCTGCTGAATCCGGGAGTATTTCAATATGAAGGTAAAATCTGGTTGATAGTAAGAGTAGCGGAAAGGCCGGGACAAAAAGAAAACACGATCTCTTTTCCCATTCTGACGGAAACAGGAGCTATTGAAATTATTGAAATAGCGAAAGATGATCCGGCCCTGAAAGCAACGGATGAACGGGTGATCAATTACAAAGGTGTTGATTACTTAACTACGCTGTCACATCTGCGGTTGCTTTGCAGTGATGATGGGATTCGTTTTTATCAACCGGAAAATTATCAATTATTAGTTGGTGAAGGCATACTACAGGCATTCGGTATAGAAGATTGCAGGGTAACAAAGCTTGAGAATAAATATTATCTCACGTTTACAGCGGTATCAGGTAACGGCGTTGGCGTAGGATTGCGTACTACAACCGATTGGAAAAATTTTGAATCGCATGGAATGATACTACCGCCGCATAATAAGGATTGTGCCATTTTTGAAGAGAAGATAAACGGGTTGTTTTATGCACTGCATCGCCCAAGCAGTGTAGATATCGGTGGTAATTATATCTGGCTGGCAGAGTCGCCGGATGGAATTCACTGGGGAAATCATCAATGCATTATTAAAACAAGAAAAGATAATTGGGATAGTGCAAGGGTAGGGGCTGGTGCGGCTCCTGTAAAAACAAATAAAGGATGGCTTGAAATTTATCATGGCGCTAATCACCAGCACCAATATTGCCTGGGAGCTTTTCTTTTAGATCATAACGATCCTTCCAAAGTTATTGCCCGCACAGAAGAGCCGATCATGATCCCTTCTACCAGTTATGAACTAAGCGGTTTTTTTGGTAACGTGGTATTTACCAACGGTCATGTTTTGGATCCGGATGGCGATACCCTTACTATTTATTATGGCGCTTCTGACGAGTTTGTTTGCGGAGCCAGGTTTTCGATAAAAGAAATATTCTCATTATTAAAATACAATCATGCGTAATAAACTGAAGATAGAAATTGATCATTTTAAAAGTCAGCCGCATAATTTCCGTATCCTGGTATTGACAAACCTCGTATATGCACTGGTGTTACCGGTCATTGATATTTTCGTTGCAGCTTATGTAATGCGAAGCTCCAATGATCCGGTCAAAGTAGTTATTTACCAGCTTACCATTTATACCGGTATACCACTCACTTTCCTGTTAAATGGATTTCTTTTAAAACACTTCAACATTCGAAAATTATATTCCGCCGGTATGATGCTCAGTGGTGTGTCTATGATGATCATGATGTCGTTGAAAACGCTTGATCTGGTAGGCATCGGGTTTGCAGGTATTACCATGGGCCTCTCTTTTGGTTTTTACTGGGCCAATCGTGATTACCTGGCATTGGCTATTACCAATGATAATAACAGGAATTATTATTACGGCCTGGAAACGTTTTTTTATACCATCATTGCTGTTGTCATTCCTGTTTCTATCGGCTGGTTTATAGAGTCAGGGGGCGGCGATGGCCAGGTGCATACGGCCTACCTGTTTATTACTGGTGCAGTATTTCTGATCACTATCATGGCTTCCATTGTTTGCTTCAGGGGCACGTTTCAAAATCCGGCTCAAAAGAAATATGTATTTTTTAAATTTCATCCACTATGGTATAAGCTTTTGTCATTAGCGTTATTAAAGGGTTTGGCGCAGGGCTTCCTGGTAACAGCGCCGGCTATGCTTATTATGTTATTGTTAGGCAAGGAAGGGGCGTTGGGAACAGCACAATCCATTGGTGCAATCATTGCGGCCGTGATCATGTATGTACTGGGCCGCCTCTCTAAACCATCTGACAGGATTAAAATATTCGCGGCAGGACTAACATTATTTGCCTTAGGCGCTGTACTGAATGGGGTATTATTCAATCAAACCGGTGTGATCCTTTTCATTCTATTATTATTGATTGCAAAGCCGTTGATGGACCTGGCGTATTTTCCTATTCAATTTAAAGTGATCGATATTGTTTCCAAAATTGAGAAGAGAGGCGAATTTGCTTATATCCTGAACCATGAAGCAGGTTTGTACATGGGCAGGTTCCTGGGTGCAGGCACCTTCCTTTTATTAGCTTATTCCATTTCCACTGAAATTGCATTACGTTACGCTATTATAATTATTGCCGCCTTGCAGTTGTGTTCGATATTCGTTGCAAAAAATATCATTGAACATGGAAAAAATCTCACATCCGGAGAGGAAACAATTGATATGAAAGTGCTGGGTGAAGTGGCGGAGGTAATCGTATAAGAGAAAACAAAAAGTATATTCCAAAATAAAAGATAGTATGAATAACAGGTTAAAAATTGTTTTTATCTGCCTTGTTTTTGTTTCTTGTAAACAAGATGAGGGCATACCGGTTAAGCAACAGAATATCCCCCGGGTTGATAAGATGCCCAGTATGCCGCAACCCCTGGAAATAATAGACTATCAAAAACTGGCGTTGAAATTTGACAGTACTGTTTATGATTTTAATGCTACCGGAAAATTCTGGCCGATGGTATGGGTGGATAGTAGTAACAAGAATTTTGACCAGCCAGTAGTTGGCTTATACACGGCCGTGGGTGATATACGCCAGGGCCCGGCTAATAATAAAGGAATGTTTCATGAGGCACTGGCAACAATGGGTGCTGTTATGGGTGCTACCCTTGTGGGTATTGATAAAACCAATAAGCAGGGCCTCAATTATGTTGGCATGCTGAAAAATTATTTTAATAAAGAAACCGGTTGGGATATTATGATGAATAATACCTGTCCTGAAGTGGCGCTGTTAGGTGGTGGATATGGCCGTGACTGGTGGTATGATGTATATCCGAATGTTTTGTTTTATGCTATTTATGATCAATATCCCGATGAGCCGGGCTTTACTGAAATTGCCAGAAGTATTGCAGAGAAATTTTATAAAGCCGATTCCATATTGAATGGTAATTATAACTGGTCTTATTTCGATTATGGCAAAATGAAGCCTATGAAAAATAATATCTGTGCCCAACCGGATGCAGCGGCTGGTCATGCATGGGTATTATATTCAGCCTATAAAAAATTTGGCGATGAGCGATATTTGAAAGGAGCCATGAGCGCATTGACCGCTTTACAATCTCAATCATTAAACCCAACGTATGAAGTGTTGATGCCGTTTGGCGCCTATTTAGCTGCAAGAATAAATGCAGAACAGGGCAAGAATTATGATATGAATAAAATGCTGGCCTGGACCTTTGATGGAACACCTATTTGCAGGGAGGGATGGGGTTTTTTAGTTGGCAACTGGAATGGTATTGATATATCGGGTATCGTTGGCAGTACAGTAGATCATGGCGGCTATGGTTTTTTAATGAATACCTATGATGCTGCCTGGCCATTAGTACCCCTGGTGCGATATGATCAATCTTATGCAACTGCTATTGGTAAATGGATGTTGAATGCCGCCAATGCCACCAGGTTTTTTTATCCGCAGTATATGCCGGATGAGCATGAAACTATTCCGCAACTGGCGGAAGTTACAAAGGGAGTAATAGGGTATGAAGGTATGATCCAAAAATCATCCTATAAACAACATGAAAATTTAAATGGCCCTGTTGCACAGGGCGACGGACCTCTTTGGGTGGCTGGCAAAAACCCGGAAGAATCCCAGTTCAGTATTTATGGAAGTGCGCATGCCGGTATATTCGGGAGCATTATCCGTGCAACCAATGTTCCCGGAGTCTTGCAATTAAATTTATTGGCCACAGATTTTTATCATGATAAAGCTTATCCTTCTTATTTATATTATAATCCTTATCCGGATGATAAATCGGTTGTACTAAATATAGAGCCGGGCAAAAGCATAGACCTGTACAATACAGTTTCCGGGAAGTTTATAGCACGTAATGTTTCTTCGTCTGCGGATATAAAATTAGCTCCGCAAAATGCTGCTGTTATTATATGTGTACCTGCTGACGGCAAAGTAACTTATGAAGGAGAAAAAATGCTTGTGAATGGTATTGTAGTGAAATATGGTGTTCAACCTAAAAAGTAGAAAATATCTAAAGATTGTCAGAAGACGGGAAAAGTGTTTTTAAAGTCGGGAATCTAACGGACCACTGCTGATAAAATATTTTTAATCATTATAGATGATATTGTTTTTTGGTTGCAATGTCGTTGGCAGATCTTTTTCACCAGGCATTTTTCTGATATCTATTTCTACGGTCCGGTTCATTTGCCAGATCGGGACATCATTGGCTGCACCTTCAAATGGTCGGTGCTTTCGCCCAACCAGCTCCAATGAAATATAGATCCAGAAGTAAAATGATATTTGAAATACGGGAAAGCCAATTAAGATATAGCGACGATGATAACCTGGAAATAACAATGCCATTTATGCAATAGAGCATAAATAGCATTGTTCCTGGTTTTTATTATCAGGGTATCATGTAGTGAAATGCGAACCATTCATCCTTACTTGCATCATAGCCGGTGCCAAACCAAATTCCTTTTGTTTTATAATCTGTTGGAAAAGCTTTTATCACTTTCAAAACGTTGTTCGTTGGATTCATCCAACTGGAAGCATTTTGAATAAGTGTATTGCCAACTAATGTCACTTCATTGGTCGCTTCATTAATGGTGAAGGTTCCGGTAGTAGTTACGCCATTTTGATTGCGGGTATAATTTTGTCCGCCAATATTATCAAAACGTATCCATGAATTAGTTGCTGCAGCATCCCAGGTTTCATTCCAGCCCCAATTGTAGGAAGAAGCTTTTGATGTTGTCCAGCCATTGCCTTTTGCTATCCAGTCAATAGGATTGCCTGCTGCATCCAGTTGCCAGAAGCGGCCCAGGTTTGTTCCACCAGTTAACATAGTCAATAATTCACCTGGCGCCAAAACGGGATTAAATCCTTCATCAGGCTGTGGTATTGGTGGCGGTGGCGGGGTCCAGCTATCACTATATGTTTTTGAAATATAATTCAGCACCTGGTATTCCGC
>JAKFEJ010000450.1:0-8152 GCA_036675745.1 Chitinophagaceae bacterium | reverse complement strand
TGATCCGATCAAGGCCGTCACATTATGCGAACCCAAACTCCTGGAATAAGAAGCTGTATTTTCCCAGATCCAATACATACCGCGGTTAATATTCCGGGTATATCCATTCAAACTTATATTCTGATTAATAGAATTTAAATAATACAAAGGCTGAAACCCTTCATCGCCCCAGAAAGCCAGGTCAGTACCAATACTTGAACGAAGTTTCAATCCTTTTATCGGGTTCACTTCTACATAGGCATTACCTACGATCTTATCAGACCAGCCATTTCCCTGTGCTACTTGCAAGGCAGCAATAGGATTTAAAATTTCAGAAGTCACTAATGTTGAAATACCATAAGGGTTGCCATTAGCATCTCTCACAACATGAGGGCTATTTGTGTAAGGCGTCTGCACCACTACGGCGGGATCAGTAACTACAACAGGTGTAATTGGATCAATATTGATAGCACGGTTCAATGGCGTACCCCACTCTCCATTTGTACCAACACCAACAGATTTGGTTCGGGTATAGCCGATATTATTTCCAAAAGTTATCGCATTAGTTATTTTGTGCGATGAATTAAAGCGAACAGTAAAACGCTTGTATTTTGAATTGGAAGTAGCTACAATACCTTCCTGGTCAAGATAGCCGAAGGAGCCGTAATAAGTAGATTTTTCGCCGCCACCTGCAATACTTACTTCATGATTTTGTATCATGGCGTTGTCATTAAATACAGCGGCTTGCCAGTCGGTGCCTTTACCCAGCGCGGCAGGATCTGGAAAACGGATAGCCTGACCCGCATTTAGATACGATTCATTCAATAAAGTGGCATATTCCTGTGCATTCAGCAAATCCAATTTACGCCATGGAGCTTGAGTGCCTATAAATCCATTGTAGTTTACTTTCACATTACCCGGTCTTCCTTTTTTTGTTGTAATAAGAATTACACCATTTGCACCCTGTGTTCCATATATTGCTGCAGAGGCGGCGTCTTTTAATACATCAATAGTTTCGATATCAGCCTGGCTCAGATAATCAATGCCGCCATTTATCACTACTCCATCTACTACATACAGCGGATCACTATTTCCAATGGTTGTAGTTCCTCTAACTCTCACTGTAGAACCATCTCCCGGTTGGCCGGATGCTGAAGTAATTGTAATCCCCGATATTCTTCCCTGCATGGATTGCTCCACCCGGAACACCGGCATATTTTCCAGGTCGCTTGCTTTTACACTTGAAATGGCGCCTGTAACCGCTCTTTTCTTTTGTGTGCCATACCCAACTACTACCACTTCTTCTATATTTCTATTGATAGCGGCCATTTGCACATTTAAAATAGAACGGCTGCCAACAGGCTGCTCTACCAACGTAAAACCGATATAACTAAACACCAGCGTCGCATCTGTATTAGATACATTGATAAGAAAATTTCCTTCAGCACCTGAAGTGGTACCATTAGTTGTTCCCTTTTCAATTATCGTAACACCAGCTAAAGGTTCTCCTTTATCGTCTGTTACCTTCCCGCTAACCGGTACAGCAGTAGCAGCCATTGTACCTGAAGTGATAACCACCAGGCTACCACTTAGTTTCCGATACGTTAAGGAAGTGTTTTGCAGAATCCGTTTTAATACATCATCCAGGGAAGCATTCTCAACAGTAATGCTGACCCGCTGATCCCGGGGTAAAATTTCATCTTTGTAAACAAAGCGGAAAGACCCCTGTTTTTCAATGTCTTTGAATACCGTTTTAAAGCTGGCTTTTTCAAGATGCAGGCTGATATTATCCTGGCCATAGCCATGGGCAAAAGACTGAACTGAAAAAGCAACAATAAGCAGAAGGGTAAACTTCATCATGAGTAAGCATTTGATGAATTGACGGGACGTATAAAGTGATACGCCTGATCCATTTTTTTTCATACCTTAGTTTTGAATTAAATGATAGATTTTTTGCTCAGGCTTGAGCAAACTTGATGTCTTTAGAGACGGAGGATGCCGCAAACATTCTCCGTTCTTTTTTTAGTATAGTCAGTGTATTTTTTTCATAAGCGTGCAGTTTTTTGAGTTAAGCAATCGTTTTGAGCAGTTATAAAAATCTTCTATGGTTTGTGGCCAGGTTAATGATTCTGCGCCGGCCTGATGGTCACTTCTTTCTTGTTGATCGTATACTGGAATTTTCCTGAAAATTGCAGGGCTTCCATTACCTGCTGCAGGCTTTCTCCTTCAAATGTGCCGGTATAATCTACTTTTTTGATGCGGTCATCAATATTCACTTTTACATCATACCAGCGTTCGATCTTTAATGCGATCTCTTCCATTGGTTCACCGTCAAATGACAGTTTATTTTTAACCCACAATATTTCCTTTGCACTGCTATCGCTTTTTTCATAATTGATTTTATCCCAGGTTAACAATATTGGTTTGTTCTCTTTTTTTTCAGTAGTCGTTTTTCCAGCAACCGCTTTTACTTCTTCATTTCGTACAATGAGTTTATCATTAGGTTTCAACGTAAATTTTTTGTCCGGGCTGCTACGGAGCGAAATTTCTACGGATCCCCTGATCAATGAAGTCTCTGTATTTTTTTCATTGGCATAAGAACGAACGTTGAATGCCGTTCCCAATACTTTTACATCTATTACATCGGTATGGATAATAAAAGGGCGTTTTTCATCTTTTACTACATCAAAAAAAGCTTCACCCGACAACTGTACTTCCCTGATATCTCCCTGGAAATTTTCGTTATAAGTGATCTTGCTGTCTGCATTTAACCAAACTTCCGTCCCATCAGGTAATTGTATTTTCGATTTGGAGCCTCGTTTGGTGCTAATGGTATTTTGAGCTGTGGATTCATCAGTTTTTGTGCCAGGGGAGAAATCAAAAATCGCAAACCAGGCAATAAACAGGGAAGCTGCAATACCTGTTACCCATGCCAGTTTTTTATAAATTGACGGGTTCCGTTTCTTTTCATCAGCGACTAAATCTTTATCATCTTTTGATTCGTATTGCAATACAGGTTCTGACAGATGATTGCTGAGGCGTTGCATGTGCTTGTTGAAAGCGGCCTCTTTATGCAAAGCCGATGTTTTGGAGGAAGTCAGCAATATAGCATTGACTCTTTCCGCCTGCATCCTTTTTTCAGGATGATCCTGTAAATAGGCTTCCAGTTCAGCCAACTCCTCTGTGAGGGCCTCGCCAGATAGTTTTAAACTTATCAATAGCCAAAATCGTTCTTCAGTCATAGTTTTAATCGCCTGTAACTATTGAAGACACATCAAAAGGAAAGAATGTACCAAAAGGAAAGCAAAATATTTTTGGGGAAGAGAAATTGTCAGGTTAAGATGCTGAAAATCCTTTGATTGAAGGAAATGAGGCCTGGATATAAGCGGGTAATGCGGTACCAATTTTTTTAACCGCTATTGCTAATTGATTACGAACCGTAAGAACAGAAATATTCATAACCTCTGCAGCCTCTTTGTATTTCAAACCATCTTCTTTAACCAATTGGAAGACAAGCCGGCACTGCGGTGGCAATTCCTGTATAACCTGCCTGATCGTATTGAGCATCTCCGCAGAAATGAATAATTCTTCAGGATTGCTAAGCTCTACTACCGGTTCAATATCCATTTCATCAATACTCAGGGAAGCATTCTTATAATTACGATGAATATAATTGATGGAAAAATTTTTGGTAACTGTGTACAGGTATACTTTTAAATTGTTGATCTCAGTAATCCGGCTACGCATTTGCCAGATTTTGATAAATACATCTGAAACTATTTCTTCCGCCACTTCTTTCGATTTTACAAAGGAAAATGAAAACCGGTGTAACCCATCAAAGAACAGAAAGTAAAGCTCTTGGTAAGCTTTCATATCCTCGTATAAGGCAATACGATTTTGTAAATCTTGTATGGTTGAAGCTGGCAGCAATTGTTTGGCAGTAGTGAACGATCTTCTACAAATGTTAATCTTTTTTATTAATAAAAAAAATTATCCTTGCATCCTGTTCATATTACATACGCATAAATACATTTATAAAAAGAAAAATAGTTTGTGCACTAAACTTTAATCAACAAGTTACGAATGCTACTTATGCCGCCTTTGTAATTCTTTTTTTATCAATGCCAACTCCCTGCCTGTCTGTCCTTTTACGGAAGTATTTTCCTGTGCCCGCCGCATCAGGTAGGGAATCACATCATTGATAGGGCCGAATGGCAAATACTTGCTGACACTGCATCCTGCATGGGCAAGATTGAAAGTAATATTGTCACTCATTCCATACAATTGGCTGAAATGAATGTGCGGATGATTCAGTGGCAAGCCTTTTTGCTGAAGCAATTGAGTCGCTAAAAGGTTGCTATATTCATTATGTGAAGCAACGATAAGCGCAATACGATTGAGGTGCCCAATACAAAAAGCAACTCCTGCATTATAATCCAGGTCGCTGGATTCTTTATCGGGTTGAATAGGTGAAGGGTAATTTTTTTCTGTTGCACGTTTTCTTTCTTTCTCCATATAAGCCCCACGAACCAGTTTGGCTCCCAGGATAAATTTTCTTTCTTCTGCTGCAGTATACGAATCTTTTAAAAATTGCAAACGATCATGCCGGTAATGTTGAATGGTGTTATATACAACAGACCTTTCCTTATTAAATGTATCCATCATCAGGATGGTCAGCGCATCAACCGGATCCTGTATCCATGTTTCTTCGGCATCAACAAGAACACCGATCTTTTTTTCTGCGGCTGTTTCGCAAATACGCATCATACGCCGGCGAACACGATGCCATTCTTCTTTTTCTTCAGCTGGTAACTCATCAACTACTTTCAGAAATCGTTTCATCAATGTGCCATTTCCTTTATGCATCAGCCCATCCATTTTTTCCAGCAATCCAAATCTTGCAAAACCTGTTACCTTAATACTCATAAAAGGGATGTTGGGTTGCGTAGCAGCATAATTGATAACGCGGATAAATTCTTCCGTTGCATGATCAAACCCATGTTCACCATCGTCACCACCTTCTACGCCATAATCAAGGATGACCTGTACTTTATATTCACCTAATTTTTGGGCGACAACAGATGTTTCTTCCAGCGTTTCCCCACCAACAAACTGTGCAAATATGGTATTCCTGATAATTCCCTTAACCGGCAAACCTGCTTTAATGGACCATGGTGCTAACCTTGTTCCTGCTTTCACCAGCCAGGGTTTGCCCATTAATGAAAAAAGAAAACTGGCTTTTTTTAATTGCCGGTCTGTTTTGTATTCAAATGCAAATTCAGTATTATCAAAAGAAATTACCGGTGAAGGCTCCATAGTAAAATTTATTGACCGCAAAAGTAAGGTTTAAAGGCACAAGGTGCAAGGCACAAGGGACATGATACCCTTTTAAAAAAGACAATTTTTTAATAAATAATCTTGCACCGTGAATTTTGCTTCTTGTGGCTTTCACCAGCTTATCTTTGAAAAAAATTTTAAACATGTCTATCAAAAAAGCTTCAGACAGCCTGACTATAATGACTGAACTTGTATTGCCCAATGACACAAATGTATTTGGCAATCTTATGGGGGGCCGCCTGATGTACTGGATGGATATTGCGGCTGCACTGTCAGCGCAAAGACATTGCAATGCGGCTGTAGTGACGGCTTCTGTAGATAATATTTCTTTTGAAAACCCGATCAGGCTTGGAAATGTAGTTCATATACAAGCTAAAATATCAAGGGCTTTTAATACATCAATGGAGATCCATCTGAAAGTTTGGGGTGAAGACCTGAAAAAACAACATAAGTATAAAAGCAATGAAGCGTACTATACTTTTGTAGCCCTCGATCCCAATAATAAACCTATCCCTGTTCCAGAATTAATTCCGGAAACAGAAGAAGAAAAAAAATTATTTGACGGCGCATTACGAAGAAGGCAACTCCGGCTTATCCTTGGCGGCAAAATGAAACCTGACGATGCCATTGAATTAAAGGCTTTGTTTATGGGCGAGTAGGAAATTATTTCTTAAAAAAGAACTAATTTTAAAGAAAGCCTGGTATGAAGCTGTTTTTCCTTCTTTCCGCATTTGTTTTTTTATTGACCTCTATAGTTAGCGCACAAAAAAGGAAAACGTATGTAATCAATCCGGGGGTAAAGGCTACAGAAGCCATCCCGAATGATGAATTATTTTTATACCCTGGCTTTACACCCGGAATGGTCTATTTTAAAAGCGAAACCCATTCACCCGGTTTATTAAATTATAATTTCCTGGTTGCTGAAATGCAATTTATTGACCTTAAAGGCGATACTCTTTCCCTGGCTGATGAAAATACTATCGGCTATATTGTCATCAACACAGATACTTTTTATTATGATAACGGTTATTTGAAATTTATCAGGAACTGCGGGAATTTTAAACTTGCGCAAAAACAATTTTTAGCTATTGCCAATACAGAAAAAATTGGTGCTATGGGTATGAAGACTTCTTCTTCTTCGATTGATACTTACACCCGCCTCCCGGGCAATTATAAAAGTAATGGTCTTATTGCCCAGGAAGTATTAACGCTTACCAGGAATGACCTATATTATTTCGGCGACAAATTCAATCATTTTAAAAGATTGAATAAAAAAAATCTGATAGAAGCTTATCCGGCAAAAGGAAAAGAAATAAAAAATTATTTTAAAGAAAATTCTTTAAAGAAAATCACCGAAGAAGATATGTTAAAATTGATGGAATCTTTGTATGATAAAAAATAGCTATTCGCCGTTTATTTTTTCCTTCACCACTACCAGGTCTTTAATCTCCACCTGCATAGGCAATAACCCGATTTTAACAACAGCTCTTTTTCCTCTTAATTCAATCACCTGCCCCACCTGGTGATTTCGTTTCATTTTTACTTTATCACCCATTTTTATTTCGCCGCCTACTTCATCAAATTTTGAATTTATTTTTTTTTGCATCTTGCTTGCCGTTTTTTTCTCATCCTTTTTAAACAACAATGCTTCCATCTGCTTCACTACTTTATTTTTATTTTCTTCCTTCCGCCATTCTATCAATATCTGTTTCAGCTTCCGTTCCATGTCTTTGAGATAGCTGATCTTTTCTTCCGATACCCTGTTTTGCTCTTTTAATAATTCTACCTGCTGCAAATGTTTTTCTTTATTCAGCACCTGCTGCATTTCTTTTTTCAGCTTTTCATTTTCTTTCATCAACTGTTGCAGTTCCATTTCTCTTTTCTCAAGGTCTTTTAAATCCTGCTCAGTCCGGTTCAATAATTTATCCAAACGAAATTGATCATTATCAACAAGATCCCTGGCTCTTTTAATAAGTGATTTATCCAAGCCAATTCTTTCTGCTATCGAAAAAGTATAAGAGCTTCCCGGCTTGCCAATGATGAGTTTATATAGAGGTCTTAAATTCTTTTCATCAAAGCCCATCGCACCATTAATAATGCCGGCCGTTTTTCCCGCCATCACTTTCAGGTTAAGATAGTGCGTGGTTACAATTCCCAAGGCATGTTTTTTTGCAAGTTCCTGTAAAATCACTTCAGCAAAAGCTCCACCGAGATTAGGATCACTTCCGCTACCCAATTCATCAATAAAAAAAAGTGTTTTGCCATTTGCATTTTCCATAAAATGTTTCATGTGAATGAGATGGCTGCTATACGTACTCAACTCAAATTCCAAACTTTGCGTATCGCCGATATGGATCATCAGTTGTTTGAAAATTCCGAACTGTGATGAAGGATGCACGGGTACCAGTAAACCGCTTTGCACCATCATCTGTAATAAACCAACTGTTTTTAGTGTAACCGTTTTACCACCTGCATTGGGACCACTTATTACCAGTACTCTTTGTGCATCATCCAATGTAACATTAACTGGAATAGTGGGCTTATTTAATCTTTGATTATAGAGATATAACAAAGGGTGATAAGCCTGCACCAAATGCACATGCGCCTTATCTGTAACTAAAGGAAATTCTCCTTTTATTTCTGTCGCCAATTTTGCTTTCGCCCTGATGAAATCATAATCGCCAACTACCAAATGATATGAAGTAAGTAAAGGAGCATAGGCAGATAGTTTTGCTGTTAACTCCCTGAGAATACGGTACACTTCTTTTCGTTCATCATTCTCCAGTTCATTTACCTGGTTATTGAGATCAATGGTTTCTTCCGGTTCTACAAAAGC
>JAKFEJ010000312.1:0-8172 GCA_036675745.1 Chitinophagaceae bacterium | reverse complement strand
TTACAGAACCGATACCGGCAGAAGCCTTGATGTAACCGGCAGCGGCCTTGGCCTTGCTATCTGTAAACATATCATTGAAGCACATGGCCAGGCTATCCATGTGCGTAGCAGGGAAGATGTAGGCACAACAGTAGGGTTTATATTGGAAAGAAAAAAGGATTAATTTTTTTGACTCGAGAGGCAGACCCTTTCGTTTTTTTAACAATTATTCCGCGAATACCATTTCAACCAACTATCAGGTTGTTATTTAGGTTGTCCTTTCAGTACATTCTTTAATACTATTTTATCAATCGCATAAAATTTCATTTTTTCATTCCTATCTTCTGTATTTTTAAGAATACTATTTAAAAAAAATTGCTTTATGAAACGAAGACAATTCCTTCAATCAACTTCTACTTACCTGGCAGGCGCCGGTATTGTCAGTATGTTACCAACCGATCTGTTCGCTTTCAAAAAAAGTATTGCAAGCAGCGATAAGATCAGGATAGGAGCTATTGGCATTAAAGGAATGGGATGGGCTGACCTGACCAATGTGCTCAAAGATCCCCGTGCTCAATGTATAGCGCTTTGCGATGTAGATAAAAACGTGTTGGATAGCAGGGCTGCCGAGCTTGCCAAAAAAAATATCAACGTAAAAACGGAAAAAGATTACAGGAAACTGATCGACAATAAAGATATAGATGCCATCATCATTGGCACACCAGACCACTGGCATTGCAATATAATGGCAGAAGCCTGCGAAGCCGGTAAAGATGTATATGTAGAAAAACCTGCAGGCAATTCAATTATTGAATGCCGCATCATGGAAGCAGCTCAAAAGAAATACAACCGTGTAGTACAGGTAGGCCAGTGGCAACGAAGCAATAAACATTATGCCGATGCGATGGCTTTTGTTCATTCTGGTAAATTGGGTAATGTACGCCTGGTAAAAGCCTGGGCTTACCAGGGCTGGATGAAACCGGTTACTGTAAAACCGGATACTGCACCGCCTCCCGGCGTGGATTATGATAAGTGGCTGGGCCCGGCAAAAAAACGGCCCTTTAATGAAAACCGTTTTCATTTTAATTTTCGCTGGTTCTGGGATTACGCAGGCGGCCTGATGACCGATTGGGGTGTGCATATGATCGATTATGCATTACTCGGTATGAAAGCAGCAACACCAAAAGCGATCATGGCAGCAGGTGGTAAGTTCGCTTATCCCGATGACGCTTCTGAAACACCTGATACATTAACTACCGTATTTGAATTTGAAGGCTTCAACCTGCAATGGGAACATGCGACGGGTATTGATGGCGGCCCTTATGGCAGGGATCATGGTGTAGCTTTTATTGGCAATAATGGAACATTGGTAGTGGATCGTGGCGGCTGGGAAGTAATACCCGAAAAAGACAGGATGGAAGCAGTGACCCTTCAGAAAAAATCAGATGACGGCTTATTGCTGCACACGGCAAATTTTCTTGATGCTATTCAATCCCGTAAACTGGAAGATTTGAAAACTCCCATCCAGGCGGGAAGCCATGTTGCCACTGTTTGCCAGATGGGTAATATTTCTTTCAGAACAGGAAAGAAAATTTACTGGGATGCTGGCAAGAATAAATTTACAGACAGTGAGGCAAATAAATTTTTAGCCGCGGAATATCATAATGGATATAAATTGCCTAAACTGTAATCTAAGTTTTTAGTAAATAAAAAGGCGAAGTTATGGCTTCGCTTTTTTATTCCAGCTTTGCGAAGCTTGCAGCTTCGCATTCCTATTCTGTTGCCTTTGGCAACATCATTTCAACACTTCCAACTCTTTCCCCACTTTCGTAAAACCAGCAATCGCTTTATCCAAATGTTTTTGTTCATGCGCCGCACTTAATTGCACCCTGATCCTTGCCTGTCCTTTGGCTACAACAGGGAAAAAGAAACCAATAACATAAATACCTTCTTCTAAAAGTTTGGCAGCGAAGTTTTGTGCCAGCACCGCATCATATAGCATGATCGGAACGATCGGGTGATCACCGGGTTTTATATCAAAACCCGCTTCCGTCATTTTACTGCGGAAATATTTGGTATTGAATTCCAGCTTATCTCTCAATTCCGTTGTCTCCGTCAGCATATCCAACACAACGATAGATGCACCAACAATAGAAGGCGCCACTGTATTACTGAATAAATATGGTCTTGATTTCTGACGAAGCATTTCGATCACTTCTTTTTTGCCCGATGTAAAACCACCGGATGCACCGCCTAATGCTTTGCCGAGTGTGCCGGTGATAATATCAATCTTTCCCATTACACCACGATATTCATGTGTGCCTCTTCCCGTTTTTCCTAAAAAGCCGGATGAATGACATTCATCGATCATGATTACCGCATCATATTTTTCAGCCAGTTCCACAATTTTGTCTAATTGTGCAATCGTTCCATCCATACTAAATGAGCCATCCGTTACAATGATCCGGCTCCGGCATCCTTCTGCTTCTTTCAGCTTCAGCTCCAGGTCATTCATATTATTATGTTCATACCGGAATCGTTGCGCCTTGCACAAACGAACGCCGTCAATAATAGAAGCATGATTAAGCGCATCCGAAATGATCGCATCTTCTTCATTGAACAAAGGTTCAAATACACCACCATTCGCATCAAATGCAGCAGCATATAGAATAGTATCTTCTGTCCCAAGGAATTTGGAGATCTTTTCCTCCAGTTCTTTATGTATATCCTGTGTACCGCAGATAAAACGTACACTGCTCATCCCGTAGCCATGTGAATCAATAGCTTTATGCGCCGCCTCAATTACTTTTGGATGAGATGAAAGACCCAGGTAGTTATTGGCGCAAAAATTCAAAACTGTTTTACCCCCAACTTCAATTTCCGCTCCCTGCGGGCTTACTATTATTCTTTCTTTTTTATAAAGACCGGCTGCTTTTACTTCTTCTACTTCTTTGGCTATCCGTTGAGAAAATTTTTGATTCATATTTCCTGTTTTGAGCCGCAAACCTACGTAAAGTTTTCAGCCTATTTATGAACAACCGTTTGAATAAAAATGATACCAGGTCAGCGATCATGTCCTTATTGAACATTGAAAATTGAGCATTGAGCATTTGCCTCTTTGAAATATCTAATATTTAATGTTCTCTGAAGAAATCCTGTGGAAATTACCTTGCCTTATTAATCAACTATGGGTATTTCACCCTCTGTTTTCCGCATTTCATTGGATAAATCCTGCTTTCCGTCAATATTCTCTTTTTTGCCACTTGCAATTTTTTACCTTCGCTGTAACATTAACCCGGCTAACGGCGTCAAATGTTAGAAACCAGGCCAAACATGAGATTGAAACATGTCATACAATTATTTCTTACTCTTGCAGCTATTGTAGCTACTTTTTTGGTATTACAATCTTCCACCCCGGCTTCAAAAGACAATTCCTGCAAAGAGTCGATGGATATATGCTGCAATAAAAAGGAAAGTGCTGACAAAATGATCTGGGAAAACCTGTCACAACAGTTTTTCTCTTCCTTTTAAAGTGACCTGAGCGTACTTTTATTCCCCGGCTGTAACATTTCTTAATCTTTAATCGTATAACTTAAAATTCCGGGCACATCAGGTAAATTTGTGTGCTAAACGGATTCCGGCTGTTTATGACTGAAAGGGAATATAACGAATGTGTTAATACGTACGCAGACAATGTGTATCGCTTCATTGTGAAGAACTTACGCCATGAAGAGGATGCCAGGGATGTGGTGCAGACCGCTTTTGAAAAAATGTGGCGCAACCGCGAAGAGGTGGATGCACAACGATCAAAATCGTATCTTTTTACGGTGGCTTACCACCAGATGATCGATCATATCCGTAAAGTAAAAAGGATACACCTGAAAGAAGAATTCAGTGAAGGATCGAAAATTCAGGACAAGCCAGCCAATAACCTGAAGAAAGTTTTGGAAGAGGCCCTAAGCCGCCTCGGTGAGACACAGCGTTCATTGGTATTATTAAAAGACTATGAAGGCTACAGCTATGAAGAAATTGGGAAGATAACAGGATTGAGTGAAAGCCAGGTAAAAGTGTACCTGCATAGGGCCAGGGTTCAGCTAAAAGAGTATTTGGTAAAAATTGAAAACGTGATCTAAAAGAGGTCAGAAGCCGGAAGTCAGAAATCCGAACGATAACTGCAGTATCTGACTTCAGACCTCAGACATCAGACATTATGAATATAACACGCCATAATTACGAAGAGTATTTTATCCTGTATATGGATAATGAACTGAGCAGCGAAGATCGCCGCGAAGTAGAACTTTTTGTAAAGGAGAATCCCGACCTGCAGGAGGAACTGAATTTGCTTATACAAACCCGGTTGGTACCTGATAGCTCCTTCGTATTTGCCGGAAAAGAACAATTATTAAAAACTCCCGGTAGTATTTCAATTGATACAACCAATTACGAAGAATGGCTATTATCTTATACAGACAATGAATTACCTGCTGAACAAAAAATAGCTGTAGAAAAATTTATCACTAACCATCCTGTTATAAAAACTGAATTGGAATTTTTACAAAAAACAAAATTGCAGCCTGATCCGGCAATCGTTTTTGCCAATAAAGAAATATTATACCGTAAGGAAGAAAAGGTGAAAGTTATTGGCATCCGCTGGCAGCGGATTGCTGTAGCGGCGGCGTTATTGCTGGCGGTAAGCACTACTGCGCTTATTGTACTTAATAATAAAAACGACAAGCAGCCGGATATTGTTTCTAATGATGGTAAAGAGAAATCTATACAGAATGATCCTGTTATTAAACAGCCGGGAACTCAAACAACATCAACAGATCAGCAGGTTGCAGATAATACAACTGATCAAATAGGAAAGAAAACAATTGAAACTAATAATCCAATTGCCAGGAAAGAAAAACTCATTGAACAAAAAGAAAAAAACATTCCTTATTTACCAGTCGAAGTAAAACAGGATGATGCAATTATTGCCGGTACTAAAGAAAAGAAGAATATGAATGGCCTTCCCCAGCCTGTTCATAATCCTAATGTGAACAGGATTGCGGAAGATAATCCTATAGCAAAGATTGATCTTGTAAAAGAACCCTTAACAAATCTTAAAGAAACTAATAATATTCCATCTGTAACTCCTGGTAATACTCAACCGTTAGACCATGTAATAACGGCTTCATCACCAGAATTTGTTGATCCTGTTGATGAAGAACGGCCAGGCAAAAAAAACAAACTCCGTGGATTTTTCCGGAAAGTCACCCGGACGTTTGAAAAAACTACCAATATAAAAGCAACCGATGATGAAGATCGCTTGCTGCTCGGTGGGCTGGCTATCAAATTATAAACCGCATTTAAAAAAAGAAAATATGAAAAGGTTTTTTACCCTTAGCATCGCATTATGTTCACTCGTGACTGGCTTTGCTCAAACAGATACTACAGCAAAACAAACACCAGATACAATAAAAATTGGCGGCATGGTAATCATCCGCGAACCAGGTGGCAATTACGATTCAACCAAAAAACGTGATAAAATATTCCGCATCAGTAATCGTCGCAGTAGTGATAAGCCTGCCAACCTTAGTACCAACTGGTGGATATTCGATATCGGGTTTTCTAATTATGTTGATAATACTAATTATCCGGTAGCAATAGCCCCCGGTATTGAAGAAGAAGATATGAAAGCAAGAGCAGGGAAATCAAGAAATATAAATATCTGGGTTTTTATGCAGCGCCTGAATTTAATAAAACATGTGGTAAACCTGAAATATGGTGCCGGGATCGAATTAAACAACTATCATTTCGATAACAAGAATATACGCTTCAATAAAAGCCCCACAATGATAGATAAGGAGTATGCAGGACTTAGTAAGAATAAACTCGCAGCGGACTATCTTACCGTACCGATAATGCTGAACTTCAATTTTACTCCAAACAAGCGTCAGAATTTTGGTGTAAGTGCAGGCATAAGCGCAGGATGGTTGTATAGTGCCCGCCAGAAAGTAAAAAATGATGGCAAGGTGGATAAAACAAAAAGCGATTTTGATCTGCGTAAATGGAAACTATCTTATATAGGTGAAATTGCATTGGGACCGGTTAAGTTATATGGTTCGTATGCCTTTAAGAGCATGTTTGAAGAAGGCCTGGACCTGACGCCTTACAATGTTGGTTTACGTTTCAGCAACTGGTAGGAAAAAGCACGAAGTAAGATGATTCGCAGACTCAGTATGAATCACCGTCTTTTTTTGTAAATCTACTGTTAGAAGAGTGAATAATCTGCATGCAATGCGTTTCAAATAAATATTTAATTACACATAGTTCATTTATTGTGCACATCCCGCTGGAAATTTCCAGCGGGATTTTTCTTTGCATCATTTTTGCTGAATGCGTATCCTTGTAATATGTTACACCGACCGGTATTTTTAAAATCAAACAGCGGTCGGTGTAAAGTAATCGTTAAAGAAATTCACATTGAAAATAAATAAATCAGTACCCCGTTACAATATTGACGGTAAAGGATAGTTCATGAAAAACATAATCGTACTCACCTCATTATTGTTTGGAAGCGGATTGCTGCTGTTGAATACGCATAAACCAACAACCGCTTCTTCAAAAAAAACCTCTAAGCGAACAGAAGCTACCCCGGTAGGTATTATTTCCATTATTATCGACAAATCCGATTATGAATTGAGTGTATTTGATGAAAAAGGATGGTACGCAACCTACCCTGTGGTATTTGGCAACAATAGCCTGGATGACAAAAAAATGGAAGGCGATAAAAAAACGCCGGAGGGAACCTTCAAAATAATCAGTAAGAGAGTACATGAAAAATGGTATCGGTTCATGGCTATAGATTACCCCACGAAAGAAAGCTGGGAAAAATTCAATGCCCGCAAAAAAAGAGGTGAGATCCCTGCCTCTGCCAGTATCGGTGGAGCTATTGGCATTCATGGCACCTGGCCACAGGAAGATTTTATAATAGATAAGTATAAGAACTGGACGCTGGGCTGTATTTCCATGAAAAAAGATCATGTACTGGAAGTATATGGCTTCACGCCTATAGGAACCAAAGTTGTTATCAGGAAATAGCCAGGTTTCTCTATTGATTATTATTAAAAGGCTGGTCAGGAGTCTTGAAAAACTTACTTGCCTTTTGCAAGACAGACAGCAGCTTCAACCTATTTTTATAGTAAAAAATAAGGAAAAATCTTTCCGCAGCTTTCAAAACAATACCGGATAGCTGATAAACTATCCCGTACTGAGGAGCCGGTTAAAAAATGAAAATGCTGGTAGTCCTGGTAAACCTTATTTCTGGCTTCCTAAGTTTAAGGGTATCCCATTAAAAAAATTTAATGATTTATTTGGTTTTCTCATATAAAAAAATATAGCTTTGTTTTGGAATATTGGCAGACACTAAAATATTCCTTACCTACTCTTCTAAACTTCTCAACCCGCACTTTATCTAATTTTAAATCGTCTCTGATTTTTTGATCTCGACTTTAAAGCATTCCAAGATCTTTTAAAGTATTGACTTCTTCATTGAATTTGTGCCCTATTTACGTTTGTGGCCGGAACGCTGATTAAAGGCGTTGATTTTTGTTTTATTCATCTTTATAAAACAGGCGACATGGGACTCTCAACTCAAATCAATTGCAGGCAGTCTGCTGCACGAAAGCTATTTTATATCTGTTCTGGTGTGCTTCAATCAGACAACTCACCTCCTGTCTGGCTGCTTTTTTAGCAAATTACATCTATTAAAACCAAGTGGTTTTTACAAAAACCTCAATCAATTTTAGTATGTAAAAACTTTATTCTATTACTAAAGCCGGATAGCCAGACTGGCATTACCTACGCCACGTGTTCGGCAAGCCTTATCGTTACCGTTTGAAAATACCAAAAAAGAATTGCTTTATCCCCTGGGAAACAAGGATATAGAAAACCATTTAATCACTTCTTAAACCTTGTTTTATGGCCTCCAAAATCAAAAATTTAAACACCCTTCACCAAAAACTGTCTTCCTGGTTCTTTTCGGGAGGGGTATACAACCTCAAAGTTTTATGCACATTATTGCTTTTAGGTTTTTTTTCATTCAATCTATCAGCACAAATAGTTATTAACGGACAAACCAATGATTGGTCAGGCGCCACGTACAATGCCTATTCGCATGATGCCAATAATACTAATGACAATCAATTT
>JAKFEJ010000413.1:0-41629 GCA_036675745.1 Chitinophagaceae bacterium | reverse complement strand
CGGGAAAGTCATTCCCTTTAGCTCCAATGATAACGGTGCTGATCTTGTCGAAACTTCTTATCTCATCCAGGGGCTATTAACGGCAAGGCAATATTTTACTGGTGCAGGTTCCGATGAAAGCAATTTACGAAACGATATTAATGCAATTGTAAACAAGGTAGAGTGGGATTGGTTTAGAAAAAACAATGAAAATGCATTGTACTGGCACTGGAGTTCTGCTAATGCCAATGGTTGGATAATGAATATGCAGGTAAAAGGCTGGAATGAATGTTTGATCACTTATGTGCTGGCAGCCTCTTCCACAACGCATGCTGTTCCTAAAGTTGTATATGATAATGGTTGGGCTTCTAACGGAGGAATGAAAAACGGTACTATATATTATGGATACCAGTTACCATTAGGTCCCGATCGGGGTGGGCCTTTATTTTTTTCGCATTATTCGTTCCTTGGAATTAATCCTAATGGTTTATCGGATGCATATGCTAATTATGCTACTCAGACAACGAATCATACACTGATCAATTATAATTACTGCAAAACCAATCCTGAAAAATATTTTGGCTATAGCGATTCTGTTTGGGGATTGACAGCCAGTGATATTCAAAATGGTTATCACGCCAGCTCACCAACAAGCGATTTGGGTTTTATTGCACCAACAGCAGCATTATCCTCTTTTCCATATACGCCAACTGAATCTATGCAGGCATTAAAATTTTATTACTATGTATTGGGTAATAAGATATGGAAAGAGTATGGTTTTGTAGATGCTTTTTCATTACATAATTTATGGTTTGCGGATTCATTCCTGGCTATAGACCAGGGGCCAATCATTGTGATGATCGAGAATTACCGGAGCGGTTTGTTATGGAATTTATTTACCAGTTGTCCGGAAGTGAAAACAGGTATGCAGGCGTTAGGATTTTCGGCGCCTTATTTATAAAAGAACTAAGATTATAAAGATTTAATTGGATTGCGGGGAAATAGTTGATTTTTTCAAAAGGGATTAATGTTTTACAAGAATTATTTTTTTAAATACTAAGTGCATTAACATGAAATGAGCCATGATAAGATTTATCACCAACCGGGATGTTTATTTGGCGAACCTGTCTGCTGACAGGTAAGATTCCATTTGGCTAAAAAATAATAAAAAATAAACAAATGAAAAGATTTGCTTTATTGATTTTTATTGCTGTTGCGACTATTCCATCTTTTTCTTTTGCACAGGTAAAAGAAAAGAAAGTCGTATCGTTCAACGCTGCCAGCCGGCCAAAGAATCTTTCCGATTCAGCTTTACTTGATCTTGTTCAAAAGCAAACCTTCAGATACTTCTGGGATTTTGCACACCCCGTAAGTGGTTTGTCAAGAGAAAGAAGTAATACAGCGTACAATTATGGTAATGAAGTGGTAACTACCGGTGGAACAGGATTTGGTATCATGTCAGTGATTGTAGCTGCAGAAAGAAAATGGATTACAAGAGATACGGCGGCGAAGTTCCTGTTGAAAATGGTGAATTTTTTATTGAAAGCAAACTCCTATCATGGCGTATTTCCTCATTGGCTAAATGGCGCCACAGGACAAACCATTCCATTCAGCCGGAAGGATGATGGCGCCGACCTGGTGGAAACATCCTTTTTGTTCCAGGGATTGCTTTGCGCCCGGCAATATTTTACAGGGGATGATAGAACAGAAAAGGAATTGCGCAACCGGATTGGCTGGATGTGGAATGATATTGAATGGAATTGGTTTACCAAAGGTGAAGAGGTTTTGTACTGGCACTGGAGTCCTAATAATGGCTGGGCTATGAATTTCCCGGTAAAAGGATTTAACGAATGTCTTATTATGTATGTTCTCGCTGCATCGGGAGAAAAATATCCAGTAAGTCCCGCTGTCTATCATCGTGGTTGGGCTGAAAGTAATTTCTTTAAAAATGATAAAGAATTTTATAAGATTAAACTTCCTTTAGGTTTTGATTACGGCGGCCCTTTATTCTTTTCGCAATATTCATTTCTTGGACTTGATCCAAGGGGATTAAAAGACCGCTATGCCGATTATTGGGAGCAAAATAAAAATCATACGCTGATTAACCGTGCTTATTGTGTTGACAATCCAAAAGAGTTTAAAGGCTATGGAGAAAATTGTTGGGGTTTAACTGCCAGCGATACGTATAACGGCTATGATGCACATTCTCCCACCAATGATCATGGAACTATTACACCTACTGCAGCATTGTCAGCGTTTCCCTATACTCCTGAGTTTTCAATGCAGGCATTGAAACATTTTTACAATGGTCTTGGTGATAAAATATGGAGTGAATATGGATTTGTGGATGCATTCAACGAAACAAAAAATTGGTATGCTGCAAGTCATTTGGCTATTGATCAGGGCCCAATTATTGTGATGATTGAAAATTATCGCAGCGGCTTATTGTGGAAATTATTTATGAGTTGCCCTGAGATACAAAAAGGATTACAAAAATTAGGTTTTGAAAGTTCGTATTTAAGTAAATAGAATTGGTTCTGATTATAAGTACTCAATAAATTTGAATCATGAATTTAAAAAGGCGATTACTTTTACCTTTCTTATTTAGTTCGGTCTTCGTTCAGTCGCAGGAACACCTGTATGATTATTCATTTTTCAGGAATAGCCGTATGAGCGGTAATTATTTTTTCAGTCAAACGAAAACAACCGGCTCTTCCTCTATCCGAAATGAGAATAATAAGCTCCTGGTAAACGAAACAATCTTTCATACACCAGGCAATGCTTTACAATTAGAATATCAGAATCATAAAAATGGCATTTGGCAGGCCAGTGTTTTCCGCCAGGAGTTTCGCGGCCAGGATTTTTTTAAGAAAGCTAATTTCTTATCATTCTGGATATACAATCCTTCTTCGACAACTCAATTAAATGATCTTCCTATAGTTCATTTAATGAGAAAAGATAGTACACTTACAAACGGGTTACCTATTTCAACAATAAAAGTAAACGCCTGGGCACAGGTCATCATACCTGTCAATTTCTTCTTAGAAGTAAATGCCGGAGAACCCAACGAAATAATAGGCGTCAATTTTTCTCAAGGGAAATCATCCGGCGGTAGTCATCATACTCTTTATATTGACGACATTGAATTCATTCCTACACCCGCAACGCCGGTTATTTCAGAAAAACCTGTTATATCGAATGCAAAAGGATATGCAAAACATGTTACCATACAATGGCAACCCATTAAAAACGATACAATCAAATTCGTACAAATTTATCGTTCTGAGGATGGCAGGAATTATAAACCGGTTGGTATCCAATCTGCATTTATAAATCGCTTCTCGGATTTTACCGGGCAAACAGGTAAAAGCTATAACTATAAAATATCTTTTATCGGTAACGACTATAGCGAAACAGATCTATCACAATCCGTGGCAGCGTATACAAGACCAATGACCGATTTTGAATTACTGACAATGGTCCAGGAAGCTTGTTTTCAATATTATTGGGAAGGCGCTGAAGAGAATAGCGGCCTTGCTAAAGAAAATATTGCTGGCCGGCACAACATGATCGCATCAGGTGCTTCAGGTTTTGGTATCATGGCCTTGATTGCCGGAACAGAAAGAAAATTTATTACCCGTGAACAATCAATCGGGCGGTTTTTGAAAATTGTAAACTTCCTGGAAAAAGCAGCTACTTTTCATGGAGCATTTTCACATTTTATAGACGGTCCAACCGGTAAAGCAGAGCCATTTTTTGGTAAAAGCGATAATGGCGGCGACCTGGTAGAGACTTCTTTTTTAATGCAAGGGTTAGTGACAGCAAGAGCTTATTTCAACGGAACAGATGCCAGGGAAAAAATAATACGGGATAAGATTACTTCTATCTGGGAAAAGGTAGAATGGAGTTGGTACCGCCAGTACCCGGATAGTAAATTTTTGTACTGGCATTGGTCGCCCGACCAGGGTTGGATCATTAATCATCGTCTTATCGGATGGAACGAAACCATGGCGACTTATTTATTAGCGATTGCATCTCCTACACATTCTGTACCGGCAAGCATGTATTACTCCGGTTGGGCCAACCAGGATAGTATTGGTCAGCAATACAGGTCTGGCTGGGGGGGGACAAAAGACGGATCTATGTATACGAATGGAAATACTTATTACGGTATTAAGTTGTATGCAGGTGTTTCCAACGGCGGCCCGCTTTTCTTTACCCATTACTCTTATCTTGGTTACGACCCGCATGACATAAAAGATAAGTACACTAACTATTTTCTCAACAACCAGGATATTGCAAGGATCAATTATCTCTATTGTTTAGACAATCCCGGTAAGTATAAGGGATATGGGGACAGTTGTTGGGGTTTAACAGCCAGCGATGGTCCTTATGGTTATTCTGCTGATGAGCCTGTACTAAGGCAAGACAGGGGAAAGATTGCACCTACCGGCGCCATCAGTTCATTTCCCTATAGTCCAATTGCGTCTATGAAAGCATTAAAAAACTATTATTTCAATTATGGAAAGTTTTTATGGGGTGAATATGGTTTTCGCGACGCTTTCGATCTTACGCAGAACTGGTGTTCAGAAATATACATGGGATTGAACCAGGCTCCCATGGTAGTGATGATTGAAAATTATAGAACAGGATTATTATGGAAACTGTTTATGAGCGATAAGGATATACAAAAAGGATTATCAAAATTGGCCACAGAGAGTCATCAATAAATTATAATTATTCCACTTTAAAAACGATTGCTATGAATAATATCTCCCGCCAGGAATTTTTAAAAAACACTGCTATGGCCAGTGCAGCTTTATTGCTCTCTTCTATTGAAGGATTTGCTTTATTATCGCCGGATAAAAAAACAAAGGTGGCTGTCATCGGTTGCGGTAGTGTATCAGGCGTGTATCTGCCTCATCTTTCCAAATCACCGTTTGTAGAATTAGTAAGTGTGTGTGATATAGTATATGACAGGGCAAAGAAAAGAGCTGCTGAATTTAATGTTGCCAATCATTACCCGCATATTGATCAGCAATTAGCCGGTCCAAAATTTGATCTGTTGGTAGTCCTTACCGATATGCAGGAGCATGGCCGGCTGAACAGGATTGCATTGAATGCAAACAGGAATGTCTGGAGTGAAAAACCAATGGCTAATACCTATAAAGAAGGGAAAGCATTATTGGATCTTGCAAAAAGTAAAAAGCTCCGGATATGGGGAGCCCCGGCTGTAGTTAATAGCCCGCAATTTGCTTTCATGTCAAAGGCATTGAAAGAAGGTAAGCTTGGAAAAGTTTCCAGTGCTCATGCCCACTACGGTCATACGGGCCCTACCTGGTCAGCTTTCTTTTATGAAAAAGGCGGTGGTAGTTTACCTGATCTTGGTGTATATAATATTGCTACATTAACAGGATTGCTGGGGCCGGCTAAGCATGTAATGGCGATGACCAGTATTGTGACACCTGAAAGAACGGTTGATAATAAAGGAAAGATAAAAGTAGAAGCAGAAGACAATGCGATGTTATTAATGGATCATGGCAATGGAATTATTTCTCATGTGCAATGCGGATTCAATTATTTTGATCCTTATGGACATGAAGGCAAGGGCCAGGAGAAACCTTCGATACAACTGTGGGGATCGCATGGCAATATGAGTATGGTTGGTTATGACTGGGCACCACATGGCGTGGATATGGCAACGCATGACAATGAAAAAACACAACGCTTTGTCCCGGATCCGAGAACTTATGTATGGCAGGAAGGTGCATCGGTAATTTCGGAATCATTAATTTCAGGAAAAGAACCTCTTATTGCTGTCGAACATGCATTGCATGTATTGGAAGTAATTGAAGCAACAAGAGAATCGGGAGCTACCGGAAAAAGAATAAAACTGCAGTCAACGTTTAAATGGCCCGTTGTGTAAATGCTCAGGGGTGGCACGGTTTCAAACCGTGCCACCCCTGCAAAAAGTATAGCAATGAAAAAAATATTTTCTCCTTCCCCATTATGGCCCGATTCAGGACTTGCCTTTATCAGGATCATCGTAGGAGCATTCATGATCTTCCACGGCTGGGAAGTTTTTGATGCAGAAAAAATGAAACCGTATTTTGACTGGGATGCATTCAAGGGTTTTTCTTCTCCTTCATTTATGGTGTATATGGGAAAGATAGCAGAACTGGTTGCCGGTATATTTTTGACAATTGGTCTTTTCACAAGGCTGGCCTCACTGGTTCTTATTTTTACCATGTTGTATGTTTCTTTTTTTGTAGGGCATGGGAAAGTATGGTACGAAGACCAGCATCCCTTCATGTTTGTTTTACTTGGGTTGGTTTTCTTTTTTACAGGGCCGGGAAAATTGAGTGTTGATCAGTTATTATTCAGGAAAAGAAGATAGTTTGTATAATTTCTAAGGTCACAATTTGTGACCATTGAGAAAGTATAGTCGGCAACTAATAATTTTGGAAATGAGGAATATTTTAATACTGTTGATTGGAGCGCTGTTGCTTGCGCAGAATTTATTTTCGCAGCAAAAAACCTACTGCAATCCGATCAATATAGATTATGGTTATACACCGATTCCTAATTTCAGTGAATGGGGACGGCACCGCGCCACTGCCGATCCGGTGATCGTTAATTATAAGGGAGATTATTATTTATTCAGCACCAATCAATGGGGTTATTGGTGGAGCAGCGATATGCTCAACTGGAATTTTATTTCTAAAAAATTCCTTCGTCCCTGGAATGCTGGTGTCTATGATGAGCTTTGTGCGCCGGGCGTAGGCATAGTGGGCGACACGATGATTGTTTTTGGATCTACTTATACCAGCAATTTTACATTGTGGATGAGCACCAATCCAAAAGCGAATGAATGGAAACCATTGGTGGATTCATTTGAAATAGGCGGATGGGATCCTTCCTTTTTTACAGATGATGATGGACGGCTTTATATGTACAATGGAAGCAGCAACCGCTTTCCGATGTATGGTATTGAATTGAACCGTAAAACATTTCAACCCATTGGCACACGAAAAGAAATGTATTTGCTGGAGCCCTGGCGTTATGGCTGGCAACGATTTGGTGAATACATGGACAATACTTTTCTCGATCCTTTTATTGAAGGTTCACACATGACGAAGTATAAAGACAAATATTATTTGCAATATGGAGCTCCGGGTACAGAGTTTAGCGGTTATGCAGATGGATTATTAATAGGCGATGGGCCATTAGGCCCTTTTACTGCACAATCCGATCCTTTAAGTTTTAAGTTGGGCGGATTTGTAAGAGGCGCCGGTCACGGAGCTACCTTCCAGGATAAATGGAATAACTACTGGCATATTTCAACAACAGTAATTTCAGTTAAAAACACATTTGAAAGAAGACTGGGTATATGGCCTGCAGGATTTGATAAAGATGATGTCATGTATTGCAATACTACCTTTGGGGATTACCCTCATTTTATTCCGGGTGCAGGTTTTTCCGGGTCTTCTTATGGCATCAATGGCAAATCTGATTATTTCACAGGCTGGATGCTTTTGAATTATAAAAAACCGGTCACAGTTTCTTCAACACTTGGAACTTATTATGCCAACAATGCGGTGGATGAAATTATTAAAACCTACTGGAGTGCCGCTTCAGCTAATAAAGGTGAATGGATACAAACTGATCTTGAAAATATTTCAACTGTCAATGCCGTACAAATCAATTATGCCGACCAGGATGTAAGCTTTCCCAAAGAGATGGATACAATTTTTTTGGGTAAAACTATTGGTACATTTCATCAGTATAAACTGTCTTATTCAATAGATGGAAAGAAATGGAAGACACTTGTTGACAAGAGTACTAACAAAACCGATGTTCCCCATGACTATATTGAATTAACTAAACCTGTACAGGCAAGATTTATAAAACTGGAAAATATTCATATGCCCACCGGCAAATTTGCTATCAGTGGGTTAAGGGTATTCGGGAATGGAAATGGCGAAAAGCCCGGTATGGTAAAACAGTTTTTTGTATTAAGAACTGAAAAAGATAAACGCAGCGCTTATATAAAATGGAGCCCGGTAGATAACGCATTTGCATATAATATTTATTATGGCACAGATCCGGATAAATTATATAACTGCGTAATGGTACATGATTTCAACGAATATTGGTTTAAAGCCATGGATAAAGAGAAACCCTATTATTTCACTATTGAAGCAATTAATGAAAATGGAGTATCAGAAAAAACAAAAGTCATTGAAGTCAAATAGAACAATGAATCGGTTGAGTAAACTAAAAACATTTCTTTTCTTTCTTTTCCTCGCCAGTGTGGTTCATGCACAGGAGCAGAAGCCGGCTTTCTGGAATGATATACAGTCATTCAAAAAAAAGGATTCAGTTTCTTTTCCACCACAGAACGCTATTCTTTTTGTTGGCAGTTCCTCTTTTACCATGTGGAAAGGTGTGCAACAGGATTTTCCATCCTATACGATCATCAACCGGGGTTTTGGCGGGTCATCATTACCGGATATCATCCGCTATGCAGGTGATATTATCTTTCCCTACCAGCCCAAACAAATAGTAATTTATTGCGGCGATAATGATCTTGCTGCGGCAGATTCGGTTTCTGCTCAAATGGTTTATAAGCGGTTTCAAAATCTGTTTCGATTAATAAGGATGAAATTGCCTGAAACGGATATTCTATACGTCGCTATCAAGCCAAGCCCATCCCGCTGGCATTTAAAAAACAAAATGGTTGAAGCAAATGAATTGATAAAAAAATTTTTGAAAAGAAAAAAGCAAGCAAAATTTGTAAATGTGTGGAAAGCAATGCTGGGCTCTGATGGCAAACCGATGGGTACACTTTTTCTCGAAGATAAATTGCACATGAACGCAAGGGGCTATGCCATCTGGCAAAAACTGATCGAACCTCATTTACTCAACTAATAAACTCCAGGGTATGAAATTTTTACAACGATTGTTGCTTGGACTCTTGATTGTTACTGCCGTGAACGTTGCCGCACAAACCTCACAGCAGGCGAAATCCGATAGCCATCGGATGAAAACCTTCATTGACGGGTTGATGAAAAAGATGACGCTGGAAGAAAAGATCGGTCAGCTAAATTTACCCGGAGCCGGGGATATAACCACGGGACAAGCCAGCAGTTCTGATATCGCTAAAAAGATTGCCGAAGGGAAAGTTGGTGGCTTGTTCAATATAAAATCTGTAGCGAAGATCAAGGAAGTACAAAAACTTGCAGTAGAAAAAAGTCGTCTGAAAATTCCCATGCTTTTTGGTATGGACGTAATACACGGATATGAAACGGTGTTCCCGATCCCATTAGGAATGAGTTGTGTTTGGGATATGAAATTAGTTGAACGCAGTGCACAGATTGCTGCGCAGGAAGCCAGCGCTGATGGCATCAACTGGACATTTTCTCCGATGGTAGATATTTCCCGTGATCCACGCTGGGGACGGATTTCAGAAGGAAGTGGCGAAGATGCTTATCTCGGTTCAGAAATTGCGAAAGCAATGGTAAGGGGTTACCAGGGTAGTGATCTTTCTAAAAATAATACCATCATGGCTTGTGTAAAACACTATGCTTTGTATGGCGCTGCGGAAGCCGGCCGTGATTATGGGACAACAGATATGAGCCGTGTAAGAATGTATAATGAATACTTACCGCCTTACAAAGCCGCTGTTGACGCGGGTGTTGGAAGTGTAATGGCTTCATTTAATGAAATTGACGGCGTACCTGCTACAGCTAATAAATGGTTGCTCACAGATGTATTGCGCAAGCAATGGGGGTTCAAAGGATTTATTGTTACAGATTATACCGGCATCAATGAAATGGTTGATCATGGCATCGGCGATTTGCAAACTGTTTCTGCAAGAGCGTTGATGGCAGGTATTGATATGGATATGGTAGGCGAAGGGATTTTAACGACAACACAAAAATCATTAAAGGAAGGAAAAGTTACACAACAACAAATTGATGCTGCCTGCAGAAGAATACTGGAAGCAAAATATAGACTCGGTTTGTTTGAAGATCCATATAAATACTGCGATGAGAACAGGGCAAAAACGGAAATTTTTACAGATGTTAACCGTAAAGAAGCAAGAGCTATCGCTGCGGAGAGTTTTGTTTTATTAAAAAATCAGGGTAATATATTACCATTGAAAAAAAGCGGGACAATTGCTTTGATCGGACCACTCGCCGATGCAACAGAAAATATGACCGGTACCTGGAGTGTAGCTGCGAATTTTTCAAAATCAATTTCCGTCATCAATGGTTTGAAAGAAGTAGTGGGCAGTAATGCGAAGATCTTATATGCAAAAGGATCTAACCTGGATGAAGATAGTTTGATAGAAGAAAGGGGAACTATGTTTGGCAAATCATTGAGAAGAGATCGCCGGCCAGCCAGCGAAATATTGCAGGAAGCCCTTGAAATTGCCAATCAGTCCGATGTTATTGTTGCCGCATTGGGTGAATCTGCGGAAATGAGCGGTGAGGCCAGCAGCAGAACTAATATTGAAATTCCGGGAATACAAAAGGAATTATTACAAGCATTATTGAAAACAGGCAAACCGGTAGTGCTGGTTTTATTTACAGGCAGGCCCCTGGCTTTGAAATGGGAACAGGAAAATGTACCAGCCATATTGAATGTATGGTTCGGTGGTTCGGAAGCAGGTTATGCAATTGCTGATGTATTATTTGGAGATGTAAATCCCTCAGGAAAATTAAGTACTACTTTCCCGCAGAATGTTGGACAGGTTCCTATTTTTTATAACCATAAGAATACAGGCCGCCCATTGCCTGAAGGAAAATGGTTTCAAAAATTCCGTTCGAATTATTTAGACGTTTCCAATGATCCGCTTTATCCATTTGGCTATGGTTTGAGTTATACTTCGTTTTCTTACAGCGATATAAAACTAAGTAGCTCATCTATGAAGGCCGGTCAAAAAATAACTGCGTCTGTTACTGTAAGCAATACCGGGAATAAAGATGGTAAGGAAGTGGTGCAATTGTATATCCGTGACCTGGTAGGGAGCAGTACAAGACCTGTAAAAGAATTAAAAGGGTTTCAGAAAATTGAATTGAAAGCAGGAGAAGCAAAAATAGTTTCTTTTGACATCAGCGTGAATGATCTGAAGTATTACAACTATGATTTGAAATATGTAGCGGAGCCGGGAGATTTTAAAATTTTTATTGGTGGTAATAGCCGTGATGTGAAAGAAGCAGGTTTCAAGTTGAATTAATCAAGTGAAGAATTAAGTTCTGAAAAGTATGCAAAGAGCCAACTATTTTTTATTGTTGTTTAGCTTGTTTCAGCACTGGGCAGTTGCACAGGTTGGCAAAGAAAAGCCAATGAACATCATCTTTATTCTTGCAGATGATCACCGCTATGATGCCATGGGGTTTATGAATAAAATTCAAGGTTTGCAAACGCCGGGTATGGATCGTATGGCAAAAGAAGGCGCCCATATTAAAAATGCATTTGTTTCCACGGCGCTTTGTTCACCAAGCCGTGCATCTATTCTTACGGGTCAGTATGCCCATACACATACTGTAGTTGACAATGAAGCAGCATTACCAAGGGAGCTCGTATTTTTTCCAAAGTACATGCAACAAAAAGGTTATCAAACCGCCTTCATGGGCAAATGGCATATGGGCAACACGGATGATCAGCCGCAGCCGGGGTTTGATCAGTGGATCAGCTTCCGTGGGCAAGGAGTTTATTACAATCCTGAATTTAATATTAATGGTAAGAGAATAAAACAACCGGAAGGAAGTTATATCACTGATCTGCTTACCAATTATGCTATTCAATGGATGGGTGAAAGAAACAAAAGCAAACCATTCTTTCTTTATTTATCTCATAAGGGCGTTCATGCGGAATTTTCTCCTGCTAAAAGACACGAAGGGAAATATGCAAATATTCCTGTTGTTTGTCCGCCTTCTATGTATTTAACAGCAACTGACAGTAGTAAAACATACGGAACTGTTACAGCGCCTCAAACTAAAGTAAACTACCATGATATTCCTAAGTGGGTCCGCAATCAACGCTATAGCTGGCATGGTGTTGATCATATGTATCATGGAGCTATCCCGTTTGATGATTTTTATCGCCGCTACCTGGAGACCTTGCAGGCAGTAGATGAAAGCATAGAAAAAATAATTGAATGGATTACTTCGCAAGGCTTGCAAAACAATACAATGGTTGTCTACATGGGAGATAACGGTTTTTCTTTTGGTGAGCATGGATTAATAGACAAGCGGCATGCTTATGAAGAATCAATGCGGGTGCCTTTATTGGTTTGGGCGCCGGGAATGATAAAGCCTAATTCTGTTATAGAGCAAAATATTATGAACGTTGATCTCGCCCCTACTTTTTTAGAACTGGCAGATATTAATAAGCCGTCACAAATGCAGGGCTATTCATTTGCCGATATATTGAAAGGAAAAACAGCACAATGGCAGAGGAACAAAGTATTTTATGAATATTACTGGGAAGCAGCTTTTCCGCAAACACCCACAACATTCGCTATCCGGACCGACCGGTATAAATATATTTATTACAACGGAGTTTGGGATATTAATGAATTATTTGACCTGCAAAATGATCCTTATGAAATGAATAACCTGATCCGTGATACGAGCTTTAGAAAAACAGGAATGGAATTGCGAAACGAATTGTTTGACTGGCTGCAACAAACGGGTGGATTGCAAATTCCTTTAAAAAAAGCGGCTGGAACAAGGTTTGATAATCTTTATAGAAATACATATTGAATCAGGTGATAGAAAAGAAACGGAACCTGTGAAAAATGAAATAGTGGTATTTGGCAACGATAATTTTATGCTGCCGTCATATCCTGAAAAATGGTAAATGACCCGGCTTGTGGACATGGATATTCTCTTAATGTAAATAATTTATTTATAAAAATTCGTTCTATGCAACTAAGGGTTTTGGTAATAGCGATTGTTGGTTTATTAAGTGTACAGGGAGGATGTTCTAAAAAAACTACGGGCGGTGACCCCAAACCCCCACCACCAGTTATACCACCACCGGCGGCTGTTAATGAAGTAGATTTCTGGCTTACAAAAGGAGATCAATCAATCTTGTTGCAAAAGCAATCAACAACACTTTCTTTTGGAACAGTAGCTAATTCTAATCCAGTTATAACAATTGATACTACACAGAAATATCAAACCGTAGACGGCTTTGGTTATACATTGACAAGTGGTAGTGCTACGCTTATTAATAGTCTCGGCGCTGCCAGATCTGCCTTATTGCAGGAGTTGTTTGGAAATGCATCCAATTCTATCAATATAAATTATCTGCGGATAAGTATCGGCGCTTCTGATCTTAGTGCTTCCGTTTATACGTATGATGATATGCCGGCAGGACAAACTGATCCAACGCTTGCCAATTTCAGTTTAGACCCTGACAAAGCTTCCGGAACAGGACTTATTCCTTTGTTGAAAGAAATAATAAAGATCAATCCGAACATAAAAATTCTGGGAAGTCCATGGACACCACCTGTATGGATGAAGGATAATGATAGTTCAATTGGTGGAAGTTTGCAGACACAATATTATGATACGTATGCTGAATATTTTGTAAAATATATTCAGCAAATGAAAGCGGAAGGCATTACCATTGATGCTATCACGCCACAAAATGAACCCTTGCATCCGGGTAATAATCCAAGTTTGTCTATGACGGCAGAACAGCAACGGGATTTTATTAAAAATAGCCTGGGGCCTGCATTCCAGGCAGCTAATATCACTACAAAAATTATTGTGTATGACCATAACTGTGACAAGCCGGAATACCCGATCACTATTTTAAATGATCCTGCTACAAAAGCTTTTGTTGACGGCTCAGCTTTCCATTTATATGCAGGCGATATCAGTGCATTATCAACCGTTCATAATGCTCACCCTGATAAACATGTTTATTTTACGGAACAGTGGACTTCTTCAACAGGAGGTTTTGAAGGTGATCTGAAATGGCATATAAAAAATGTGGTTATCGGATCTATGCGCAACTGGAGCCGTAATGCACTGGAATGGAACCTGGCTAATGATCCTTCATTTGGCCCGCATACACCTGGCGGTTGTACCCAATGTAAAGGCGCATTAACTATCGGGAATGGTTCTGTTCTTAAAAATGTTTCTTATTATATAATTGCGCATGCTTCCAAATTTGTACCGGCAGGTTCTGTCAGGGTTGCCAGCAACAATGCAGGAAGTTTATACAGCGTGGCTTTTGAAACGCCTGAAAAGAAAAAAGTGTTGATCGTATTAAATGATGGCAATTCATCAGCTTCATTTAATTTAAAGTTTAAAGATAAATGGACTACAGCGATCTTACCGGCCGGGAGTGTAGGAACTTATATTTGGTAAAGCCATTCAGAAATAAACTTGTCATCGCGGATGCACGGATAATGATTTCTTTTCCTTGTATCCGTGGCTAAGTATAACGTCAAATAATGATTAACTTAACACATTGATTGATTTTTAAATTCCAGATCTATGCCTGATGATACGCTAAAAGTAAATGTCAATACTAAAGGCATAAAGCAAAACAGTTTTGATGCTATCGTCATTGGTTCCGGTATCAGTGGTGGATGGGCCGCTAAAGAATTATGTGAACTGGGATTAAAAACATTGGTATTAGAGAGAGGAAGAGATGTAGTACATAATAAAGATTACCCGACAGCTAATAAAGCCCCCTGGGAATTTCTGCATGCAAACCGGATGACAAAAGAGTTTATTGATGCAAATCCGTTGATTACAAGAGCAGCAGGTTTCGGAGAAGATACCGCACATTTTTTTATAAAGGACAATGATCATCCTTATGTACAGGAAAAACCATTCAATTGGGTGAGAGGTTACCAGGTTGGTGGTAAATCATTGACATGGGGTCGTGCCTGCCAGCGATGGAGTCCCTTTGAGTTTACCGCACCGGAACGATATGGGTATGGTATAAATTTTCCAATAGGGTATAATGATATTGCACCCTGGTATTCTCATGTAGAAAAATTTATTGGTGTATGTGGTCATAAAGATGGAATTGAATCAATGCCTGATGGCGAATTTTTGCCACCATTTGATTTGAACTGCGTAGAACAGCATATGCAAAAAAGCATAAAGGAAAACTTTAACCGGCACCTGGTACAGGGCCGCTGGGCACAGGTGACAGAGCCACAGGAAATACATCTTAAACAGGGACGTGGCAAATGCCAGGCAAGAAATTTATGTATGAGAGGTTGCCCGTTTGGAGGTTACTTCAGTTCTGTTTCTTCAACTATTCCGTGGGCACAACGAACAGGCAATCTTACTATCAGGCCTTTTTCAGTTGTTCATTCCGTTATTTATGACGAACAAAAAAATAAAGCCACAGGAGTAAGAGTGATTGATACAAATACAAAAGAAGCCATCGAATATTTTGCAGATATCATTTTTGTCAACGCATCGGCACTAAACAGTAATCTTATACTATTGCATTCTACTTCATCCCGCTTTCCCAATGGATTGGGAAATGATTCAGGTTTGCTTGGTAAGTATGTTATGTTTCATAATTACCGGGCATTTGCCAATGCGGAAATAGATGGGTTTGAAGACAAATATTTTTGGGGTAAAAATCCAACAGAAACCATCATTGCAAATTACCGGAATCTTCATAAGCAGGATACGGATTATGTCGGTGGATTTACTACATTCAGCGGAGCATACCGGTCTTCGCCAAATGAAGATAAAATGAAGGAGACTATTGGCGGTAATTATAAAGATGAAATGGGAGAACCCGGACCCTGGGGTGTTTATATGTATTTACAGGGAGAAACGATTGCTAAAGAAAGTAATCATGTTCGTTTAAGCAAAGACAAAACCGATCAGTGGGGAATACCACAATTAATAACATCGGTAGGTTATGATGATAATGATGATAAGATGGTAAACGATTTTCTCGAACAAAGTGTTGCCATGCTGGAGAAAGCCGGGGGAAAAAATATTTTTAAAAATGATAATAAACAACCACCCGGTCTTGATATTCATGAAATGGGTGGTTGCCGAATGGGCAACGATCCAAAAACATCGTTACTAAATGAATGGAACCAGTTGCATCATTGCAAAAATGTATTTGTTACCGATGGGGCATGCATGACCAGTACTGGTAACCAGAGTCCATCTATCTTATACATGGCGCTGACAGCAAGAGCCGTTAATCATGCTGTGGAAGAAATGAAAAAAGGAACCCTCTAAATCTCCCTAAAGGGAGACTTTAGAGGCTGATAGCAGAAAAAGTATTATGAAATTAAGGAGATATTGGGATTATAAACACTATTCAACAAGCGGATGCTAAAAGCCCCCTTTAGGGGGTTTGGGGGTTTACTATGAATCGAAAAGAAGCAATACAATATGTATCTGTCCTGCTTGGTGGTACACTGGTAGGCGCCAATAGTTTTTTGGCCGGGTGTAAAATTGCCGATAAACAACTTTTTTCAAAAGAAGACCTCGCTTATCTCGATGAAATAGCTGAAACTATTTTACCCGAAACAAAAACTCCGGGAGCTAAGGCTGCTCAAGTGGGTAAATTTATGACGGTAATGGTTAGTGATTGCTATGATGAAAAGGAGCAGATGATCTTCAGGGAGGGTATGAAAAAGATAGATGATCACGCTGATAAAAAATTTGGAAAATCATACCTGGCGATTACTCCGGAACAAAAACATGAATTACTGGTGCAGATAGATAATGAACAGAAGCAATATATGAAAAACAAAAAGGAAGAGGAACCCGTACATTATTTCCGGATGATGAAAGAGCTTACACTGCTTGGCTATTTTACATCGAAACCGGGATCTACACAAGGGAAGCGGTATATGCCCATCCCAGGAAAATATATTGGCTGCGTACCCTATAAAAAAGGAGAGAAAGCAATTGTTTAAAACAAGTATCAGCTGCCGGAAAATTATTTCACATCAAAATCGACTACAACCTTTGCTGTCTTAGGGTGGCTCTGGCAGGTAAGAATATAACCCTGTTGAATCTCTTCTTCTTCAAGCCCCCAATGAACTTCCATTTCTACTTCACCTTCGATCAGTCTTGCTTTGCAGGTACAACACACGCCGCCTTTGCAGGCATAAGGAAGGTCGGCGCCTTGTTTTAATGCTGCATCCAGTATCGGCTCTTCATCAAAACCAAGATCAAAATCAAAAGATCTCCCGTCTAATTTTACAGATATTTTGCTTTTACCTGCAGTGGTGGAGGTGCTTTCCGACTTCTGACTTCTGACTCCCGACTTCCTTTCTCCTGGTGTAGTGAACAATTCAAAATGAATTTTCTTTTTATCAATTCCTTTTTGTTCTAAAAAGGCTTTTATACTAAAGATCATTTCTTCCGGCCCGCAAATAAATGTTTCATCCATTTTCTCATAATTGATCAGCTTTGACAATTCCAGCAGCTTATCCATATTTATTCTGCCATAGTTGACAGACGCATCAGTTCTTTCACGGCTCAGTATATTGATGAAATTGAAACGCTGCAGGTATTTGTTTTTTATCCCTTCCAGTTCTTCAAAGAAGATAATAGAAGCCCTGCTCCTGTTGCCATAGACTAATGTGAAGGTGCTGAAAGTTTCTGTAGCTAAAGTTGTTTTGATAAGAGACAGAACAGGCGTGATACCACTGCCGGCAGCAAAGGCTAAATAGTTCTTCTTTTGACCGGGTTGCAGGTTAGTATAGAATTTTCCAACGGGCTCCATTACTTCAAGTGTATCTCCTTTTTTTAAATACTCATTGGCAAAAGAGGAGAACAAACCACCGTCTACTTTTTTGATAGCTACTCTTACTTCATTATCAAGGGGGCTGCTGCAGATTGAATAAGTTCGGCGGACTTCTTCATTGCCGAAGTTTTTCCGCATGGTGAGGCTTTGGCCCTGTTTGAATTGAAAACTCTTTTTCAAATCTTCGGGGATCTCAAAAACCACTGATACGCATTCAGGGGTTTCTTTTCTGATTTCTTTTATAAGGAGAGGGTGAAAGTGAATCGACATGTATCAGCCTTGTTTTCGTAAACCATCGATCATGATCATTACCATATTATCCTCCAGCTCACTTGCATTGATCTTTTCTTTTGAACGATGCCAGGATTCAATACCACTAACGGCATGTAACATAATGAGCACAGCGGTGGGTGCATCTATATTTTTGATCTCATTTTTTTGAATGCCTTCCTGGATGATGGAAGCGAATTTTTTCCGGTAATTACGTCGTTGATTTTGAAAGTTTGAGAGATAGGGTTCTTCCAGGTGTTTCCATTCCCTGTCGCTGACATATACTTCCTCATATTTTTCTATCATCTGGCGGATATGAAAACGAAGTAGTGTTTCGATTTTCCAAATGGAATTTTGCTGGCCCGATTCAAGTTCAGCCATATTAGTATTAAAAAGGTTGGCTACATCAAAACAAATAGCTTCGAGGATCTCGTTTTTTGACCTGATATGATTGTATAAACTGGCAGCTTCAATACCTACTGTTTCTGCCAGGTCACGCATAGAAGTGGCAGCAAATCCTTTTTGACGAAACATAGTAGCGGCCTTCTCAAGGATCAACTCTTTTTTAGACGCTTTGCGACGCTGTACTTTAGCCATACTCAAAGATAAGCCCTGATTTGTTTCAATTCGTTTTATAGCGGTGTAATTAGTGTCAAAAAAACCTTAGGTTTGCGGCCGTAATACCCTATCCCCCCGGGTCGTTTACAAGCTTTATTTAATTAATTATCTTTTATAACCCCTTAGGGGAGGGGAAAAATTTTTTTACATGTCCTTGATTTCAGTAGGCTCAATGGCTTTTGATGCGATAGAAACTCCTTTTGGAAAAGTAGATAAAATCGTTGGCGGCGCTGCTACATTTGTAGCCTATGCTGCTGCTAATTTTGTAAAACCTGTGCAGCAGATATCTATCATTGGATATGATTTTCCAAAAGAAGAAATGGAAGAGCTTAAAAGACGTGGTGTAGAACTGGATGGCGTAGAGCTGGTGCCTGATAAAAAATCTTTTTTCTGGAGCGGCCGTTATCATGAGGATATGAATAGCCGGGATACGCTTATTACCGACCTTAATGTGTTGGGTGACTTTAACCCCAAAGTGCCTGATAGCTACCAGGGCAGTGAATTTCTAATGCTGGGCAACCTCGCTCCGACAGTACAGATCAGTGTCATCAATCAAATGAAGAAGAGGCCGAAGCTTATCGCTATGGACACGATGAACTTCTGGATGGAAGTAGCGCTGCCTGAGCTTCAACAATTGCTTACGATGGTAGATGTGCTGCTGATCAATGATGCGGAAGCCCGTCAACTGACGGCTCAGTATTCATTGGTAAAAGCCGCTAAAGAGATTTTAACCATGGGCCCTAAATACCTTGTTATAAAAAAAGGGGAGCATGGCGCTTTGCTTTTTCATGGCGACAACGTATTCTTTGCGCCGGCATTGCCATTGGAAGATGTATTTGACCCTACCGGCGCCGGCGATACATTTGCGGGTGGGTTTATGGGCCACCTGGCAAAAACCGGGGATATATCTTTCGATAATATGAAACGTGCTATTATTGTAGGTTCTGCAATGGCGAGCTTCTGTGTAGAAAAATTCGGTCCCACAAGATTGAAAGAAATTACTAAAGAAGATATTGATAGAAGATTGCAGCAGTTTAAAGAATTGGTGAATTTTGAGATCGAGCTGGTATAAATTAGGGAATAGAGGTTTGTTTTTGTTTGGAATAATACTTTCTTATTTGATAAGAAGTTTGTTTTTGACCCCTAAAACATATCCGTTTGATCCAGTTGCCAAGAGCGTTGTATTCATATTCATAGCGATCCTGCACGGTTCCATCAATCAGAAATAACAGAGGATTCCCTTGATCGTCGAATTTGTAAGTATGAATTGATGTGCCATTATTTTCCTTAACCTTAATAGTATCCGGACCAAAGTGTTTGCCATAGATATAGTCGTAACGGCCGATTTGTTTTCCTGAACTATCAAAAAAAGTTGCCGAAGTCAGACGACCATCATTTCTATTTTTGAGTTTTTGATGAAGTTTAAATACATATTTTCCAGTATGAATCAGGAACTCTGTTTTTTCAACTATATAGGAGTTTTTATCATAAGTATAAACAGTTTTCTTAGAGGCCTTGCCATTTTCATAGGTGATAGATTCTAATTTATCAGGTAGTATTTTTTTGGATATGCTATTTAACCGGCCAATTATAGAATCATTATCCATCAAGGTAGCATAACTGTGTACTCCATTTTTATCGTATTTGTAGATTCTTTCATTGTCAAATAATTTTGGAATACGAATCATTTCATAAATCAGATTACCATCTTCATCGAAACAGATAGAATCTGTATCGTTTGAAAAGATAGAGTCCTTACCCTTAATAGTATTGGAAACAAAATTTTCTTGCATAAAGGAAGATATATTGCCCTTAAGAGGGTTTATTTCACCTGGAGCCGAAAAATTTCCTTTGGGGGCAAACTCAATTTGCTGGCTACAACCAGAAAAAATTGCCAAAGAAAAGTATAAGGTGGAATAAATTTTGCTAAACATTAGTATAGTTTTCTGGCCAAAACTATCGCATTTTTAAACCTCTCTTTCTTCCCCTGCAGATTAAATATTTCTGTAAATAGTATATAAGTGCCAACCGGTAATTTCAGTCCTTTATCATCCAATCCATCCCAGTTCCAATATCCAGTTGTACTTAACGTGCCATTGCGAACAAGATTTCTTACAGGTCTTCCGGCGGCATCAAAGATGGTGATGTTGGCTACATAACCCGGTTCAGTTATTTTATATTGGATAGTAGCTATATCATCAAAACCATCATTGTCCGGTGAAAAAACTTTCGGTAATACTTCTATTGTGGCAGCAATGCTTTGCTGATTTTTAAATTGTGAATTTTTGTAACCCGGTGTTCCATATCCTGCCGTAGAAGCAGCCGAATGCCAGTTGTCTGGATTTTGTGAAGGGCTATCGGGATCAATTCTCTCTAAAGAAACGCCTTCAGCATTATCAATCAGTTTAAAATGCCAGTCATCTGAATAATTAACTTCATCTATTACATTTCCTTGCTGGTTCAGGAGTAAAACAGATCCTTCAGTATCTGGAAAAGAAGGAAGAGAGTTAAGAGTAAGTATCGCTCCGGGTTTTTGCACCAGGTAATTAAGGGCAAGGTTTTCCGCATCTTCAGTAACAACAATATAATCGTCGGGAAAAATATAAAAGGGAGTTGTGCTTAATGAAATGATGGAACTAATAACGCCACTACTGTTGCGGGTAGCTATATATAGTTTGGATGCATCAAAGATCTTATTGCTTTTGTTGTAAAATTCTACGAAGTCATTAGCATTAGATCGCGGATTAAATAAAATTTCATTAATGACCCCATCTCCCGCCGTGGCATCAACCGCTAAACCTATTTTGGCTTTATTATCGCTGCCGATTTCATTGTTTTTACAATCAGCGATATTGTTAACGGTAATATTGTAAATGTTATTAGCCGCCAACGGGTTGTTGGTTTGCAATTGAACCTGGTTGAACAAAGGGGATAGCGGTTCTGCACTGGTAAAAGATATTCCGCCATCAATACTATAATTTGAAACGGTTGCCGCACTCAAACTATCAACTGGTTCATCAAATACCAATATAATAGTTGTGTTATTGGTTGTGTAAGCATTTTTCAGTTGCGGAGCTGACTGATCATTGTTTATCCCATTGACTGAATTTATGGTTCCCGGTGTACCCCCTGCCGTATTGTTACTGGCTTGCCAGTTGCTGCTTCCGGTACAGGGGTTTTGGGTATCGATCATCTCGAGCGTCCAGCCACCATCTTTTTTTAATTCATTCTGATACCAGGATGATGAATAGTCAACTGCATGAATGACCTGGCTGGTGGGAGATTTTAAATATAAGCTCTCGCCATCGTTATCTAATGAAGGGAAACTTGTAACGGAGATTGTATTACCAAAGGTTGACATAGTTGCTACTGCACTACCGGTGCAAATGATCACAAAACTGCCAGGCTCCAAAATAAAATCAGGCATTGGCCCGCTTTGTCCATTTACATCTCCAATACGCCAGCCCTGCAGGTTGACTGGAGAAGAGCCTGTATTTTTAAGTTCGATCCATTCATTAGCAGGCAAACCAATCTGTGGAGAAGGGTCAGCCATGATCTCATTAATTACTACATCATAACGGTTTTGAGCCAACAGAACATTTGTAAGTAAAAGGGATAGCCATAGCAGCAGCGAAGATTTCATATTCCCTAATTTACAAAATCCTTTTTCAAAAAATAGCAAATCATTATTTGGAGTGAATGAGCCGGTAACCTATTTTTGCGCCAGCATGACAATAATGAAGCATACAAAACGCACAAAGAAACATTCCTGAGGGAGGTTTGCAGTGTTATGTATGTAATAACATAAAGAGTGTAGCAGGCCTTCCAGACGGAAGGCCTGCTTTTTTATGTGTAACAAGCATTGTAGTAATTCTTATTTTATAACTTAAAAATCTTCTTCTTTTTCTTTGGAGAAGCTGGGGGAAAACAAATTATGAAAGTTGCAGTAGTAGGCGCCACAGGCCTTGTAGGCACCAAAATGTTACAGGTATTAGCGGAAAGAAATTTCCCGGTTACCGAGTTATTTCCGGTTGCATCTGAAAGATCAATCGGTAAGGAAATCGAATTTAAGGGAAAGAAATACAAGGTGGTTAGCATGGCCGATGCTATTGCAGCAAAACCGGACGTGGCTTTATTTTCCGCCGGTGGGGGAACCTCTCTGGAATGGGCGCCAAAGTTTGCTGATGCCGGTATTACCGTTATTGATAATTCTTCTGCGTGGCGAATGGATGCATCGAAAAAATTAGTAGTACCGGAAATAAATGCTGACGCATTAACAAAAGATGACAAGATCATTGCTAACCCTAATTGCTCAACGATTCAAATGGTAGTGGCATTAAATCCTTTGCACAAAAAGTATGGGATCAAAAGGATTGTTGTCAGCACCTATCAAAGTGTAACAGGTACAGGGGTGAAAGCTGTAACCCAGTTAATGAATGAACGAAATGGAGTGCAGGGTGAAATGGCTTATAAATACCCTATTGACATGAATGCTATCCCACAGATAGATGTCTTTTTGGATAATGGTTATACCAAAGAAGAAATGAAGATGGTGTTGGAAACAAAAAAGATAATGCGGGATGATAATATCCGTGTTACGGCTACGACGGTTCGTATCCCTGTTATGGGTGGACATAGTGAAAGCGCAAATGTGGAGTTTACGAGTGATTATGACCTGGGTGATGTAAAAATATTATTAGCTGCTGCACCGGGTGTAGTAGTGGTAGACGATATAGCTAATGCTCAATATCCCATGCCGATGGATGCACATGAAAAAGATGACGTATTTGTAGGCAGACTAAGAAGAGATGAAACACAACCGAATACACTAAACATGTGGATCGTTAGTGATAACCTGAGAAAAGGAGCTGCTACGAATGCTGTACAAATAGCTGAATATCTTGTTTCGAAGAACTTGCTTTAATCTGTTGAATAGTCCAAAAGAAAGTCGGAAAGAATGTTTCTGTTAAACCAGTTAATTCTTTCCGACAAAAGGACCTTAGTTTTTATTTATACCGGTTAAGCCACAGCAGCAGCAACCGCTTCTTTTACTGCCTCAACCGCGATAACCAACTTTACTTCATCACTTACTACAATACCACCGGCTTCTGTTACAGCACTCCAGGTAAGACCAAAATCCTGGCGATTAATTTTACCGGTAATTTCAAAACCTGCAACAGTTTGGCCATACATGTTATTTTGTACACCACCAAAATCTACATTTAGTGTTATCGGTTTGGTAGTACCCCTGATTGTCAGGTCGCCTGTTACTTTATAGTCACTTCCATTTTTGTTCTCAATAACGGTAGAAGAAAATGAAAGTTTAGGGTGGTTGGCTGCATCAAAAAAATCAGCTGATTTCAGATGGCCATCTCTTTGCTCATTGCTGGTAGTAATACTATCAATATCGGCAGAAAAAGTAATTTTTGCATTACTGAAATCTGTCGGGTCGCCTTCCAGTTTGCCCTCAAAAGAGTTGAATTTGCCGGAAACAGTTGAGATTACAAGGTGTTTTATTTTAAACCCTATCTCAGAATGTACCGGGTCAATAGTCCATGTTGTCATAATTATTATTTTAGACCACAAAGTTAATGTTTAAACATTGATTATGCAAAATTTTATTTGTTAACAAATTGCAATTGTTTGATTTCAAGCGATCGGCAGAAAGAATTGCGGAATTATAAGTCTTGAGTTTTTAGACTTATCCTTTTATACTTTCATTGATGAATTTCAACATGGGCTGTAATGCTTCAAATGCTTCCAATACTTTTTTTGTAAGATCTTTTGATACAAGGTCGGTATCTTTTATTGGTGTCATTACTACAAAACTTTTTCTTTTTAGATACTCTGCCGCAGGGTTATCTGCATCATAACCTTTAGGAACGCGGCTGAGCATATATTCTGCTTCATTTGACAGATCACCATATATTGTTTTAAATTTTTTGGAGCCAATTATTTTTTTGAACGCATCCAGGTTATAATCTATCTCCTGCCTTACTTTACTTAATTCAGGTGGCATAGGCATCCAAAGGCCGCCGCCTGCAAAACTTCGTCCCGGCTGGCAATGAAAATAATAACCACTCAGGATTGATTTTTTACCTTCCTGGTTCATATAGGCGCCAATATTGTTTTTATACGGCGTTTTATCTTTTGAAAAACGTATATCACGGTTGATGCGATACATGCAATCTTTTGCTTTCAGGTGTGAAATGCCCGCATCTTTTTTGCCATGCTTATCAATAATTGTTTGAATAAAACCGGCAAAGTCGGTTTTAGCATCTTCATATTTTTTTCTATTTGCTTCAAACCACGGTTTGTTATTATTCTTACTCAGATCTTTTAAGAATTTTACTGTTGAACTTTGTAGCATATCCTGTTTATTTTTTAATATTATTTTTCTACCATTTTCAAGAACTCCGCTTCCGAAATTATCTTCACTGTATTTATTTTTTTTGCTTTTTCCAGTTTGCTGCCTGCATCCTCACCTACTACCAGGTAGTTGAGCTTGCTGCTTACACTGCCTGTTATCTTTCCGCCATTCTGTTCTACCATTTCTTCGGCATCACTTCTTTTTAATGTAGGTAAAGTCCCTGTAAAAAGAAAACTCAATCCTTCCAGGTTGCCACCGCTGGCATATTCTTTTTTTGAATTTTTTAATTGAAGTCCGATGCTTTCTAATTGCATTAATATTTTCACATTTTCTTCATTGCTGAAAAAATGTAAAATACTTCCTGCTACTTTAGGGCCTATATCTTCAAGGTTCAGCAGATCTTCCTCTGAATATTTTTTAAGATCGAGCAAATGATTGACTGCCTGCGCCAATGTTTTAGCCGTTGTTTCGCCAACGAACCTGATTCCCAATCCAAAGATCAGACGATGCAAGGGTTGATTTTTCGAATTGCTAATGGCTAATTGTAAATTATCAATTGATTTTTTACCAAAGCCTTCCATGGCTCCTATCTTTTCAAAATCCAGTTCATAAATGCCTGGAATATCTTTTAATAAACCCAGTTCATAGAATTTTCTCACATTGGCATCTCCAAAACCCCGGATGTCCATAGCGTCCTTACTTACAAAATGAATGATGCGTTCAACAACCTGTGCCGGACATTCAATATTGATGCATCTCCATACTGCTTCGCCTTCTTCTTTAAATAATTTGCTGTTGCATACCGGGCAGTTTTTAGGGAATACAATTTTCTTCTCATTGCCGGTTCTTACTTCCGCCAGCGATTTTACAATATAAGGAATCACGTCACCAGCCCGTTCCACTAAAACGGAATCCCCGATCATCAGGTCTTTTTCTTTTATCACATCTTCATTAAATAGAGAAATAGAAGAAACGGTTACACCACCAATAGGTACGGGCTGAATTTTTGCAACGGGAGTAATAGACCCTGTTCTTCCTACCTGGAATTCTACATTTAATAATTTACTGGTGCCCTGTCTTGCTTTAAATTTATAAGCAATAGCCCACCGGGGATGATGGGTTGTCATGCCCATTTTGTCTTGTAGTTCTACTTCATTTACTTTTATCACCATTCCGTCAATCTCATACGGAAGATCATCCCGGGTCACTTCAAACTCAGTACAGTATTTTACAACGGCATCAATACCTTTTAATACTTTTTTTTCTTTCTGCGGACTTCTGAACCCTGACTCCCACAGCATTTCCAAAGCGCCTGCATGAGTCTTCAGTTTTTCAGGAAACGATTTTTTGGATAATAAAGTAAAATCGCTGATATGATAAACGAAAGCTTCAAGATTTCTTTTGCTTACTTCTTTAGGATCCTTGATACGCAGGGTTCCTGAGGCAGCATTTCTTGGGTTAGCTAAGGGAGCCAATCCTTGTTCAATGAGTTGTTCATTGTACTTCTTAAAATTATTTTTATTAATAAGCACTTCACCCCGAATTTCTATTTGTTGAATTCCGTATGCAGAAAATTTTGCTGAAAGCGGAATGCTCCGGATCTGTTTGATATTGGTAGTAATATTATCGCCTTCTACTCCATTGCCACGGGTAGCGCCACGCACCAAAAAATCATCTTCATAAATAAGTGAAATGCTGCCGCCATCAAATTTTGGTTCTACACAATATTCAATTTCTTTCAGGCCGGTTAATTCCCTCGCTTTTCTGTCAAAGTCAATAAGATCTTCTGCATTATAAGAGTTATTAAGCGAAAGCATAGGCACAAGATGTTGTACAGTAGGGAAGTCTTTGGTCAGCCCTTTTGCCACCCGCTGTGTAGGTGAATCTGATGATACAAGAGTGGGGTTTTCCTCTTCGAGTTTCTCTAATGCTTTGAATAATTGGTCATATTCAAAATCAGAAATAAGCGGGTCGTTAAGCACATAATACCTGTACTCATGAAAGCGCAGCACATCCCGTAATGCTTCGATTTCCTTTTTATCTATCGGGGAGCTATCTAATTTTTTAATAAAGCCAACTGCTTGTTTTTGAAGCTGCTGCGTTGTCTCTTTTGAATACATACAATCCTGTTTGAACGTAAAGTTAGCAACCCTAATGTGAATGAGATGCAGCTGAAAAATTATGTATTCAAAAAACAATGTGTTGTAAGTACATATTTGTATCTTCGGCTCCTGAATTGCCAAAACGATTTGTATGAAACGATTGCTGACTGCTTTTATAGGCCTGCTTTGTGTCCAGCTTGTGCATTCCCAATTGTTGACATGGGCTCCTGCTTTTCCAAAAGACAATGACAATATTACCATAACCATGGATGCCACTAAAGGCAACCAGGGTTTAAATAATTATGCCGATCCGAATGATGTGTATGTTCATATTGGCTTGATCACCAGTGCAAGTGCTAATGCCGGTGACTGGCAACATGCACCTTTTAATTGGCCGGGAACTGAGATCGCCTCCAAAGCCACATCATTAGGTAATAATAAATACAGTTTTACAATCAGTAATGGTATCCGTACTTTTTTTGGAGTTCCTGCCAGCGAAACCATTTATAAGATCGCTATTCTTTTTCGTAGCGGTAACGGGCAGGTAAAGCAGGCCAATGCAGATATCAGTGATATGTATATCCCGGTTTATGATAATACTGTTGCCGTTCGTTTCACTGTTCCTGTTTTTCAACCGAAATATATTCCGGAACCCGAAACATTTACTAAAGCTATCGGCGATAATATTTCGCTAACAGCTATTTCTAATAAAGCCGCTACACTAAATCTTTACCTGAATGGGACATTGATACAAACGGCTGCTTCTGCTACCACTATTTCTGCAAATCCAACTATTACGACTGGCGGCAATAATACCATTATCGCCGAAGCTATTGACGGAGCTACTATCAGAAAAGATTCTCTAAATTTTTTTGTTGCCGGCGGCCTTACAGTTGCGCCATTACCGGCAGGAGTTAAAGATGGCATTAACTATGATCCAAACAATACTGATGTAACACTTGTATTATATGCTCCGGGAAAAAACCGGGTATCTGTTATTGGTGAAGTTGCAGGGAATAGCTGGGCCGAACAAGCACAATACCAGATGAACAAAACACCGGATGGCAATTATTGGTGGCTTAAGATCACGGGCCTGACACCGGGAACAGAGTATGCTTTTCAGTATCTGGTGGATGGTTCTTTAAAAATAGCCGATCCTTATTCGGAAAAAATATTGTCTAATGAAGATCAGTATATCGCTGCGGCTACTTATCCCGGTTTGAAACCATATCCTTCAGGATTGACGACGGGCAATACAACAGTGATACAAACTAATGAGCCAACCTACAACTGGCAGGCTGGTTCTTTTACCAAACCTGATAAACGTAACCTGATCATTTACGAACTGCTGTTACGGGATTTTATTGATGCGCATAACTGGCAAACAATGATAGATACACTAAGCTATCTGCAGCGCCTGGGAATAAATGCAATAGAATTAATGCCGGTCAGCGAATTTGAGGGCAATGATAGCTGGGGCTACAATCCATCTTTTTATTTTGCCCCGGATAAATATTATGGAACAAAGAACAAATTGAAAGAGTTTATAGACTCCTGCCATAAAAAACAGATAGCCGTAATTATGGATATGGTGCCTAATCATAGTTATGGTCAAAACCCCTTAGCGCAATTATATTGGAACAACACATTAAACAGGCCTGCAGCTAACAATCCATGGTTTAATGAAGTACAACCGCATGCATTCGGTTTCGGACAGGATTTTAATCATGAGAAGGCTGTTACGAAATATTATTGGCAAAGAATTTTTGATCATTGGTTGCGTGAATATAAAATTGATGGCTACCGTTTGGATTTTACAAAGGGACTTACTCAGAAATCATCTTCCAACGACGGTCAATTCAGTGCCTACGATCAAAGCCGGATTGATATTTTAAAAGAATATGCAGATTCCATACATAAATATTTTCCCGATACTTACCTGGTACTGGAACATCTGTCTGCAAAGGACGAAGAACAGGCTTTACACAATTTGGGTTTCTTATTGTGGAGTGGGGCCGGATTGAACAAGGCGTATAATGAAGCGACCATGGGTTATCATGATAACAATAAATCCAATTTGTCTTCTATTGTTTACAACAGTAATGAAAGAGGTTTTACTAATCCTTTCCTGGTAGGATATATGGAAAGTCATGATGAAGAGAGATTGATGTATAAGAATTTAACGTATGGAAATTCTTCGGGAACCTATACTATAAAAAATGAGACAACTGCATTGCGAAGGATGGAAGCAGCGGCCTCTTTATTTATTACTATACCGGGACCTAAAATGATCTGGCAATTTGGTGAAAGAGGTTATGATAAATCCATTTTTGCCTGTACAGACAATACCGTTCCGCAACCTTATGGCACCGATAATTGTAAGTTGACTCCCAAAGAGCCACGCTGGCAATACATGCAGGAAGAAGGCCGGAAGAGATTGTTTGAAGTAAATGCTGCTTTGATCAAATTGAGAAAAACACAACCTGCTCTTTTCAACAGTGACAATTTTGAATATAGCCTGGTGAATGCAGTAAAGTATTTTAAAATTTCAGAATCTGGTTTGAGCGCTTTGATCGTTGCTAATTTTGATGTAGTATCCGCAACAGCTTCTGTTAGTTTTCAAAATGCAGGTACATGGTATGATTATCTTACAGGTGAGACAATTATTGCAACAGGAGCTTTACAAAGCTTACCATTGCAGCCCGGCGAATATCATATATATGTAAATAAAAATATAGCCAATGCAGATACTATTCCCGTGGTTGATACCACAACACCGCCCCTGCATTCCTTTGCAGTAACGGTTTATCCGAACCCTGCTTCACCGGCTTCCGTACTTGAAGCAGAGATTCCTGAAACAGGTAAAATACAGGCTATTTTAATAAATGTCATGGGGCAGCAGGTTGGGACTTTTTTTTCTGGTGTATTAACCAAGGGAAAACATCGTTTACCACTTACTGATAAAATCAATAATTTGCCCGCCGGAATGTATTTACTAAAAGTGCAGTCAACAAATCAAACGGGCCTTGTAAAGATCATGATCCCATAATCTTTTAAAAAAATGATATGTCAAAAGGAGTACAACTAAAAACCGCTGAACTGGAAAAAATAAGTCACCTTGACTATTTTAATATTGCTATCTCTGTAGACTGTGTCATCTTTTGCTACGATAATAAAGAGCTGAAGGTATTATTGATAAAATCCGACCTGGAAGAGTTTTCAGGTTTATATTCCCTGCTTGGTGACCTTGTTCGCCCTGACGAAGACCTGGACAGTGCATCCTACAGGATATTACAGGAGCGTACAGGTATGGAGGATGTATATCTTGAACAGGTGCATACATTTGGCAGCATTAACCGACATCCTTCCGGCAGGGTTATTACCACCGCTTATTATTCATTGATCGATGCGAAACATCAAAAGTTGCGCCTGAATAATAATGACCTGTACTGGCATCCCGTAAAGACTATAAAAAAGTTAGCTTTTGACCATAAAAGCATTGTGGATACCTGCCTTAACCGGCTCAGGGAACAAGTAATGGACCATCCTGTGATATTCAACTTATTACCGGAAAAGTTTTCCCTTCGGGAATTACAGGAACTATACCAGGCCATCTTATCTGTTGACCTGGATAGACGCAATTTCCGAAAGAAAATTACAATCAAAGACTGGCTCGTTGATCTGAACGAAATGGAAGAAGATGTTCCTCATCGCCCTGGTAAATTGTACACATTGAAACCCGAATTCAAAGGAAAAGCAAATCGCAAAAAAAGCAGCGGTCAACGGGTTGTAGTTAGCTGAATTAATAAATAAGCCTTCAAAAAGAAAGATATTTTTTTTGCTAAAATAAAAATGTACTAACATTGTGTTCCAAATACACATTGAGTATTTTTCGAAAAAACTGAATTGCTTAACTAACAACGATTGCTTATGTCCCGCAAAACAATGCTGAAAGCAGTTGTACTATGTACAATGCTTTTTCTTTCGCATGTTTCTTATTCCCAAAACAAGGTAGTTTCTGGTAAAGTGACGGACCCAAGAGATGGCTCTGGTATTCCGGGTGTAAATGTTGCGCCAAAAGGGGGAACAACAGGTACACAAACAGGCCCTGATGGTTCTTACCAGCTATCTGTTGGATCTTCTGTTACTGTATTAATTTTTTCTTCCGTGGGCTTTACTACACAGGAAATAAATATTGACGGCAAAACTTCGGCAGATGTTTCCCTAGCTGTCAGTACTGCTTCCCTCGGTGAAGTTGTAGTGATAGGATATGGTACTGCTAAAAAGAAAGATCTGACAGGTGCAATCACCTCCATTTCTTCCAAAGATTTTGTGAAGGGTGCTATTACTACTCCTGAACAATTGATCATAGGTAAAGTAGCTGGTGTTCAGATAACTTCAAATGGTGGTGCACCCGGTGCCGGTAGCACTATCCGTATTCGTGGCGGTGCTTCTTTAAATGCAAGTAATGATCCCTTGATTGTAATAGATGGAATTCCTTTAGATAATGGTGGTATCTCGGGCTCACCTAACGCACTTTCATTGATCAATCCTAACGATATTGAAACCTTTAGTATTCTGAAAGATGCGTCAGCCTCTGCTATCTATGGTTCCAGGGCTTCTAATGGCGTTATTATAATTACAACAAAAAAAGGAAGCCGGGGGAAACCAAAGTTTAATTTCAATACACAGGTTTCGGTTGCTGATAAAACAAAAACTGTAGATGTTTTAACGGCAAATGAACTTAGAGACTATGTAAATCAGAATGGAACCGATGGGCAAAAAGCATTTTTGGGTGGGGCGAATACTAACTGGCAGGATGAGATCTATCAAACCGCTGTCAGTGTAGATAATAACCTGAGTATGAGTGGGGCTATTAATAGCATGCCTTACCGTTTATCTGTTGGTTATTTAAACCAGGAAGGTATATTGCGGACAGGAAAATTGCAAAGAACTTCTGTTGGAATTAATCTTAGCCCCAAATTTTTTAATGACCATTTGCGGATTGATTTAAACCTGAAAGGCTCGGCATCCTCCAGCAGATTTGCTAATGAAGGCGCAATTGGTGCAGCGGTATTTTTTGACCCAACTCAATCTGTCTATTCTAAAAGTCCCCGTTATGGTGGTTATTTCGAATTCTTAGATCCGGATCCAACCAATGTAAAAGGATTAAGAGCTTTAGCGCCATTGAACCCTGTTGGTTTGTTGGAACAGCAACATAATAACAGCGATGTACTGCGAAGCATTGGTAATATTGTATTTGATTATAAATTTCATTTTCTGCCAGATTTAAGAGCAAATCTGAATTTGGGGTATGATATTTCGCAGGGAGAAGGCACTACAAGAATAAATGATAGTGCTTCGATGGGTTATAAAAGATTCAAAGATGGCGCTGGTGTTTATCATGGCGGTACCAATAATCATTATTCCCAGCACAGGAGTAATGCAACCGCAGAGTTTTACCTCAATTATCTGAAGGATATTAAATCAATTGATAGCCGTGTTGACATAACTGCAGGAACGGGTTATTATGATTTTATTACTACGGTTGTTAACTCACCTGATTATACCAAAGACGGTACGGTGGTTTCTTCACCCAAATTCATAATTGATAAGCCACAATACACTTTGCTTTCATACTACGGCCGCTTAAATTATACATTTAAAGACAAATATTTATTGACAGCTGCAGTACGTACTGATGGTTCTTCAAGATTTAATAAAGTCAATCGCTGGGGTGTTTTTCCATCTGTAGCATTGGCATGGAAGATCAACGAAGAAGGATTTTTAAATAACAGTCAAATTATATCAGATCTGAAACTACGTCTTGGCTATGGTGTTACAGGGCAACAGGATGGCATTGGGTATTTTGATTATATTTCTTATTACAATCTTAGTTCCAATACGGCACGGTATCAACTTGGAGATAATTTTTATAACTTATACCGCCCGGGTGGTTACTATGAGTCAAGAAAGTGGGAACAAACTGCCACTTATAACATTGGATTAGATTTTGGACTTTTCAATAATCGTATCAACGGTAGTGTAGAATATTATTTTAAGGAGACCACTGATCTTTTAAATGAGATCAACCAATCTGCAGGCACTAATTTTTCTAATAAGGTGGTGGCCAATGTGGGAAGCATGGAAAACCGGGGCGTTGAACTTAACCTGAATAGCGATATCGTCCGTACAAAGGACCTGACCTGGAACGTTGGTTTTAATGCTACTTACAATAAGAATGAGATCACAAAACTTACCATTTCAACAGATCCTAATTTCCGGGGTAACCAATATGGTGGAATTTCCGGCGGTACCGGTACAACTCTTTTTATCCATTCCGTTGGATATAAAAGAGGGTCTTTCTTTGTTTACCAACAGGTGTATGATAAAAACAACAAACCAATAGACGGCTTATTTGAAGACAGGAACAGGGATGGCATCGTCAACGATAAAGACCAGTATCAATATAAAAATGCCGACCCTGACGTGTTTCTTGGTTTTTCAAGCAGTGTAAATTATAAAAAATGGAATGGCGGTTTTGTGATGCGGGCCAATCTTGGTAATTATATCTATAATAATATCAATGCTACAGCAGGAACCAGGAATAACATTTTTGGTGTAGCCTTTTTAGCGAATGCGTACAGGGATTTTTTAAATACAGGGATAAGCGGTACCAAAACCGGATGGGGCTTATCTGATTATTATATTCAGAATGCATCTTTCCTGCGAATGGATAATATCAATATTGGTTATAACGTAGGTAATGTATTTGGCAATAAGGCCAGCCTGCGTATAAATGCAAATGTTCAGAATGTATTTGTGGTTACTAAATACAAAGGATTGGATCCTGAAATGGCGAGTGGTGTAGATAATAATTTTTATCCGAGACCAAGAACTTTTGTGCTCGGCGCCAATCTTGATTTTTAATATGCTTTGAACGATTTATAATTAACTGACAATAAATTTTTATGAACAAAAATATTTTCAAAACAGGATTGGTCGTTTGCTTAATGGTAAGCCTTATTTCCTGTGACAAAAAATTAGACAGGTTTCCTACTAATGATATAACCGCTGATAAGGTGTACGCTGATTTTAATGGTTACAGGCAGGCGTTTGCAAAAGTATATGCCAGTTTTTCCCTTACTGGTAATAACGGCCCTGCAGGAAATGGAGACGTACAGGGTATAGATGAAGGTACATCTGATTTTTTACGCATGTTTTGGTGGGCACAGGAAATGAGCACTGATGAAGCGGTTGTACAGGCGGGATGGAATGATCCCGGTATTCATAATTTCCATCCCATGAACTGGTCATCAGACAATGTAATTTTAAAGGGTTTGTATTACCGTTCATTTTACCAGATCACATTGGCTAATGACTTTATAAGACAGGCAGCAGATGATAAGGTAAGTCAGCGTGGTATAACCGGCACCAATGCCGATGCAATAAAAGCCTATAAAACAGAAGCACGTTTTTTAAGAGCATTGCAATATTGGGTATTGATGGATATGTTTGGCAGTCCTGCTTTTGTTACGGAGGATGATGCTCCATTGGGTACGTTTATCCCTGAACAAACTTCCCGTACAGAATTATTTACTTATATCGAAAGCGAATTAAAAGATATAGAAGCTACGCTTGTTGCTCCCCGTGCAAACGAATATGGTCGTGCTGATAAAGCAGCAGCCTGGTCATTACTCGCCAGGATGTATCTGAATGCAGAAGTATATACAGGTACTGCAAAAAATGCTGAAGCAATCACCTATGCCAAAAAAGTAATTGATGCCGGCTATTCATTGGAGCCTGATTACCGTCATTTGATGTTAGCCGATAATCATACAAATAAAAATGAATTTATCCTTACCATTAACTATGATGGTTTAAAAACCCAGGGATATGGCGGCACTACTTTTTTAACACATGCATCCAGCGGTGGTAGTATGCCAGCTTCTTTATCGGGCATTGGCGGAGGTTGGGGGGGAATAAGAACGACAAAAAATATTCCTGCTTTATTTCCCGATGTAAATGGTACTGCTGATAAAAGAGCACAGTTTTATACTAACGGGCAAGGACTGGAATTAACTGCAGACCCTGCCCCGGCATTTACAGAAGGGTATGCAATTACCAAATACAGGAATGTAACAAAGACTGGTGTTCAGGGATCCAGTCCTGATTTTGCGGATGTTGATTTTCCTTTATTCAGGTTAGCAGAAATGTACCTGGTCTATGCAGAAGCTGTATTACGTGGCGGTACGGGTGGTGATAAACCAACGGCTTTAGGTTATATTAATGCTCTTCGTACAAGGGCTTATGGTAATACTTCTGGAAATATAAGTTTAAGCGACTTAACACTTGATTTCATAATAGATGAAAGAGGAAGAGAATTATACTGGGAAGGATTCAGGAGAACAGATCTTATACGTTTCAACAGATTTACAGAAGGAACATATTTATGGCCCTGGAAAGGCGGCGTAAGTTCAGGTACGGGTGTATCAGCCAACTTAAAAGTCTTCCCAATTCCTTCCGCAGAAGTAAATGCAAACACTAACTTAACTCAGAATACAGGATATTAATAACAGTTAAAAAAAATCATTATGAAACGAATAGTAAATTTTTTATTCTTTTCGTCTTTTATTGCTGCCGCATTAGTATCCTGCAAAAAAGATGAGAACAAAATTTATTTTGAAGGAGGAACGGCCCCGGTGTTAACAGCCAGTGCTGCTGCTATTGACCTTTCTTTTGCTAATACCGATAAAGAAGCACTAAAACTAATGTGGACCAACCCCGATTATCAGTTTACTACAGGCCTTAGCTCACAGGATGTTAATTATATCATTGAAATAGATACTACGGGTGCTAATTTCACGAACCCGGCTAAACAATCGATAGCTGTCAGTAAAGAATTATCTAAATCTTTTTCCCAGGGTGAGTTCAATGGCTTTTTATTAAACCAGCTGGGATTAAAATTTAATGTGCCGCATGATATTGAAATAAGGGTAAAATCAGCCTTGGGAAGTAATGTAGTGCCATTAATTTCTAATGTATTGAAATATAAAGTAACTCCTTTCGAAATTCCTCCTAAAGTAACACCGCCTGCATCCGGGGAACTGTATATAACCGGGAATGCAGTAGCCAGCGACTGGACAAACTCTCCGCCTGCTACTCAAAAATTTACCAGGATATCGAATACGCTTTATGAACTCACGGTCGCATTATCAGGTGGAAAATCATATACTTTTCTTGCTGTTTATGGTTCCTGGGATTTTAAATACAGTATTGCTAAAAAGAATGATCCCGACTTGGTTACAGGAGGCGATTTCAAAGTTGGTGGCGAGGATATTCTTGCTCCCGCAATAAGCGGTGATTATAAAATTGAAGTTGATTTTCAAAGAGGAAAATTCAAAGTAACCAAACTGTAATTCACAATTAATTTATTTTTATGAGATCAATACTAAACTATATACTGCTTATCACCGGACTAACGGCAATAGCGACCGCCTGTCAGAAAGTAGAGGATCTTCCACATTATGAAAAAGGAAATGCTGTTAATTTAACGGCTTCAACAGCTGCAGTAGTACCTGCCGCTGCAGATTCTACTAAAAATGTTGTTACTTTCTCATGGACAACTCCTGATTACGCAACAGACTCCAGCACCTATAAATTTATTGTGGAAATAGATTCCGCCGGAAGAAATTTTTCAAAAGAAACTACAAGAATAATAACGGGCGGATTGAGTACGTCCCTGACCGGAAGAGAATTGAATGCTATTGTATTAAATTATGGGTTTACATTAGGTACTCCCTATGATATGGAAGTACGGGTAACTTCTTCCTATGCCAACAATAATGAAAGGTATTTTTCCAATGTAGTAAAACTATCGGTTACTCCGTATAGCGATCCTGCTACGCTAACAAGCGGAAACACATCCGTTACCTGTGCCTTAGCTACTGCATCAGAACTTTCTAATACATTCTCCTGGTCGCCTTCTTTCACCGGTTATTCGGGGACTGTTGATTATGTTTTACAATATGACTCCGCAACTAAAAATTTTGCATCTCCAAAAGATATACCTGTTGGCATAGCATTAACCAGTAAGAAGATGACAGAAGGGGAAATGAATGAGACGGCATTACAGTCAGGAATCCCCGGCGGCAATTCAGGTAAGGTCGAATATCGTATAAAGGCAACAACAATCCAGGGCGCCATTTCGTATTCAAATGCCGTAGCTGTTACCGTTCAAAGCTATGTGCCTATCCTGCGTTTTTATTTACCAGGTAGTTATCAAACAGCTACAGGAAATGGAACCGATTGGACACCGGGCAATGCACCCGAGCTGATCCGTGATCTTCGCTCTGCTGTATTTAATGATATGTATTATACCTACATTTATTTACCTGCTGGTGCAAAGTTTAAGGTTACACAGGGCCGTAGTTGGGATGTGAATTATGGTGGTACAGGAGGCGATCTATCCGCAGGCGGTGCAGATCTTGGTGTAACCACTGCTGGTGTTTACCGGGTTTCAATCAATCGAAAAACAATGAAGTATGATATTCGCCAGGGAAGAATGGGCTTTGTGGGTGGTGGAACTGGTGCAGGATGGAATCCTCCTAATGTATTTCCCGCTTATGCTATGGGAGCTCCTGCTACCAATTTGTTTGTAGGTCTTACCAATCTTACAACAGATGGCTGGAAGCTTATTGATAATGACCAATGGAATAATGGAAGCAATGCTGTTGACGAGACCAGGAGCTATGGAACTAAAAGTGCAACTGGAAGCACACTGGAAGTTAATGGAGCCGATTTCAATGGACCGGCTGCACCGGGCAGGTATAGAGTAATCTGGGATGGCCGCGATGTAAACAATATAAAATATGAAATAAGTCCTGCAACAGAAATGCGGGTGGTCGGTGATGGTATGGAGAGTGTGCCTGATTGGAACCCCGGTGCAAGTCCACAGATGACTTATAGTGGTAATGGGGTATGGACAATAACCATTGCATTAAAGGCGGGTAAGAGTATTAAGTTTTTGGCAGGCAATGACTGGGGTGCTTTTGATTATGAAGATGCCGGATCTGGTAAAATCAAATGGGAAGGCGGCGGCGATTTTAAAACACCTGCTGCTGCAGGTACATATACTATTACGCTAAATGAGCACACGCAAACTGTAACTATAAACTAAACAATAATTCATAGTATTGAAACCGCTTCTAATGTGAAGCGGTTTTTTTTATAACATAACGGAGCTATTGTTTTGATGTATGTTCATAGTCAACGAAACGATCATCATACGAAAACCTATTGTAATGGTATTGCCAATTATTTTCACTTAAACAATTGCGGCTTACCAGGAATTCCGGCATAGCTCAAGGATGTACTGAGTTTAATTTTTCCGTGCAGAAAACAGTAACTTTAGCCACATGTTTTTATTGAATTTTTATTGAACAACTGCTTAAACCCTACCGAATGCAGCAAAGCACATTGAAGAAGTTATCCGAAGTACTTGGCATCAGCATTTCTACTGTTTCCCGGGCCCTGAAAGACCATCCCGATATTTCAGAAAACACCAAAACCAGGGTAAAGGAGTTGGCGGAGGTATTGGATTATGAACCTAATAATTATGCCGTACAATTAAGAACACAACAAAGTAATGTGCTTGGTATCATGGTACCCTCTGTTGATAATTTTTTTTATGATTCGTTTATTGCCGCTGTAGAAGAAGAAGCCAGGCTTCACGGGTATTCAGTCATGATCATGCAATCAAGAGATAAGGCACAGCTTGAAGCATCTAATCTTCATCTCTTTCGTAAAAACAGGGTCATGGGCTTATTTGTCGCCGTTTCTATAGAAACTGAAGACATAACTCCTTTTCAGAAACTGGAAGAATTAAAAATACCAGTAGTATTCTTTGACAGAGTAACTGAAGAGGAAGGTTATCATAAAGTATGCCTGGCCGATGCAGACGCGGCAAGAATTGCTGCGGAAGCTATTATTGAAAAGAAAAAAAAGAGAGTGCTGGGCTTGTTTGGTCATCCGCATCTTAGTATTACAAAGATCCGTTGCGCCTCATTCAAAGAAACATTTGAACGAAAGTCACCTAAAACAAAGCTAACCATTGGCTATAGTGAAGGCAGTACTGAATCTAAAAAAGTGGCATTAGAAGCGCTAACTGGTAAAAACAAGCCCGATGTTATCTTTTGCATGGGCGACCTGCACCTGATAGGGACAATGTATGCTGTTCATGAATTGAAATTAAAAGTACCGGATGATATTGCTATCATCAGCATCAGCAATGGTTTATTCCCAACGCTGTACGATCCGAAGATTACCTATGTGGAAACCAGTGGATTTAAATTGGGAAGGCTGGCTTTTGCCCAAATGCTTTCCTGTTTGAAAAATGATAATACACCAGAAGAAGTCATTCTTGAATCTTTATTAGTTGAAGGCGGTTCTTTATAAAGGTTACCAGTTTCTGGTTCCCGGTTACTTAAGACTGTAAGCACTTTTCGGTTTGAGTAACCCGGAAACGGGTAGCCGGAAACCGGCAACATACACCTGGTATTTTTTGCACCGCAAACGTTATAGTTTTTTATACTTGCTTGTTGTTCTTTCCCTTTAGTTTAGTTTTCTATTGCTGTACCTGCCAGGCTATTTCATCACTAAACGATTGCTGCATGACTAATTTCAGGATCAAACTTTCTTTGTTTCTCAACTATTTTGTTTTTGCCATATTACTGAACAGTGTAGGAACGGTTATCCTGCAGGTGCAAAATAATTTCGGCATTTCAAAAGGATCGGCCAGTACACTGGAAGCATTTAAGGATCTTAGTATTGCTTTTGCTTCTTTTCTTATTGCATCTTATGTTGTTCGTATCGGCTATAAAAAAGCCATGCTGATAGCGTTAGGATTAGTAGCTGTCATGTGTCTTATCATTCCTTCGGTAAGCAGTTTCCTGATGACTAAACTGTTGTTTGCAACAGTAGGTGTAAGTTTTGCTTTGATCAAAGTGACTGTTTTTGCTACACTAACCCTTGTAACGAAAAGCAAAAAAGAACATCTCAGCCTGATGAACTTCCTGGAATCATTTTTTATGATCGGTGTGCTGGCAGGCTATTTTATTTTCAGCGCTTTTGTGGATAATGACAACCCGGGATCAACCCAATGGTTTAATGTCTATTATATTCTTGCGGGCCTTTCTATACTTGCTTTTTTATTGCTTCTTTCTACGCCATTGGATGAATCGACAGTGAAACAGGCTGAGCTGGCGGAATCAAAATCTCTCAAGGATGATTTTATTGGTATGATTAGACTTGTCATCCTGCCCTTGGTTTTGGTCTTTATTTTCTGCGCCTTCTTTTATGTTCTCATAGAACAAAGCATCATGAGTTGGCTGCCTACATTTAATAACGATGTCCTGAAATTATCAACCAGCCTGAGTATTCAAATGGCGAGCATATTGTCGGCATCAATTGCACTGGGTCGGTTTTTGGCCGGCATTATTTTTAGAAAAATTGATTGGCTGTATGTGTTGGTAGGTTGTCTTCTTGCAGCGGCCGGATTAGTATTATTAACCGTTCCTCTTGCCCAAAATATTGCCGGCACAGCCGTCAATGAATTAAGTGATATACCGCTGGTGGCATTTCTCTTTCCTCTTATCGGGCTTTTTTTAGCGCCTGTTTACCCGGCTATCAATTCAGTTATACTCAGCAACCTTCCTGCTCATAAACATGGTTCCATGTCCGGTCTTATTGTAGTTTTTTCCGCACTGGGTGGCACAACAGGTTCTATCATCACCGGTCATGTTTTTGAAGCCTATGGCGGGCAAACCGCATTTTATTTTTCATTGATACCTGTTGCAATCCTTTGTACACTTCTTTTTGTTTTCAAAAAGTTGCAGCTTCAATCAGTTGCAAATAAAGAAATGAAGATTGCAGGTGGAGGACATTAATTTTTTAAATAGCATAAACTGAAATGCAAAGTGTAGACCAACTCTTTAAGGATGTGCAGATGGGCCGGGTTTTCCCGGATGCAAAAACTTTTGTTGATTGTTTACCCAGGTATTCTCCGGAAGAGATCAATGCAAAATATGATCAGCAGAAAGATCAGCCTGGTTTCAGCCTGGAGAAATTTGTGTTGGAAAACTTTGAACTGCCGGTTACGCATTCAACCAATTATCATAGTGATACAAATAAAACTGTTGAGGAAAATATTGAAGCGCTTTGGAATGGGCTTACACGGCAACCTGATAAAAAAACCGGGACTCTTATCCCTCTTCCTTATCCTTACATCGTACCTGGCGGAAGGTTTGGAGAGATTTATTACTGGGACAGCTATTTTACCATGCTTGGGTTGAAGGTATCAGGGAAAAATGAGATGCTTGAAAATATGGTTAAAAATTTCTCTTACCTGGTAGATACGCTCGGCTATATTCCTAATGGCAACCGCAGTTATTTTATCGGCCGTTCACAACCTCCTTTTTATTCATTGATGATAAAATTGCTGGCAGACATTAAT
>JAKFEJ010000635.1:0-8215 GCA_036675745.1 Chitinophagaceae bacterium | reverse complement strand
TACGGACAGGGGTACAACTACTGATGCCAATGGAAATTTTCTATTGCAGGTTCCTGATGGAAATAATGTGCTGATCATTTCCTATGTTGGTTACCAGGCTATCGAAGTGAATATTTCCAGGAACAGTGTTTTAAAGATTGCATTGAAACAGGCGGATGCAAGTATTGATGAAGTAGTAATAGTTGGTTACAGCAATAAAAAAAGATCAGAACTGACCAGTGCGGTTACTGTAGTGTCTGAAGAAAAACTAAAAGACGTTACAGCGAATAATATTGGTACCATGTTACAGGGAAAAGTAGCAGGTCTGCAGGTCGTCAATAGTTCCGGTGTTCCTGGTTCTGCACCGGAGATCCGTTTGCGCGGCGTTTCTTCTATCAATGCTACGCAGAGCCCGTTATTCGTAGTGGATGGTATAATTGGCGGCAACTACGATCCTAATGATGTAGAAAGTGTTACGGTACTAAAAGATGCGGGAGCCACTGCTATGTATGGATCACAGGCCAATGGGGGTGTTATTATCATAACAACTAAAAAAGCAAAGGCGGGTAAGACAAGGTATGAGGCGAAAGTTGTTACAGGTTTTCGCAAACCAGATTTTGGCGAAATGAAAATGATGAATGGAAGCCAGTTGTACGAATATCAAAAAGAATTGTACAGGGATCATATTCCGGGGCAAAATGATAATTCCTACAAAATCGATCTGTTGAAATTTTATAATGAACGTCCTCTTACTTTACGTGACCAGGACCATAGCTGGCTGGATGCTATTTTTCAACCGGCTTTTATGCAAAATTATTTTTTCTCGTTTGCAGGTAAAACAGAAAAAGCAGATCATTATGTGGGCCTGTCTTATTACAACGAAAAAGGAACGTTTACCAAAACGGATTTTCAACGGGTAAATCTCAGGGCCAACACCAATTATCGTTTTAATGACCGGATAAAACTTACTAATAATATAAACATCAGTGGGGCAACTGGGAAAAGCTATGATTATAATGATATCTATTATGCATACCTCAATCTTCCCTGGGATAATCCTTATGATAGTGCGAAGAAGGCCCGATACGTGGATGGCAATTCCAGTTTTAAATGGTGGTCAAGAGATAAGACCAATCCTATCCATACCATAGAAAATTCCAGCCATGCCTATAAAAGTTTTGATGTTAACTATGATCTTGCTTTAAACCTTGATATCAACAGTTGGCTGACCTTTACCAGTTCCAATCGTGCTGCCGTTAGCTATAGTAAGGGTTCCAATTTTTATTCACCTGTTGTAGCAGGTACCTTTCACGGAGCCGGTTACATCGCAGAAGAATCGATCATCAATTATGGCGGCGTATCCAATAATATTCTGCAATTTAAATTCAATAAAGGCGACCATAATATAAGTGGTTTAGCTGGTGTTGCTTTTGAAGGCGGCAAATCGGAATTTTCAGGAGCATCCGGTAAAGGATTACCACAAGGTCTTGCTGTATTGAATGTCGTTTCAAACAGCCAGGCAGTAAGTGGTTATAATAATAAATCATTTATTCAGTCTTTTATTTCGCAGGTCAATTATAGTTTCCGGAACAAATATTTTTTAACCGGCTCTTATCGTGTGGATGGATCGTCGGCTTTTCCTTCTGAGAACCGTTACGCTTCTTTCCCTGCAATTTCTGCAGCATGGTTAGTCAGTAAAGAATCTTTCCTGGCTACTAACCGGGCTATTGATAATCTTAAGTTGCGGGTAAGTTATGGCGTTACAGGTACCCAGGATATTGGAGCGGCCCGTTACCTTGGTTTATATTCCCTGAACAGTCAATACAATTCGCAGTCAGGTGCTACTCCGCTTCAACTGCCAAGTCCAAACCTTACCTGGGAAAGTAAATACCAGGCTAATGCCGGATTTGACCTGGGCTTATTCAGGAACAGGGTGAATATTACATTCGATATTTACAGGAATATAACTAAGAACCTGTTGTTGCAGGTATCACAACCTTTATCTGTAGGATTCGAGGAGCGTTGGGAAAATGTAGGAGAAATAGTAAATACAGGTGTTGAGTTGGGATTGAGTACAACTAATATCAAAACGAAAAATTTTGAATGGAATACGGACTTCAATATCAACTTTAATAAAAACAAATTACAAAAACTTCCATCAGATATTGTAAGAACAGGATCATGGGCTATTTCACAGGTATATAGAAATGGCGGCAACCTGTATGAGTTTTATATGCCAAAATGGTTGGGAGTAGATCCGCAAACCGGCGCTTCGCAATGGGAATTAATTACCAAAGATGCCAATGGTTCAGTAACAGACCGGCAGGCTACTTCCGATTATGCAACGGCCACTTACCAGGAAGTTGGTTCAGCGTTACCAAAATTTCAGGGAGGTATTACCAATCAATGGAAATATAAAAACATTTCATTGAGTGTGAACGCTTATTTCATGCAGGGCAATAAAGTATTCAGTAATAATCTTCGGTTTGTAATGAATGATGGCAGCGAACCTTATCTCAACCAGGCCGTATTACCAAAAGGATATAACATTTGGACAAAGCCCGGTGATATAGCTACCAATCCCAGTCCGCAAAATTCGGCGAATTCAACAGAGACTTCTTCCCGCTACCTGATGGATGGCAGTTTTCTTTCTATCAGGAATATAACATTGGCTTATAGTTTACCGGCATCGGTTATCACCAGGTTGAAAGTAGATGGTATCACTGTATCTGTTAGTGCGGATAATGTTCACACGTTTACAAAATTTGTTGGGCAGGATCCTCAAACAACTATTACCCCTGGTGCATTTATAACGCCGGGTGTTTCGGATTTTAAATACCCGAATAACCGCCAGTTTTTATTCAATATTAATTTCAGATTCTAAAAATATTGCGCAATGAAACTATTAATTATATGTATATGCTTATCCTTTCACCTGTTTATCACAGGCTGCGTAAAGGATGTTAGCCCGAGCGATGCGATAACATCGGAAACACTTGCCACCAATCCTGATGGATTGCTGAATGCAGTTAATGGATCTTATTCACTTTTTAAAGATCATGTGGCGTTTAATGGAACACAGGACGCTAACCTGATGTATCTCCGCCAGTATTTTCAGCTATCTGATTTTGCCGCTGATGATATTGCCTGTGCGCAGGTAACTACCGATCCTTTGTGGAATAGTTTTACACTGGCACATGCACCCACCCAAACCAATACCCGTTATTTCTGGTATATTTCTTATAAGATCATCAATAATGCCAATGCGGTGATAGAAGCGGGTGAAAAAATAAGTAACCCCGATGCAGCCACGCAGCAACTGATCGGTGAGTGTTATTTTCTTCGTGCATTTTGTCATTTTAATTTGTCAAGGGCTTTCGCAAAACCCTATAGCCATGATCCGTCTTCGCCCGGTATTATTTTACGTACTTCGTTAAGCGATCCTTCTCAAAAAGCGAGATCAACTGTGGCAGAAGTTTATGAATCTGTTATTGCGGATGCGGAGAAAGCTGCTTCTTTAATGAACCAGTCACGGGGAGTAGCTTATGCTTCAAAGGAAGCTGCCTGGGCGTTGCTATCAAGAGTGTATTTATACAAAGAGGATAATGCAAAAGCTATTGAAGCGGCTGACAAGGTGATCAATTCAGGAAAATTCACATTAACTGATGAAACCAGTTTTCCTCAATTATTCAGGAATGCAAAAGGGGCTACTGAAACAATATTTTGTATCGCCTTTACCCAAAATGATGATTATGGAAAGGCTGGCTCAATCGCTTCCATGTTATTCTCAGACGGAAACTCCGGCTGGGGCGAAGAGTTTGCTTCGTCTTCATTGCGGGATGTTATGAGTGCACATCCGGAAGACATTCGCTGGTCATATATAGTGCCACTTAAAGATGCCAATGGAGATGTGGTAAAGAAAAATGGAATTGAAACTTATTATATTTCAAAATTTTCTTTCCAGGAGGGCAGCCCTACATTAAGTTCTCCTGTTATGTTCAGGCTGGCGGAAGCCTACCTTAACCGGGCCGAAGCGAAAGCAAAATCCAACCAGGCAGCATCGGCGCTTGATGACCTGGATGAGATCAGGAAAAAACGTGGTTTGTCAGCTTCATTATATAACCAGCAGGTTCCAAATGGTCGCACGGCTTTGGAATTGGTATTACAGGAAAGAAGGATTGAACTGGCATTTGAAGGTCACCGGAGTATAGATGTTTACAGGAATAAACTCAATATGAACCGGGCTTATTGGGGTTATCATTTGCCCGGTTTGCAGGAAACGGATGTTGACCTGTCAACCGATCCTGCGGGTTATGCTAACCAGGTGGTAAACTGGAATAATCCAAGGATCATTTATTATGTACCGATTGATGAGATACAATCAAATCCTTTGTGTACACAAAATCCTTAAGATTTCAGTAATCATTTTTTATCTCTAAAATTAAGCACATGAAATGAGCCATAAAATTTTTGAGCTATCATACCAATCTGCGATAAAATTTTATGGCGAATACCATGTGGCCAATAAACAATAAAAATTAAACACATGAAACCTTCTTTCAATTATATAAAAATATTTTGCTCACTTAGCCTCGTCATTTTTTTATTATCCTGTAAAAAAGATAAAGCAGAACAACTGCCCGATGTAATATATACCGCAACTGTAGATGGCTATACAGTAACGTTTGATAACCAAACGGTGGGCGGGCAATCTTTCAAATGGGAATTTGGAGATGGTACTACTTCTACTGATAAAAGTCCTGTACATGCCTATCCCGGCAAGGGCAAATTTGTTCCGACATTATATGTTACTACTACCGGTGGCAGCATTATTGAAGGATCAACCGTTTTGCGTATTTCCAAAAGTACCGCTGTCAAATTGAACGATAATTCATTGGCAGATTGGGATACGGTTACTCATAATGTTGTTACGCCGGGAGCAGGTGGTGGCATTTTCAAAAAAGCAAAGTATGATTACGATGGAAATAATGTTTATTTCTATTTTGAATTGACGTCTGCAGAAGCCAATGGCGACATATTTGATTTTTATTTGGATACTGATAACAATCCTTTGACAGGGTTGATTACCGCACAGCATAAGGGTTCTGGTAATGATGTGCTCCTGGAAGGGGCCATGCTCACGGGATGGTTTGATGTATTCTATCATAAAGGCGCACAGACTGCATTCAGTTTCGATTTCCAATCCATCAGCGATTTTTTTGAGATAGGTACCATACGGGAAAGCGGGGGCACACTGACATTTGAAGGAAAATTGACCCGTTCAAAAATAAAAGGATTAATTGGTACAGGTTTTAAGATCGGCGTAGCGGTTACTAAAAATGACTGGAGTGCTTTATTGGGCACCGCACCGGAACAGGGTTCTGATTCCTTTTTCGTAGATATGAGCGAATAATGATTCACCAGCACATTGCTAAAATCAAAAAGAATGAATTAGTAAAGTGAGATGATGATTACAAAAGGGTATACCGTTTTGTGATCATCATTTGTCCTGTCACGGTTGTAAACCTAACCAGGGTTTCAACCAATAACTTTTCTTAGCAAAACGATATTAATAAACTATAACAGTCATTTTAACCGGAACTCTATGCTAAAGGCATTAATGTATTTAAAACCCAGGAGTATAATGCTGACCGGTGGTATGATCGTTTTATTTTTTGTAGTAACGGAATGTAAAAAAAAGGAAGCAGGTCAGCCGGGGAATATTACCATTTCGTACAAAGAGAGCCGGGAAGATTTCGCCAATCCTGAAAGAGGATTTTACCGGCACACACAAACAGAAGCCAGTAATTTTGAAGCTCTCAATATTGACGATCTGCTAAAATGGAGAACGCTGCAGGAGGCAGGAAGCGGCGCTAATTACAGTATTTACAGCACACTTGTTTTCCGGTATTATATACTTGATGTTTTCAAAACTTCATTATTGTCTTCAGCATTTCTTGATCAGGTGAAAACCGATTTTGCCATTGCAAGGCAGGCAGGAGTAAAATTAATTCCAAGGTTCACCTATACAGTAACAACACAACCCGGAACTTGCCCGGAATCATTTGCCTGCCCACCTTACGGTGATGCATCTAAAGTCATCATACTCCAACATATTGGTCAGTTAAAGCCTTTATTACAAGAAAATGCGGATGTGATAGCCTGTATGCAGATGGGGTTTATTGGTATCTGGGGAGAAAATTATTATTCTGATCATTTTGGTGATCCTTCGTCTAACGGGCAGGGAAAATTGCTGGATGAAAACTGGCAGGACAGGATTGATATATTAAATGCATTGCTGGATGCATTGCCTGCCGGCAGAATGATACAGGTCAGATCACCGCAGCTGAAACAACGATATGTATATGGTGTCAGGGGCTCTGTTAATTCTCCGGCCTTAACAGGCAATGAAGGCTTTACTGAAACGGATAAAGCAAGGATCGGTTTTCATAATGATTGTTTTTTATCAGGCCCGGATGATTATGGTACTTACGAAGATTTGGGAAACTCTGCAAGCCCCCGTCAATCTGCTAATACAATATTGAGAGAGTATGTAAAGAATGATTCAAAATATACAGCAATGGGTGGAGAAACCTGTGATGATACGTATAGCCCGCAAAATGATTGCGAAAATGCCGGCATGGCCCAAACTGAGTTAAAGAAACTTCATTACAGTTATCTCAACAGCGCTTACAATAATGATGTTAATAATGACTGGCAAAACGGTGGCTGTATGAATGATATCAAGAAAAACCTTGGTTACAGGTTGGTTTTGCAGGATGCGGTTTTTCCTTCGGTTGTAAATACAGGAACAAATTTTAACTTCAGCATCAATCTTGAAAATAAAGGATATGCTTCACCATTTAATGCAAGACCTTTAAAACTTATCATGCGTAAAGAAAATTCTGCGGAAGAATTTGTTTTTGATCTGCCTGACGATGTGAGTAAGTGGTACACCGGCACTGCAAAAATAAATGCATCTGTTCCCATTAGTTCAATTATGGCAAAAGGCAGCTATGAGCTTTTTCTTTTTTTACCGGATAAGTACGGCAGTATTGCAAAGAGGCCTGAATATGCGATCCGGTTGGCTAATGAAAATAGTTGGGAAGCAAACACGGGATATAATAAATTGATGACTACTGTAACAATACATTGACAAGCTATATTAAACCACTGTTTATTTCATCATCTATTATGGAAATACAAGCTGAAAAATCGCCCCGTCTTCTTTCGCTGGATGTAATGAGAGGATTGATCATGATCCTGCTTGCTGCGGAAAGTTGCCGGTTATATGAAAATATGCAGGACATTACAGATGGCTATTCTGTCAATGTAATGGTACAACAGTTCTTTCATCATCCCTGGAATGGCCTGCGTTTCTGGGACCTTGTGCAACCCGCCTTCATGACCATTGCCGGAACAGCCATGTATATTTCCTTTGCCCGGAAAGAAGAAAGGGGCATTTCCTGGGAGAAAAATTTCCGGCACATTGCAATAAGGTGTTTTCGTCTTTTAATTTGCGGGGTGCTATTGCATTGCATCTATGCCGGAAAACTAGTTTGGGAATTGTGGAATGTTTTAAGTCAACTATCAGTGACTATATTAATCGCTTACAGCATCATTAAAAAGCCAGTATGGATTCAGCTTGCTATTTCAGTTATGCTCCTGCTCACAACTGAGTTATGCTACAGGCTTATTTTAATTCCAGGTTATGATCAGCCTTTTACAACGCAACATAATTTTGGCAATTTTATGGATATGATGATGATGGGAAAAATAAATAGGGATGGTTGGGTAGCGTTCAATTTTATACCAACCGCGGCACATACGATCTGGGGCGTTTTGATCGGGAAAGTTTTAATCAGCAATAGTTTTACTTCCACTAAAAAAATGAAGATCCTTGTTATTGCAGGTATCGTTGGATTGATAAGCGGTTACGGATTGGATTGGACGGGCATCACACCTGTTATTAAACGGATTGCGACCAGTTCTTTTGTACTGGTTTCCGGTGGTTGGATTTTATTGATCACAGCTTTTCTATATTGGATAATAGATATTAAAAAAAAGAACAAACTTGCCTGGATAGCGGTAGCGGTGGGCATGAACCCGATATTTATTTATATGCTTTTTGAAACCGTAGGTCATCAATGGTTTAATGGAGCCGTTGCGATTTTTGTAAATGGCTTTGCCGGGTTAGCAGGGATGGGAAATGCTTATTCAAATCTTTTGTCATCCC
>JAKFEJ010000637.1:0-8257 GCA_036675745.1 Chitinophagaceae bacterium | reverse complement strand
AAAGAACGTATCAGCCGTATCATGAAGATGTTTGCGAATAAGCAAAACCCAATTGATTTTATCGAAGCGGGTGATATTGGTGCAGCGGTTGGTTTCAAAGAGATCAAAACAGGTGATACTCTATGCCATGAAGATTATCCTATCGCATTGGAAAATATGTTCATTCCTGAGCCGGTTATCGCTATTGCGGTAGAACCAAAGACACAGGTTGACGTAGATAAAATGGGTATGGCTATCGCTAAGCTGGTAGAAGAAGATCCTACGCTGCGTGTAAATACCGATGAGGATAGCGGTCAAACGATCCTTCGTGGTATGGGTGAGCTTCACCTGGAGATCATCATCGATCGTATGCGCCGCGAATTTAAAGTAGAAGTAAATCAGGGTGCTCCGCAGGTAGCTTACAAGGAAGCATTCAGTACTACTATTGAACACCGGGAAACTTTGAAAAAGCAAACGGGTGGTCGTGGTAAATTCGCCGATATCCAGTTTAGCCTTGGTCCTGTAGATGCAGAATGGAAGGCAGAGAATCCTGACAAGCGATACCAGTTTGTAAACGACCTGTTCGGTGGGTCTATTCCCCGTGAGTTTGTTCCTGCTATCCAAAAAGGATTTGAGCAATCAATGACAACGGGTGTATTGGCCAGTTATCCTGTTGACAATATGAAGATCCGTGTATTTGACGGTAGCTTCCACGCAGTTGACTCCGATGCTATGTCTTTCGAGCTTTGTGCCAAGCAAGGTTTCCGTGAGGCGGCAAGAAAAGCAAAACCAGTTTTGCTGGAGCCGATCATGAAAGTAGAAGTAATTACGCCTGCGCAATACATGGGTGATGTAACAGGTGACTTGAATCGTCGTCGTGGAATGATGGAAGGTATGGATACAAGAGCTGGTGCGGAAGTTATCAAGGCTAAAGTACCATTGAGCGAAATGTTTGGTTATGTAACCCAACTTCGTTCTTTAAGCTCTGGCCGTGCGTCTTCTACGATGGAGTTCTCTCATTACAATCCGGCACCTAACAATATCGCTGAAGAGGTGATAGCGAAGGTGAAGGGTAAGGTGAGTGCATAAGAATAGTTGAGAGTATTTTATTATATGAAATCCCGCTGAAAGGCGGGATTTTTTTTGTTATTGGTAATAATAAATAATATATTAAAAATTTTAGGACTGCCCATTGATAATTTTTATATTTAACCTTCACCACCATTAACACCACCTGGACGGATTATGAGAAAATTCTACCTTTCGCTTGAAAACGAATTATTCTTATCAAGCAAAAAAAAATATTTTCTTTTTATTCTTTTACTACAGTTTTCGCTGAAACTTTTTAGCCAACCTGTTATCAGTTCTTTTTCACCAACATCAGGCCCTGTTGGAACAACGATAACTATTATAGGTAACAATTTTAACAACATTCCTGCCAATAATATAGTTTTCTTTGGAGCAGTAAAGGCAACGGTAACCGCAGCAACAGCTACATCACTGACGGTAACTGCACCTGCCGGTGCAACTTATAATCCAATAACAGTAACGGTGAATGGATTGACTGCTTATTCAACTCAATCATTTATTTTGACTTTTACTGGAGGCGGCGCTATTACTTCTACATCATTTACTGAAGGAGAAAATTTTACTACCGATTTACATCCTAATGGTGTAGCGATAACAGATCTGGATGGCGATGGAAAGGTTGATGTGATTACACCCAATAACTATAGCACTAATGGTTCTCCAGCCTCTATATCAATTTTAAGAAACATAGGTAGTTTAAATGCCATTTCGTTTGCAAACAGAATTGATATCCCCACCGGAGTTTTGACCTATGCTATTGCTGTAGGTGATTTGAACGGTGATGGAAAACCCGAAATTGTTTCATCCAGCATTGTTGACAAGACAATCTCAATTTTTAAAAACACCAGTGTTCCGGGCTCAATTGGTTTTGCTTCAAAAATTGACTATGCGACAAATAGCAACCCTGTTAGTATTGTTATTGGCGATTTGGATGGAGATAGTAAGCTGGATATCGCTGTGGCTAATTATCTGTCCAATGCTATTTCAATTTATAAAAATACCGGGACAGCAGGAACTCTTTCCTTTGCGCCGAAAGTAGATGTCATGACTGGCCTAGCTCCAGATCGGCTTGCACTCGGGGACCTGGATGGAGATAATAAACCTGATCTTGTTGTTACGAACAATTTATCCAATACAATTTCAGTTTTCAAAAACATAAGTGCTAATGGAAGCATAATCCTTGCACCTAAAATAGATTTTGTAGCAGGTAACGACAACCCTTATGATGTCACAATGGGAGACTTAGATAATGACGGGAAATCGGACTTGATTGTTACGAATAACAATGTTAATTATATAAATGAAGCCTCGACTTCTTTCGTCATATTTAGAAATACCAGCACTATTGGCAACATTTCGTTTGCGCCCAAACTAAGCTATGCAACTGGCAATACTTATCATGCCACCATCGGGGATCTGAACGGTGATGGGAAGGCAGATGTTGCAGTAACTAATTTTGCTCATAGCATTTCCGTCTATGAAAATAAAAGTTCAGCAGGTAGTATCTCACTAAAGTCACCGGTTAATTACTATTCCAGTTCCCCTTACGGTGCGGGTATCGCTGATTGGGACGGAGATGGCAAAGCTGATCTGGCGGCGACTAATTTTACCGGCGAATCCGTTTCTTTTTTTCGAAACAAAATAACCGAGCCCGCTATTACTTCTTTTTCGCCATCCACTGCAGGAAGCGGGGCAACAGTGACCATTACAGGTAATAATCTTGGAGGAGTAACTTCGGTTACATTCGGCGGTGTACCTGCCGCTTCCTTTACGGTATTAAGTGGAACATCCATCAAAGCAGTTGTGGGCTCGGGCGCTTCCGGTGACATAGTTGTTGTATCGCCTGCGGGAACAGCTTCGGCTTCTGGATTTATGTATTCAGCGCCTCCAATGGTAAGTTCTTTTGCTCCCCAGAGCGCATCTGTCGGCACTACGGTAACCATTAAAGGATCCTATTTTACAGGTGCGACCTCTGTTAGTTTTGGAGGCAAAGTGGCTGCTTCGTTTATAATAGTCGATGCTAATACCATAAGCGCGGTATTGGGCGATGGTGCAACCGGAAGTGTATCAGTAACCACCCCTTATGGAATCGGATCACTTGATGGATTTACCTTTTTGCCAATCCCAACTTTCAGTTATTTTTCCCCGACCTATGCTGCTACGGGCTCAACTGTTCAAATTGTCGGAACAAATTTCACCGGCACCACTTCTGTTAGTTTTGGAGGCATTCCCGCTTCATCTTTTACTGTGGTAAGCCCAACGCTGGTAACTGCCATTGTGGGCGCAGGGGCCACGGGAGAAGTGTCGCTTACAACACCGTATGGCACTGTGACCCGTTCGGGTTTTAACTACATACCACCACCAGTAATTCTTTCGTTCTCGCCTACCTCAGCTGCGACCAGACGCGTGGTAACCATAACCGGAACTAATCTCAGCAATGTTACGTCAGTTAGTTTTGGTGGTGTTCCGGCGAATTTATTTTCCATTGTGAATTCGACGACTATTCAGGCTTATGTAGGAGAAGGCGGCGCCTCAGGCAGTGTGACAGTAACATCGCCGTCGGGGTCATCCTCACTGGCCGGGTTTACCTACTTACCCCCACCTACGATCACTTCTTTTTCGCCGGCATCCGGTCCTATCGGGACAACAGTAACTATAACCGGTACTAATTTTACGGGGACTCCCGTTGTTGAATTTGGAGGCACCGCGGCAAGATCGGTAACTGTAGTGTCGCCCACTACTATCAAGGTCGTCACGGGTCCCGGAAGGACGGGAACGATTAGAGTCTATACCCCCACAGGGGATGCTACTTCGCTTGAGTCTTTTACCTTCCAATATACTCCACCGACAATCCAATCATTTATCCCCTTATCTGGTACCAAAGGCACCGCTGTCACCATATTCGGCACAGATTTCTTTGGATATCCGTCAGTCAGCTTTGGCGCCGTGGCATCTTCTTCAGCAACCGTAAATTCATCCACACGTATCACCGCCATCGTGGGGGAAGGTGCGTCCGGCGACGTCGTGGTTACTACATTGGGTGGGACCGCAACTCTGCCCGGTTTTACATACATTCAACCACGCCCAACAATAAATCAGTTCCTTCCCAGCAGCGGCACTACGGGATCGGCGGTCACGATTAAAGGGACCTATTTCTTAGGGGCTAGCTCGGTGACCTTTGGAGGCATCCCTGCTTCTTCATTTATTGTCAATTCAAATACGAGTATCACCGCGATTGTTGGTGCGGGCACTTCCGGGAAAGTGGTTGTTACCACACCCGGCGGGTCTTCGACAGACGGCGGCACTTTTACCTATGGCAATCCAGTCATTTCCTCTTTTAGTCCTGCGTCGGCAGGAAAAGGCGCTGAGGTAGAAATAACGGGATCCGGATTTTACAATGTATATTCAGTGACATTTGGTGGCGTTCCGGCAGCATCTTTTAAACAAAATTCTTACACAAGTATAACCGCCGTCGTCGGAGATGGCGGTACAGGAGATATTACTGTGTTTGCTCAAGGCGCAAAGGCAGAATCGACAGGCTTTACGTTTACCTCTTCTATTACGACTATCACGTCGGTTGCACCGGCAATTGCTTCCAATGGCATAACCGTGACCATAACCGGGTATAATTTTACAGGAGCTACAGCAGTCACCTTCGGAGGCATTCCCGCGAAATCATTTGAAATTAATTCTGCTTCTACTATCACTGCTGTTGTGGGCGGCGGAAACTCTGGCGCAGTATCGGTTACTACTCCGTCCGGAAAAGCAAATTTTGAAGGATTTATCTATACCAATGCTCCCATCATCAGCGGCTTTACACCCGAATCGGCTTCCGCAGGCTCACAAATAACTATTCATGGAGCAAACTTCAGCAATTCAAGTTCGGATAACATAGTTTACTTTGGAGCGGTAAAAGCCAAAGTAGTTGTGGCAACAACAAATTCACTGGTAGTGTCGGTGCCTGTAGGTGCCACTTATCAGCCAATAACGGTAACCAGCAACGGGCTCACTGGCTCGTCGCAGAAGTATTTCAAAGTAACCTTTACCACTACCGCTCCGTTCAATACATCTTCTTTTGCCGCGAAAATTGATTTCGAAACCGGGGGGCCACCGTCTCATGTTTCAATTTCCGACATGGACGATGACGGAAAGGTGGATGTAGCTGTATCCAACTATAAGGTAGGTGGCTCGACTTCCAACCTGGCTTTGTTTCAAAATACCGGCTCACCGGAGATTATCTCATTCTCTCAAAAAAAGATGATTAATTCAAACCTTGGACCATGGGATACCTTTCACGCCGATTTAGACGGCGATGGCAAGCTTGACATGATAGTTGGAAACCTTGCCGATGGTAAAGCAGTAACTGTATTTCAAAATATAAGTTCAGCTGGCGTTGTCGCCTTTTCAAATGGAATTGTGCTGGATGGCCGGAGCCTTGGCGAATTTTACGTTACCGCTGGAGACTTAAATGGTGACGGAAAGCCCGAAATATGCGCAATAGGAGCATACACCGGCGCTGTAAATATCTTTAAAAACCTAAGCGCTAATGGTAAAATTGCTTTCTCAGCGGTGGTGACACAGGGAGCAGGTCAGTATCCGCAAAACATGACGCTGACAGACATAGATATGGATGGTAAACTTGATGTCGTCGTTAAGGCAGGGAGAAATTTGCCTGATTTGGGAGCCGTAACCATTCTCCGAAATACAAGTACGGCTGATACTATTTCCTTTGCAGCTCCGATTGTTTTTTGGGCAAACCAGTACACACGGAGAATGGCTGTCGGGGACCTGGATGGAGATGGAAGAAATGATGTGGTGCTTACCAATGATTTTTCCTATAATCTCACAACCCTTCGAAATACAAGTACGCCGGGTAATATTTCTTTTGCTGATAAAGTTGAGTACCTGACAAAACCGGGGCCTTATGGAGTTACGATTGCGGATTTGAATGGTAATGGAAAGCCGGACGTGATTGTTACGAATATCTTTAATTCGAGTGTTTCAGTTTTTGAAAACACCAGTACGGTGGGATCCATTTCTTTAGCACCGCGTTTCGAATTTGCTACGGGATCAAACCCCAGGGCAGCTGCTGTTGGCGATTTTGATTCAGATGGGAGACCCGATATTGTCACGGCAAACGCAGAAGGTCCTACTATTTCATTTTTGAGAAATCAGATCGAGGGTGTTTTTATAACATCCTTTACTCCTGCAAACGGAACAACAGGCACCGTTGTAACAATAACGGGAACCAATTTTACCGGTGCGACAGCGGTAAGTTTTGGGGGAATACCTGCTTCGTCTTTTGTTGTGGTAAATCCTACTACCATCACTGCGGTAGTGGGAAATGGTGTATCAGGTGCTGTAAGTATTACAACTCCTGCCGGTATTGCGACAAGAGCAGAATTTACGTTTGTTCCACCTCCTCCGACGATTATCTCTTTCAGCCCCATGAGCGGAGGCATTAACACCTCTATTACGATTACAGGTACCAATTTCACGGGCGCCACCGCGGTAAGTTTTGGAGGAGTGGCTGCCACATCGTTTACAGTTAATTCCGCAACCAGCATTACTGCAGTTGTTAGGTCAGGAGCATCCGGCAATGTAAGTGTCACAACACCGGGTGGTATGGCAACACAGGCCGGATTTACTTTTCTTACTCAACCTACAATAACTTCATTCACACCTACAAGTGGTGGAACAGGTGTATCAGTAACAATAACAGGAACCAATTTTACGGCTGCAACGACTGTAAATTTTGGAGGCGCCGCCGCATCATTCACGGTTAATTCATCAACAAGTATCACAGCAGTAGTTGGAACGGGAGCATCAGGTAATGTAAGTGTTACTACCGCAGGTGGAGTAGCGACACTTGCCGGGTTTACATTTATGTCTCCCCCAACAATTAAGTCGTTTACTCCTGAAAAAGGACGCAGTGGTATAACTGTAACAATAACCGGAACAAATTTTAATGAGACAACAGCCGTTAGTTTTGGCGGAATTCCCGCAGCATCATTTATTATAAATTCTTCTACAAGTATTTCTGCTGTTATAGGTGCTGGAGCATCTGGAGATATAACAGTAACTACTCCTTATGGTATTGCCAAAGCAGGAGGATTTTCTTTTGAAGCGGGTAGAGGTGTCAATGAATTAGTGATCTATCCAAATCCGGCAGATGAGTTTGTTTTGGTAAAACATCCTTCAACTGATCTCCCTGCACAACTTAAAGTAATCGACTTGACAGGCAAAGTTGTTAAGGTAATCATACCTGAAAGAAATGCTTCTGAAACCAGGATTGATTTAAAAGGCCTGCTGCAAGGAATATATGAAGTTGTTTGGAGTGATGGAAAGAATAAAGCAAGCCAAAAGCTGATGCTGTATAAATAAAAGGATAAGTGTGTTTAAAAGCGAAAAACAAAGTAGAGTTGGGAAAATACTTAACCAGAATCAAGGGTAAACCCTAACCATGGCACTTTCTTTGCTAACAAAAGCCCCGGAACTCACTCCGTTTTTAAAGATCCTAAGATTAAGGCTACGATAGCCATTTTATGAAAAGCAACGAAATTTAAAAGGTTAAGGACTCAATCTTGAGTCCTTAACCTTTTGGTAGGACCTGCATCAGATATTCTCCATTCAAAACATGACTGAAGTTTAAAGAGTTGCCAATTTTAGGGTTTATTTCCTTATTGTATCTTCCGGTATTGCTGCGTATTATTGTAAGTAAACTCCATCTGATGTTTAAAATACCAGCCATTTTATTTCTGTCTTTTTCCTGTCTTGTTCTTTGCGCCCAAACCGGCAGGCAACAATTTGGTGAAAAAGCATTGATCAAAGGATTGAAGATCACAAAATCAATGAAGATTAAAAAAGCAGTTTACAGGATAGATGCACCCGTGGATGCTGAAAGTTCTTATATCACCATTGAAGGAAATAATATAACAGTAGATTTTAATAATGCAGAACTGAAAGGAAGCAATAAAAAAAATAACCCGGATGAGTTCTTTGGTATTGGAATTATAATTAAGAACAGTAAGAACGTAACTATTAAAAACCTGAAAGCAAGGGGTTACAAAGTGGCGCTATTGGCCAGGAATATAGAACGATTAACATTAGAAAATTGCGATCTCAGCTACAATTTTCGTCAGCATCTCAATAGCACCCAGGATAAGGAAGATATATCCGACTGGATGAG
>JAKFEJ010000487.1:0-8298 GCA_036675745.1 Chitinophagaceae bacterium | reverse complement strand
AAAACTTCCGCTCATAGCAGCGAAGCCTGCCACCAGACCGCCCACAGCACCAGTGATAATTATAAGTAAAAATGAATTATTGCCAATACCCAGCAACTCTCCTATCCTTGCAGAAAGAATACTTTCATTGCCACTATCAATCCAGGAAGCAAGGCCACTCCATAATAAAAGTAATCCCGAAAAAGCAGCTAAAAAAGCCAACGCTGCTTTTTGATATACAATTAAAGCCGCGATAAATGCAGCTATAGCAATGCCCCACCAGGGTAGGTATAAACCGGCTACAAACGAAAGCAAAGCAGTTAATATCAGCGCAGCTAAAAATTTCATGGTGTCTTTTATAAAAATGATAATTGACTCTCAAAATTCCAAATAACAAAATCCTAATTTCCAACTCTTTTTCTCCTCTGACTTCCGACCTCAGGCTTCTGATCTCCGACAGACAGGGCATGCCCTGTCTCTACTCCTTCCCAAACCTCATTGTCCATTTTACTTTTTGATCAATGGCATCCGATTTTTTCATCATCCATAACGGATAATATTCCCCTTTAGCCCATGTATCTACAAAATTATCATAGTACTTACTACCGGGGTTGCCGCTTTGTCCGCTTGGATAAACGCCATAGGCTTCCGTGACGGTAGAAAGATGCACTACCATTCTCCAGCTTGGTCCATGGCTATGTGTCATGGCATTAATGATATTCCCGCTTCCGCCCATGTTCAAACCAGTTCTGGCAAACGGCATCAATGCGTCCTTTAACAAATGATAGATCGTTGGATTTTTAAATTTAGCCCATTCCAGTTTTCCTTCTTTTTCTTTTAGCGAAAGATTTATGGATGCACTGTTTAATGCGGCCGTTACAAGATCATAAAGTGTTTCTGTCTCCGGCGTATTATTATTGTCTATATATTTTAAAGAAGTAGAATCCTTTTTTAATAATTCCATCGTCGTTTGCTCTTCCGGAAAATGTGATGCAGGGCTGCTCCGTGTAATATCATCTATCCATATCGCCGACTCAAGACTATCCCACCAGCATTGATATATTGTTTGTCCTTTAGAAGCCGGATCAGCTTCAAGATCCCAGTTCTTTACTATATCAAGATATTTTTTTGCGTCAGCATTCAGTTTGTCTTCCTGTACATAATTCAATAAGATCAGTCTTGCATCCTCTGCAAAAACATTAAAATAATTACTCTGTAATTTTTTCATATCATCAGGCGTAATTGATGACATGGGTGATAAAAAACGTTCGATAGCAATTCCTCTCGGAGTAATATAGCCGCCGGGAATGAAATAAGGATAGGTAGAATCAACAGCCCGCTGATTGGCACTTTCCAAAAAACCTCTTTCAGGATTTTTAATATGCGGGTTTTCAACTTGTGGAATAAAACCCTGCCAGTTATAATCCGGATCATCGCCCGGCATAATATAAAGTCCCTGTCCATTCCATCTTGCAGGAAATTTTCCCTGCTGCCAGATAGCTATATCACCTGTTTTGGAAGCAAATACAAAATTCTGCCCGGGACAATCAAATGTTTTGATAGCTTCCGTATAATCATCATAATTTTTTGCACGATTCAATTTATAGAAAGTATATCCTTCGTTGCTGGGATCATGAGCTATCCAGCGGACCGCCAGATTTTGCTGTTTTGTATTGGCATTTGGAAAACTTTCATCAAACATTACCGGGCCATAAATAGTGTATGCAACGGTATCATAAATAGTCGCTCCGCCTTTTACTTTTATTTCTTCCAGGCGCAGTTGTGTTGGTTCCCATTTTCCATTATACCAATATTCTTTCTTCGATTCATCTTTGAATTTTATAGAATAAAAATCCTTTACATCCCGGCCTGCATTGGTAACTCCCCATGCAATGCTATCATTAAAACCAATGATCACAAAGGGACTTCCCGGCAAGGAAACACCGTAGGCATTGCTTGTCGGTGTTGACAATTGCTGTTCAAACCAAATAGATGGCAATGATAAATCCAGGTGGGGGTCATTGGATAAAATAGGAAACCCGCTTTGCGTTTTATTTCCTGCCACTACCCAGTTGTTACTGCCAGTATTTTTATCGGGTTTTGAAATTTCTTTGGCGGTTGTCGTTTCTTTTTTACCAAAATAGATTGAATCAGCCGATAAAGGTTGTACCGGAATAATTGAGGGTGGATCGAATACTGTTCCTTTTGGAATAATAGGCACTAATGAATCACGCACCTGCGGGTAGATCATATTAAACTCCTGCTCGGTAAATATTGTTTTCGCATTTGTAGCAGTAAGATCATCTTCTGTACCTGAGCTCAGCATCTTCGCCATCATTTTTAATAGCAATGCCGTTCTGAGATTAGTCCATTCTTCAGGCTTAAAATCAAGAAGCTTGTATTCGATTGGTATTTCGCTTTTTTTAAGAGAATGTATATACGCATTAACGCCTTTGGTATACGCTGAAAAAACAGTCCATGAAACCGGGTCTTTCTGCATTTCCTTCAGTGCGTTTTCCGCCGCAAATTTCATCCCAAGCCTTCTTTGCTCTTTATCATAATTAACGGCCCTGGCACCAGCTATTTCACTTGCTCTTCCTTCAGCGGCCTTTGTTTGCAGGTCCATCTGGAAAAGCCGGAATTTAGCATGAATATATCCCTGGACAAAATAGAGGTCTTCGTCATTATCCGCGAAAATGTGCGGCACTAATCGTTCATCAAAATAAACTTCCGCTTTGCCTTTCAGATCTGGAAATTTTAAATCAGCCGCGAAATCATGATCGGTAGCTTCGGCATTTTGCCAAAATCCATGCTGGGGGCTTAAAAACTTTCCCATGGGTGGAACAGAACCCCATTTTTTATTTAAAGCAAAAACAAGTCCGGCCGTTACAACAGTTGAAATGATAAAAGGAAGAATTCGCATAAGCAATCAAATATTTGGAAAGATAGAAAAGTCTGGGAGAAAAGTTTTGAGTTTTAGAGAGAAGTTTTGAGTTCTTTGCTTCCTGCTTCTCCGCCGCGGCGGATCGCAGTCGCAATGACGGTTTTGAAGTTACGGTGGAGTGCTCCCAACCGGTTTTTTGTCTCAGCTCATTATGGTAAGACTTCAAATAACAAAAACTGTGATTTTTGTTTTATTGAAAAATTATTATCTGCTACGAAAACAAGGCTGCGGTGACCGTTGGGAAGAACCGGACCAAATGTTACTCCTTCTATATTGTCAATAAAAATGTCAAGCTCATTCATATCAAGTAATAGTTTTTTAGTGATTGGTTTTTTCACGGTTTGCATTACAAGAGAAGATACAGCCGAAATGTCTTCTGCATTTTTTATGTCTGCTAAATATACACGTATATCAGAAGAAAGCCTGCCTGTAGAATAACCTCTCTCTATAACAATAAACTTATCATTCCCTATATACAAAATATCAGATACTCCATTTATTTTAAAAGCTCCCGGGGGTATCGGCACATGGAATACAGCATCTAACTGGTAAGCAAACTGAGCTGACTGCTTTTTAGTTTTCCTGTCAAATTTCAGAAACCTGGTCCATGAAGTAGAGTCGCCTGTGCCCGCACTGCGGCCATCTTCATAAATAGCATCTTCCAAACTTATATAAACACTGTTATCATCCGCAAATGTCAGTCCCTCAAACACACTGTTATGCCTCGGTCCTTTTTCTTCGGATTGTATATATAAGTTAGCGGGTAATGAAAAGCTGTCTATGTATCGCCCATTCCTGTCCATCATAACAATATCAGGGTTTTGCAATTCCTGTTTTCCTTCCCTTATTATTCTTTGCCCTTCGCTGCTCCTTATTAAAATATCCTGTGCAGGATCATAGCGCATAGCTTCCAAATCGGCAGAATGTACACGGTCTTTGGTAATATCCGGATAAGATTTTCCCTGGGCATTTAATATAGTTGTAATATCCGTGAATACGATGCTATCAATTCCATTATGGCTGATCTGCAATTTGGCTGTATAAAATCTGGCCGGGCTTCTAGCAGAAGGATCATCACAGATCATATAATATACATCTCTTGTCTTATCATAATCAATACCAGACAATCCCCCAACCGTTGTTTCTTTGAACTGCATACCGTTGGGAACGATATATTCATTGATAAATCGCAAACTGCCGATACCATACTCTGCTTTACTTTTTATTTTTTTAGAAGATGAACAACCGTAAATAAGAAAGAGACTTATAAAAAAAATGAAAAAATGGTTTAGCCGCATTGAAATGAATTTGCGGACAAAAATAAGGTACTGAAACTTCTTTCCTCTATTTCCGGCTACGGCTAATTCTTTGTTGAGGTGCTATGATTATTTTGGCAGGTTTATTTTATAAGATAAATTTAAATCAGCATGATTCTGATAAGCCTGAAAGGCTTTAATGTGAATAACCATCAGTAAAACTGGTGGAATTGACGGGTAAATCGGAGACCGCAACCCCAACGGGGTTGAATGTAAAAACTATAATAAAACGTTACCCGTTTCTGCTACTTTATAATTTCTTTTTCACTATCTGGATACATTCAACCCTTTCAGGGTTGGCTCACCCCTTTTACTTATACCCTGTGTTACACACAGGGCTATTTATATTCAAGCCCTTCGGGCTTTATCAGCATCCCAACAAAGAATTAACCTTTACTCATAAATGAATTATTAATTTCATGGCATTGCTCCAAAATGTATTTGCATTATGTCAAAAGAACTGAAAACGATTCAAAAAATATTGATTGCCAATAGCAGCCCTGAAGCAAAAGCCTCCCATCAGAAATTTGTTCCTGCAAAAGAAAAAATATATGGCGTAAGAATGCCATTTATCAATGAGATGGCCGCACAATATAAAGGCGGCGGATTTGAATTAGTAGAAGAACTGTGGAAGGCCGGGGCATTGGAAGAAAAAGTGATGGCTGTAAAAATAGTAGGCAAGATCGCCAAAAAAGACCCTGCCCGTTCATTAAAATTTGTGGAATTGTTTGCCGAAAATATCGGCAACTGGGCCGTATGCGATGCCATAGGCATGCAAGGATTAAAACCAATTCTTAAAACACATCAAAAGGAAATATTTGCATTGGCAAAAAAATACAACCGGTCGACTGATTTTTGGCAACGCCGCCTGTCATTAGTACTGGTAGAATGGTATACAAGAGTAAAAGAAATGCATCCTGAAATAAAAAAATTAGTGAAAGCTTTGGAAAACGATGAAGAGTATTATGTGAAAAAAGCAATCGTATGGATCAATAAAAATCTTGAGAAAGGAAAGTAGCCCTTGTCTGACGTCGCCGTCTGACAAATTTCAGCCTGTTCTTATGTGTCAGACGGGGACCGTCAGACACATAAAAAAAATCCTCCCCGCCAAAGCAAGGAGGAAATTGGAAATCACCGTCTATAAGGACTGATTAAGGCAAAAGAATAATTTTCTCGTAGCTATTCCATTTTAATAGAGCTTTGTTATCACAATCTCCGTTACCAGGAATACCATAATCCAGGGAAAATTCATAATCACCCACTTTTACATTCAAAACCCCTTCGCTTATCCATGCGCAATTAACCTTTTTGATCAAAGCCTCTTTTGTACTGATAGCAATAACAACTCCGTTTTTGAAAGTGGTTTTTGAATACCCCTCAATTGAATAAATATCATCACTGATTTCATCTGTAGCGGCACCGGCTACCTGCTTTACATATTTAAGCTTCTCATACGTATAGCTTCTTCCATTAGGATAAGTCACTTTACCATCTGTAACGAGTACAGAAAATTTGATGTTACCGTTTTCACTCAGGTTGGTAATCACTTTTGTTCCTTCTACCCTGGCCCGGCCAACCTGGAATTCAACTAATGTAATAGTTACGATAGAACCCGGTTTGCGGATTGGCCCTGTGAAATGCAATACGATCTTTCCTTTTCTGAATTTTCCGTCAGGACAAATTTCACCTTGCCCAAAATCTATAGTGACGGTTTTTGGATAGGTGTTATCATCAGGTGTTACAGTTATTACAGCGTTAGCTCCGATACGTAAACGCAATCTTAAAAATGGAAAAGGACGGAGGCCTTCTGCCCTTCCGGCACTAATGATTCCTTCCTCATCAGCGGCAGTCATGCTGATATCCTGTATATCATCGAAACTGGCCTCGGCTTCCATGCTTTCAGCCGAGTATTCCGCTGCTTCCGTTTCAGTTATCGCCGGAGTCGCAGGTTTAGTGTCTTCTTTTTTGCAAGAAAATATAAATAAGGTAAAAAAGAAGGCGACCAATGCTATTGCAAGCCGGTCAATACATAAAACTTTCAATTTTTGTAAATATTTCATGATAATACTTTAGGGTTTAGGATAGTCAGCTATGTTTATTTGGAACTGTTAAAAAGAGTAAAGTTTAATGCTCCATTAATTTTTTTATTTTGTCCTCACAAATGAAGGAAATACTTGGTTTTATAAAAACGTACTATCACGGGGTAAATAAGCCCGTTCTTATCTTCTGCACCCTCTTTATTGCAGGGTTGACCTGGATGAACTACCATCACCAGCTTGAATATGAGCTGATCAACAAAACCGGCTTACCCTTTCCCGGTATTACCGGGCATTTCCTGATCTACCTGGTTGCCTTTTTTATTCCTCATCTCCTTTTATTTGTAAAACGGAAAACCAAGCACTCACCCGATCCGGGTTTTTGGATTTGTCTTTTAGCCGCTCCAGTCATCTTTGCCTTTAAGGTGAGTATGGATACAAACATCAATCTTACTACGAACAGTCATTGGAACAACTATTGGAATGATATTATTTACTGGCCATTACGAATGATAATAATGGTTGCAATTTTGGGCGTATGCTGGATGCTGTTTCATAAAAAAGAAATTTTTTATGGTCTTTCAGCAAAAAAATTTAACTACTTCCCTTATCTTATTATGCTGCTCATCATGATACCCCTGATTGCTGCTGCTTCGACACAACCGGATTTTCTTTCAACTTATCCGAAAATGAAAATGATACTGCCATTACCGGATAATGCAAATCCCAACTGGTTTTATAAATTGCTATTTGAGCTTTCTTATGGTAGTGATTTTTTTTCTATTGAAATTTTCTTTCGTGGCTTTCTGATCATAGGTTTTATAAAATGGGCCGGCAAAGATGCTATTTTACCAATGGCCTGTTTTTATTGCACTATTCATTTTGGTAAACCATTGGGTGAATGTATCAGTTCCTATTTTGGCGGACTTTTGCTGGGTATTGTTTCTTATAACACCCGATCTATTTATGGAGGGCTAATGGTGCATTTGGGTATTGCATGGCTGATGGAGGTTGGTGGATATGTTGGAAACTTGCTAAGTAAGTAGTTACCAGTTACCAGTTACCTATTGGTAACTGGTAACCGGTAACCATTCAAAATGGCGATGCCGGTCAATTACTATGTAAAGACCGGCACCGTGTTGATCAAGTTACTACAAGCCTGTAAGCCGGATCCTGTTGCTTCGCTATGCCCGCAATGACGATCAAAGGAAGAGGTTATCATTTATCTGTCCTCAACATTACTGTTGGGATCAATCTGCCTACCCATCAACATCGGACGAGCAGCCCTTATCCCGCATGGCGGGAACATTGACCTATGTGGCATTTCAGCATGCAAGGTTTACCCTCCCGATAGGTTACCCTATCGGGACGTGAGCTCTTACCTCACGTTTTCAACCTCACCCCGGCCCTCTCCAAAGAAGAGGAGGAGGCAGTTATTTTCTGTGGCACTATCTGTTTCGCCGTGGCTTGTGTCTCCACGAACCATTGCGAACCCGGCTCTTCACCGGTGCATTGCTCTATGCTGTCCGGACTTTCCTCCTCATTTTACAATGAAGCGATAACCCGGCTTGTAGCAATAATTTCAAAGAGGCGACTGCAAAAATAATCACTGATTCCGGGATTATGAGGATTTCGCTGATCTTTTGGCATTGACTTAACTCTCCCGGGTTTTCAATACTGAAAAAAAATCTCAGTAGCACCATAACCAAACTGGGAATGATATTGGTTAACAAAAGATTTCACTTCTTTTCTCAACCGCAAAAAAACATGAAATTTTCTAATGAAGAAGGTAAAGGCTTGTAATTTAATATCCCAGGGGATTCATTTTAGTATGCCTTATCCTGATGATTCTTATTTCAGGTGCTTTGTAACGATACGATATGCGGTAATGGTATAATTCGAAAGATTCTGTGTTAATTTCAAAGCATTTTCGATCAATTTTATATTTTTGCTTTTAAGGCGGCGTTATGTCAGCCTGTAAAGAAAAACGGTTTATGTAAGTAGGCCGTTTTTCTGTTTCATG
>JAKFEJ010000443.1:0-8332 GCA_036675745.1 Chitinophagaceae bacterium | reverse complement strand
ACATCAGATACTACCGTGAATGATGGAGCGATGATACCAGCAAACAACTTATCAGGAACGCCTGCAAATGTCAACTTCAGTTGGATTAATTCAAACCCGGCAATAGGCTTGCCGGCATCGGGTACCGGCAATATTCCATCATTTACTGCCATCAACAGGGGCGATGATCCAATTACCGGATCTATCAGCATTACTCCAACGATCAATGGTTGTGCAGGTACGGCACGGACTTATATTGTTACAGTAAAACCATTGAGTAAAGATGTGTTTGTGCCCAACGTGTTTTCACCCAATGGAGATGGAAAGAATGACATACTGTTGGTGTATGGCAATTACATCGACAAACTGGATATGAGAATCTTTAACCAATGGGGAGAGCAGGTGATAATGATCAATAGTCGCACCAGCGGATGGGATGGAACACATCGCGGAAAGGCCCAGCCTGTAGGAGTTTATGTATATACGTTACAAGCTGTACTATCTGATGGCAGAACAGTTAAAATGAAAGGTTCTATCACACTGTTACGTTAAAAAAATATCCAATTATCCTGTTATGAGAATTATACCTGATTATAAAAAGATACCGATGAAATTACCCGGTTTTTTCACAGCTTGTTTGATGATAGCAACCATACACCATTCGGTTGCTCAAACAGACCCCCATTTTACGCAGAATTATACATACCCTATGTATATTAATCCTGCCCTGACCGGTACCAGTGATGGAGATTACAGGGTTTCGGCGATCTACCGGAGCCAATGGGGAGGTATAAGCAATCCTTATCGCACAACAGGTTTATCTTTTGATGCCCGTACCAATAAAAATATTGCGCTGGGTGTGAATTTGCTGAATCAATCTGCCGGTGATGGGGGATTTAATTATTTTAATGCCTATGCTTCCGTGGCATATACCGGTGTTAAGTTTGGCGCCGCTAATAATCACCGGGTCGTTTTTGCTATTCAGGCAGGTGTTATTAATCGTCGTGTAGATCAGGCCAAATTTAAGTGGGGTGAACAATGGAATCCAATCACCGGGTATAATGCTTCCAATTCAATCTCGGAAAACTTTGCATCCACATCGGCTACTACTTTGGATATAGGTGCCGGCGTTTTATATTACGATGCTGCTCCTGGTAAAAAAGCCAATGTATTTGGCGGCTTGTCTTTTTTCCATCTCAATAAACCCAAAGATCCCATCATCTCCAACCAAAGTGTTGCCCTGAATACGATACCTCTTCGTTATACCATTCATGGCGGTGTAAGTTTTAATCTTTCTGAACGCAGCAGTATTATTCCGCATGTTTTATATATGCAACAGGGTACTGCTAAAGAAACAATGCTGGGAGCTTATCTGCAACACAATGTGAATGAAGAAACCGACCTGATGATCGGTGGCTATTATCGCTTTAAAGATGCTATAGCTCCTTTTGTTGGTGTTGACTGGAGAAATTTATTAATTGGTCTAAGCTATGATGCCAATACTTCTAAACTGGGTGCTATGTCAAGAAACATAAACAGTTTTGAACTTAGCCTTTCTTATATTAAAAAGAAAGGGACCAAAAGCATTTTTGATTTTATCCGTTGCCCCCGTTTGTAAAATTGAGTTTGCATGAAAACTGGTAACGGTAACTTATAAAGTTTGAGTAATAATAATATGAACATCATTCTTTCCATACAAAGCAACATTCATTTTTTGCAGTCTTATATTGCAAAAACTATTGCCAGGGGTTTACTATTGCTGATCGGGTGTACAACCTGGGGACAGGTACAAAGCCAGGCCGACAAACGTTTAGTATTGGCCGACCAGTATTTTGCAGCCGGCGATTATTTTACAGCTGCCGGCTTATATGAGCAATTTCTGAATCCTGGTTCCAAACAAAAGACGTCCACGGGCTTTCCATTGAATAGTAAAAAAAACAGGCAGGGATTAACAGGCAGCCAGGTAAGTAAACTCGATATACTTTACAAGCAGGCGGAAAGTTACAGGCTGGCTAACTATTGGCCGCAGGCATCAGCAAAATATAAGGAATGTTTTGAAAAAGATACTGCGAAATATGCAGCCGGCTTATACTGGTATGCTGTATGCCAGCGAAGCATTACTAATTATGCTGTTGCAGAAGAAAGTATAAGCAGCTTTCTCACTGGCTATGGTGCAGGCAATCCTTATCAACAGGCCGCACAGCAGGAATTGCAAACACTTCAATTTATCAAAAACCAGGCAGCAAGACCTGATTCAATTTTATATAACATTAAAAAAATAAATGTTTCTTCCGGAACAGAGAAAGGAATTTTTGCGCCTGCGGCAATTACAGGAAATCAATTTTTAATTACAAGTACACAGGTCGATTCCGTTGTAAAACCAGGTGTCAATCCTTTTCACAACCGGTTATTTTATACTACACTTACCGATGGGAATATGCAAAACAACCTGCCTGTAAACATAGAAGGTGTTGATGCAACACTCAACCAGGGAGCAGCCAGCATCAGTGCTAATGGGAACTATCTTTATTTTACACAATGGAAAAAAGAAAAAGGCCAGGCTATTTCTTCTATTTATTATTCAGTAAAAAAAGAAAATGGATGGAGTAATCCTTTGTTACTTCCTTCCGTTAACCAGGAAACTTATAATAGCAAACAACCTTTTTGTTCTGCAGACGGCAACTATTTATTTTTTGCTTCAGACAAGCCTGGTGGATCCGGACAATTTGATATCTGGTATGCATCTTTACAACCAGATGGCACAGCCGGTGAGCCGGTGAACGCCGGCACTGTGCTAAATACAGCAGGAAATGAGCAAGCTCCTTTTTATCATCATAGCAGCAACACATTAGTGTTTTCGTCTGATCGGATACCAGGAATGGGTGGGTATGATCTTTATACATCAAAAGGGTGGAAAACAGAATGGAAGACACCTGAAAATATGGGCCATCCTGTTAACTCATCCCGTGATGATCTTTATTTTTTCGCATCGCAAAAAGAAACTTTGCTCAATAAGGCCATCGTTAGTTCCGATCGTGGTTCGGACTGTTGCCTGGAAACATATGTCATCAGCAAAATGTCGAAGAAGAAAATGGTCGCCGGTATTATCCGCGATTGCAGAAATGAAGAACCTCTTTCTGATGCTGAAGTAGTAATGAAAGATGCTACTGGTAAAACTTTGCGAACAACCACAGGTAACGATGGAAAATATAAATTTGAATTAACCAGTGATGTAAATCAACAGGAATTATTTGTAAGCAAAGAATTATATAAGGAAAAAACAGGCGGCATTACTGTAGAGACCAATGATGAATCTGATTGGCTAACCGATATTGTAATAAATACAGCCATTTGCCTGGAAAAGAAGTTAGTTATTAAACCTGAAACCGTGGTCACTCTTTATTTTGATTTTGATAAGAGCCAATTGAAAGACAGATCAACAGCACAGTTGGATTCAATTTATATCGTGTTAGTGGAAAACAGTACAGCTACTATACAAATATCTGGCTTCACTGATGGACGGGGATCCGTAGAGTATAATAAAATACTTTCAGATAAACGTGCCAAAGCCTGTGCTGATTACCTTATTCAGAAAGGAATAGATACAAGCAGGATCAGTTTCGAATCATTTGGAGCTTGCTGTCCCGTGGAAATGGAATTGATCAATGGCAGGGATAACACCGATGGAAGAAGCAAGAACCGAAGGGCCTTGATCAATATTACTAAGGATTAAATATTTCAGCTTTGATTATACTATTAAACAGGCAATCATCCCATCTTTCATAGTTAGGAAATAATAAACGAAGATCCAACGAATAAAAAAAGGTTGTGGGGCATGTCTCCCACACTCCGCAACCTTTCAGATAAAATATTTTCCTGCTCAGTTTAATACAAAAATGAAAGATTAAAATGGAGTATAGCTAAACTTCTGCCCTCCTATTGAAGCTTCATACATCAGTCCCTTTTTTTCCTGGGTAAATACCATTACGCCATCTTTATATTTCACATTCGTGGATGCACCGGCAGTAGCGGCCACTGCTGAAAGCTGTGCAGCGAATTCAAATTTATTTTCTTTGAAGCGATTAAGAGCTCCTTCATTTTCAAAGAAAATCACTTCATGGTATGCCTGTCCGCCAAATTGAAAACCAACGCTTACTTGTTTCATCTTTGCACGACCAATCATCTTTCCGCTTTCAAATACAATTCCATTACCGGCAGCGCCGCCCACGCCGATGGCGCCTTTCCCCACATTGGGGAATATTACGTACCCATGAGAGTTATCAAACAGGCTTTGCATCAACCCATCCGATTTTATAAACGCTGCCCTTGCTTCTTTGCTGTCTTCTACGATTTTATTGTCTTTATCATCCTGGGCTTTAAGTGTAGCGGGCAATAGCGCTGTAAATACCAATAAAACTATTGACAGCTTCATACTCATTTTCTTTTTCATATTTATTTTTTTAGATTCATTTGAGTGATAAACTTCTGTTTGCATCCATGTGAGTACAAAGATTTTGCCAGTACGATAATTGTAATGCTGGAATGAAAACTTTGTATTTCTAAACAGGTAAGAATCACTTCAGTTACCGGCCTCTATAGTATATTCGATAAGTGCAGATTCACAATTAAGTATTGATTTGGGATGCAGGCGAATATGACAGTACTCTGAATACGGATCTAACGAACGACTGCATTTTCTCTATGTTCAATTTAACTGCCTGCAAATAGAAAGTTATGTTGGTTATATCAGCAGGAGCATTATACAATATTATACAGTACTATACAGTACTATTATATAGCACTCAGTGGATGCGATAGCTTAAAGGGTATGCCGCTGGCAATAAGCGTTTTGATCAGTCTCTCCGTTTCATTCCGGTATATTTTTGCACCCCTTGTATTGAGGTGCAGGCCATCTATAGTCAGGTGAAGACTTCTTTTTTTACTTAGATAATCGGAACAACCCAGGACATTGCATTGAAACTTATCATAGAAAACAGTATTAAAAAAACTTTCTAACAAATAATCTTTAGTCCGGCACCGTCTTAAATAGCCATCGAACAAAGCTCCCGCATCCACCAGGCTGCAACCTGTTTCAATTGCCACATCACGGATTATATGGTTATAAGCACAACGTTTTTTATTTAAAGAAGATTCAAGGCTCTCATTTATACAACTAAGCGTAGTAAGAATAATTGTAGCTGACGTTTTCTTTTTTATAGCACTAATGGCCCTGCGAAATGTTTCTTCAAAGGCGTTTGGCTCACTTAAGGGATTGTATCTTTTGGCCAGTAAATACTTCTGCCTGTTAAAAAATAATTTACCGGTCATTGCGGGTATCAGCAGGTCATTAATCCCTGCCTCAAAAAATATCACATCATAATCACATTCATCTAATTTTTTATCTAACCGTTGTTTGATCTTCATGAGTGTTTCTCCATTTACACCTGCATTCTCCACGGACCATTCCGGATTTTTAACTGCAAGCCTTTTTACCCAATTCACCCCTACCGATCCTTTGACCAGGCTATCGCCGATAAACAATATTTTCATTCATTCAATTTAAAGTGCAAGCTATTTTTAAAACCTATATACAGCTAAAGGAAATGAGTGAATTGCGGAAATACATAAACGGAATGTAGAAATAAATGAATTTAGCTTTCACAAAAATTTTGGTTAAAACAAATTGCCGCTTTTTTTCAGGTATGAAGAAAGATGTACTTTTTCTATACAATTAAAAATCTGCATATGAAAAAATTCTACTCCCTTATACTTTTGCTTCCGGTTTTACTTTCTCTGGGTTGCAGCAAGGATTTTTTAAAACGATACGAGGACCGCATTGAAGGCACATGGCAGCTTACAGATGTAGATCGTATTGGATGGGGTGGCAGCACAAGCGGCCTCAATTTCAGAGACGGGCTTTTTACTTTTTCTGACAATGGCGGCCTCGAATATATCAGTACTTCAGGCCAGGTTTACCAGGGTAGCTGGGACATGCGCCGGGATTGGGTTCGTGACCGTTGCTATACAAATGAAGACGGATACAATGAATGTGATGACCGTTATGTTCGCAGTATGCATGTTACAGCTGTAGATTTTACAAACCAGGATATACGTTCTGAATATTTTGACGAAATAATTTTTACCAGTACCAACCGGTTCAAAGCCTATATCTATACCGGTTCCCGCAGTTATGTATTCCGTTTCAAACGTCAATAGTTTACTAAGCTTTGGTAAAGTAAGCTATTAAACAAGTCTATCCATTTTCTAACTCAGGCCGCAACTGCAGGAACATCCGGGAAACTAAATGCAATTGAAGTTGTTTGCGATTTGAGAAGGCTTATGCTTAAACATCCTCCGATTTGCTCTGCTAATAAATTAACATGTTGCAGGTCGCTGGCTAATGCAAAACCATTTACAGTTCCTGATTCCTGTATTTCCAGAACAGTTAAGTGGCCGTTTTTTTTGGCGGAAAGGCGAATACAGGTATTCCTTACGTGACTGGTTACAATAGAAAGCATACGGCTGATAACAGAAGCTATCCATTGACTATTGTTTGCAACCGGAAGATTGGCGGGAATATTATTGACAAAAAAACTGTGATTATTTTCTGCAACTGATAAGTAATTGCCAGTCAGGCGTGTGACCAGGTTATGTAGATTTTCCATAGTGTATTGCTGGTATGACCAGTAAGATAGATTTTCCAAATATTGAATTGCTGTTGTTACACAAAATCGTTTCCAAAGTATGCAACCTTGTATAAAAGAATGTTAAACTGATTTATAAACCTTGTTTACTATGACAAAGCAACAACTTCCCGAAGCCTTAAAAAATAGATTAAACTATGATTATAACCTCATAATTATTATGACATGACTGTAGACTATCAACTACGGCTTCGATAAGAGCAAGCTAAAGTTTAATGTATAAACACCTGCATATACGTCTACTTATCAGAGAAATACCAATCCATTTTCAATTATTCGATCTGCTATGTGTTCTTTTTTGGAAACTATATATCAGGTAAAACAAGGCAGGCAAAATAAATAAACTACCGATCAATAAGGCCCACGCCAATGCCTCAATTGTTTTAATATGTCCGCTGTGTTCTATCAGGGAGTAGCATGATTTTTTTTAATACTGCCCCTTAACTGATCGCTATTGATTGATTACTAAATATTTTCCTCAATGACTCTCAATAAGCTTTTACCTTTATCGCCTATATGAGTTTATACACTACCAAAGGCGCTATCACTATTACCTGTCACAAACGCATCACTCCTTACCTGCTGCAGGAAGTAAAAGACCTGGGATTTGAAGTGGAAGATAGTTTTGTCACCGGTGTACGACTTTTTGGCACCATCAACAATTGCATTAAATTAAATCTTAACCTTCGCTGCGCCAGCCAGGTTTTGTATAGCCTGAAACAATTTGAAGCCAATGATGCAAATGATATTTACAACAACCTTATTGATTATCCATGGGAAACAATTTTACCTGATCCCGGCTATTTCTCCATCACCAGCAATGTGAATAATCCTACTATCAACAACAGCATGTTTGCCAACCTGCGTGTAAAAGATGCTATAGTTGACAGGTTAAGAGAAAAAAGAGGTACACGGCCTTCGACAGGATCTGAATTAACCGGCGCTGTTATTCATTTGTTCTGGAAAAATGAAGAAGCCGAAATATTTGTTGATACATCAGGCGATTCATTAGCAAGGCACGGCTATAGAAAAATACCCGGCCAGGCTCCTATGCTGGAATCGCTGGCATCAGCTACGATCTATGCTACCCGCTGGAACAAAGTTTCTCCGTTTGTAAATCCCATGTGTGGCTCGGGCACTGTTGCTATTGAAGCCACATTGATCGCTACCAACCGTCGTCCCGGTTTATTCAGAGCCAATTATGCGTTCATGCATTTGCAGGGTTATGATGCAGCGGTTTACCTGCAGGAAGACGCATTGCTGGAAGAGCAGATCATTGATGTTCCGGGTCTGCGCATTATAGCAACAGATTATAGCGACAGGGCCATTGAAAATGCAAGAAAGAATGCAGTGGCGGCAGGTGTAGTTAAACTCATTGAATTTTCTGTTTGTGATTTTGCGGATACAGAAGTGCCGCAGGAAGTGGCGGGAGTCATGTTTGTCAATCCTGAATATGGTGAAAGGCTGGGCCAGGTGGATGAACTTGAAAAAACTTATTCCCGTATCGGTGATTTTATGAAACAAAAATGTGGCGGGTATTTCGGTTATGTGTTTACCGGCAATCTTGATCTTGCAAAAAAGATAGGACTGAAGGCCAACCGCCGGATCGAATTTTATACCAGCACTATTGATTGCCGCCTGCTGGAGTA
>JAKFEJ010000208.1:0-8348 GCA_036675745.1 Chitinophagaceae bacterium | reverse complement strand
AACTGGAAAGGAACCGGAAAAGAAGGCAAAGGAACAGTCACTGCCGACAGCGGAGTTTTATCAGCTACACCGATATCGTTCAAAACACGCTTTGAAGAAGTTCAGGGTACAAGTCCTGAAGAATTAATAGCTGCTGCGCATGCAGGCTGTTTTTCAATGAAGCTCAGTTTTGTATTAAATGCTGCTGGTTTTACCCCTGACAATATTGATACAAAATGTACAATTACGCTGGACCCGGCTGCTGGCATAACAGAAAGCCATTTGGAAGTAAAAGCTACAGTACCTGGTATAGATGCGGCTAAGTTTGCGGAATGTGCAGCAGAAGCCAAAGCAAATTGCCCGATCAGCAAATTGCTGAATACAAATATTACCATGGAAGCCAGTTTGAGTTAATAGATAAAAGTGAATAGATAATAGTTGTTCATAGCAGCAAAGTGCCTTATTTTTCTGTTAATTCAGGTGAATGAAAAGGTTTGGAAAAGAAATGCGATTCTAACTTTAGAACACTATTATCTATTAATTATTATTTGTGACCTTACTCATATATCCAAAGGAGTACTGGCTTTTTTGATGCATTAATAACGGGTTTAAGCCATTGCAGAAAACCGGGAGAAACAGTCGGGCATCCATCACTTTGGCAAATATCATCTTTCACTTCTGTTGGGGGTACGCATTCATGGGAGTGAAGGACAACGAATCTTTCAAATGCTTTGTTGTTGGTTTTATCTAAACCATACAGTTTATAGGCCAGGCCAAATTTTCCATTGTATGAATAGCCAACTTTATACATTCCCAACGAGGTGCAGCCACAACCAATTGTGTTGCCATATTTCCTTCCGTCCAGCCAATATTGATTACACCGGCCATGAGTAACCAGGCCTGAATTACGGATAGTATCTTTTTTAAGATCATAAACAAAAAAGCGGTTCTGGCCTGATGGCAAACTCATATCCACAAGAAAACAGATAACATCATTGTATTCTTTTCGTTGAACAAATATTTTTGCATTCGCTGCCTTTAACTGCAGTTTTTTAAATGAATGATCAACCAATTCATGTCTTGCAGGTTTATCGGCCACCCATCCGGCCTTTGTTCTTTTCCACAGACTTGAAGAAAACAACCAGGTCAGCGATAACAGGAGAAAAAAGATCAGTAATAAGGTTCGTGGTTTAAGCATAAAGAAAGGTTGAGCAATAGAGTAGATGCTTAATCAACGAAAATTCATAAAGGTAATTTTTGGGTAGGTGTTAATTCTTTGAAACGAATTATTTTTATTCAGAAGACGGCTGGCAAAGCTGGATAAAAAAACAGAGCCAGCCTGACCAGGCTGGGTGTAGAGCAAAAATTAATTTAGTACTTATTGAAAAAATGAGCTTGCCGTTACTTTATCTTTCATCATATCTCTTACTGCTTCAGCAATAGCCGGTGCGTCATACCCGCATTCACGCTGCAATTCCTTAGGAGTACCATGTTCAACGATTGTATCAGGTATGCCCAATATACGAACATCATTTTTATAACCGTGTTGAGACATGAATTCCAATACAGCGCTGCCAAAGCCACCTTCTATACAGCCATCTTCTACCGTAATGATTTTATCATAAGTATTCAGAGCTTCGTGCAGTAATTCTTCGTCCAGGGGTTTAGCAAAACGCATATCATAATGTGCCGGGTTCAGGCCATCATTCTTTAGTTCACGAATGGCTGCCGCTGCAAAGTTTCCAGGATGACCCAAAGAAAGAATGGCAATATCTTTTCCTTCTTTCAATTTTCTTCCCTTACCGATTGTTATTTCTTTCATTTCTGTTTTCCATTCGGGCATTACGCCTTCACCTCTTGGATAACGGATAACGAAAGGCAGTGTAGTAGATTCCAACTGTGCCGTGTACATCAGGTTGCGTAGCTCACTTTCATTCATCGGTGCACTGACGATCATATTGGGTATGCAGCGCATATACGCAATATCATAAGCGCCATGATGTGTTGGCCCGTCATCACCAACCAGGCCGGCACGATCCAGACAAAATATAACCGGTAATTTTTGAATCGCTACATCATGCACTACCTGGTCATAAGCCCTTTGCATGAAAGAAGAGTAAATATTGCAAAACACTTTCATGCCTTGTGTTGCCATGCCAGCGCTGACTGTAACGGCATGTTGCTCAGCAATGCCTACATCAAATGCACGGTCCGGCATTTTCTCCATCATGTATTTCAGGGATGAGCCGGAAGGCATGGCAGGAGTAATGCCGAATATTTTTTCATTCTTTTCCGCCAGTTCTATGATTGTATGGCCAAATACATCCTGGTATTTCGGCGGTTGTGGAAGATCAAATTTTTTCTTTTGTATTTCTCCTGTTATTTTGTCAAACAAACCAGGTGCATGCCACTTGGTCTGATCTTTTTCAGCCAATGCATATCCTTTTCCTTTTACAGTAACAATGTGTAATATCTTAGGCCCTGGAATTTCACGAAGATCAGTCAGCGTGTCAACCAATTTGGCCACGTTGTGTCCATCAATGGGTCCGAAATAGCGCAGCTTTAATGCTTCAAATAAATTGGCGCTGCTGCTTACCATGCCCTTCATTCCTTCCGTTAATTTATGCCCCATCGCACGACTGAAATTTTTACCTACGGGTAATTTTCCCAGCAATTTCCACACATCGTCTTTTACTTTATTGTAGGTAGGCGAAGTTGTAATATCAGTAAGATATTCTTTCAGGGCTCCTACGTTGGGGTCAATACCCATATTGTTATCATTCAGGATAATCAGCATATCTGTATCCGCCACACCAGCATGATTCATACCTTCAAAAGCAAGTCCTGCTGTCATAGCGCCATCGCCAATAACAGCAACACATTTTCGTTGTGTCTCACCTTTATATTTAGCTGCCATGGCCATTCCTAACGCGGCAGAAATAGATGTGGAGGAATGACCGACACCAAATGTGTCATATTCGCTTTCGCTACGTTTGGGAAACCCACTTATTCCGTTGTATTTCCTGTTGCTAGTAAAATTATCACGACGACCGGTTAAAATTTTATGACCATAGGCCTGGTGACCTACATCCCATACCAACTGATCGTAAGGTGTGTTGTAAACGTAATGCAAAGCGGTAGTTAATTCTATTACCCCAAGACTAGCGCCGAAATGCCCGCCATGCACACTTACTACGTCAATAATATATTGACGCAATTCGTCACATACCTGGTGCAATTTTTCACGGGGCAGTTTTTTGAGATCAACAGGTGAATCGATGGTTTTTAATAATGGTCCGGGTATTATCTCCATGTGCCAATTTTAGCGCTGTAAAAGTAATATTTTATTGCGAGCCCAGGGCAGTTACCAGTTTCCGGTTTCCAGTTTCCAGTCAAAAGAGGGATATTCAAATTTTGGAAACCGCCGGTAACAGGCAACGGGCAACAGGTAACTTCTTGTACCTTGTTCCTTGTCTCTTATACCTTGTACCTAAAAGGTCAAAATATCCCATTTGTAAAAGTTATTTTCCACTGATATATTTACAAAGCTGAGCAGAGCTCAAATTGGTTAGTTTTGTCACTTATGCGTATCGGTAACTCACGATATTGGTTATTTCAATTGATCGGCTGGGGCTCATTTGCCCTGATCAATACTTTTTTTGCCTTTTCTTTTGATCGCCTCACCCCTGATTTTTTTAAAAGACTTGGGGTTTTTTTAGTTTTGGGAATAATCTGTTCTCACCTGATGCGGATGATCATTATCCGTTTTGGATTACTGCAAAAAAGTCTCAATAAGCAGGTATTCCAATTTTTCCTGATCACTTTTTGCCTCACCATACTTGTTTCCTATACCAGCGTGGAAGCTTTGATCAGCTTTAGTTTAATAAAGCAGGACGAAGTGACGTTGCTGGAAAGAACCGATGTAAGTTATTGGGTCAGTAAACTTTTGCTGGTGCTTAGCAGCGCTTTTTCATATTTCATCCTTTTCTTTATCTGGAGCCTCATCTATTTTGTCTATCATTATGTGGCCAAAAGCCGCAAACAACAGATGGATACTTTGCAACTTGAATCGCTGGTAAAGGAATTAGAGTTGAAAACGATCAAAGCTCATATCAATCCTCATTTTATATTTAATTCACTCAACAGTATAAGGGCATTGGTAGATGAAAATCCTGAAAGAGCCAGGAGAGCCATCACAGAGTTGAGTAATATCCTTCGAAGCAGCATGCAGGCGGATAAATCGGAAGCCGTTGCATTTGAAAAAGAATTGTATATAGTAAAAGATTATTTAGCATTGGAGAATATGCGTTTTGAAGACAGGCTTAAAATAGAGTATAAGGTTGATGAGGATACATTGGCGTTGCCTGTTCCCCCCATGATGCTGCAGACATTAGTGGAGAACGCCATTAAACATGGTATAAATAAACAGATACTGGGAGGGGTGGTTCGGATTATTTCTACCATAAAAAATAATTTTCATGAGCTCTCCGTGCAAAATACGGGTTACCTGAATGGTCATGTATCCGGTGAAGTCCGCCCGGATGATCCTCGCTTGAATGACTCAGTCGGGCAGGCGTTCGGACGGGGCTTTGGTTTGTCCAGTACAACCAATCGTCTTAATCTTTTATACGGAAATAAAGCTAAATTTGAGATAAAGCAGGCATCGCCCACTCTTGTTGAAGCAAAAGTGTTGATACCTGTCGGAGACGATTATTAAAACAATTCACATGAGAGCAATTATCATTGATGATGAACGCCTGGCCAGGGCCGAATTAAAAAAACTCTTGCAGGATTTTCCTGAAGTGGAAATAATAGACGAAGCTGCAAATGCGGAAGAAGGTGTTGCAAAAATTGAAAGTCAACAACCCGATCTTATTTTCCTGGATATACAAATGCCCGGAAAAACCGGGTTTGATATGCTGGCGGAACTGGAACGTTCGCCGCAGGTGATCTTTACCACTGCCTACGATGAATTTGCTTTAAAAGCTTTTGAGGTAAATGCACTCGACTATTTATTAAAACCGGTTGAGCCCAAACGATTGGCTGATGCCATTCATAAACTGCAACATGCAGAGAATAGGGAAACAAGAACAACTGAAGAGTATATCAACAACAGCATACTCAGCGAGCATGACCAGGTATTTGTAAAAGATGGTGAACGTTGCTGGTTTGTAAAACTGAGTGAGATAAGACTGTTTGAAAGTGTAGGTAATTATGCTAAGGTTTTCTTTGGTCCTAATAAGCCATTGATATTAAAATCACTCAACGCATTGGAAGAAAGGCTGGATGAGAAATTTTTCTTCCGTGCTAACAGGAAACATATTGTAAATCTCCGGATGATCGATAAGATAGAGCCGTATTTCAATGGCGGTTTATTATTAGAATTAAAAGGTGGTGAAAAAATTGAAGTAAGCAGGAGACAGACGGTGAAGTTTAAAGAAATGATGAGCCTTTAGGGTGGAAACCGGAACTCTGTTCCGGTCGGAGTGTTTTTTGGTTTATCAGAGAAAGGAAAGTAGTTAGAATCTACCAGAACAGAGTTCCGGTTTCCAATTGTTTAAAAAGAATTATAAATACATAAGTTTAATATGAAGAAAATTTTTGTTACGGGGTTATTGTTATCAATAACCTCTTTTTTATTGGCACAGAAGACTGATGGAATTATCAATGCCAAAGAAGCCCGGCGTATTGAAAGTGTTTTAGCATCGGATGCTATGAAAGGTAGAAAAGTGTATAGCCCCGAAATAGACAAGGCCGCTGATTTTATTGCTGCTGAATTTAAAGCAGCGGGCTTAAAATCCATGAATAACGATAATAGTTTCCGCCAGGAATTTGTTATGATCAGTCCTAAGCAAACCAGCCTGACTGCGACTTTTGATAATGCTGTTGTTGATCCGCAAAAGATAATTGTAGTTACCAGCCAGCCAGAGTTGACTATTGATCAATCTTCGGGTTATGAAACAGAAATCATAAAGGCAGGGGGAAATCTTTTCCAACCTGCTATGGATTTTGCAGGGGCTAAAAAAAACATCATAGTTATGGTAGACACCAGCTATGCCAAAAATTTTCCACGTCTTAGTTTTTTAAAACGCAGCCTTTTTAAAACAGATAAAAACCTGGTGTTTGTATTGGGCAATGAACTGCCAAAAAATTTCACTATCAATGCAAAGCATGAAATAAAAGAACAAAAGCTTGCAAATGTTGTAGGAATATTACCCGGCAAGAGCAGGAAAGATGAGTATGTTATTTTCTCCGGGCATTATGATCATATCGGGATAGGAAAACCTGTCAATGGTGATTCTATTTATAATGGGGCCAATGATGATGCTGCCGGCATCACCGGGGTTATAATGCTGGCGAAATATTTTGCTGCATTAAAGAATAATGAACGAACACTGGTATTTGCTGCATTCACCGCGGAAGAAGTGGGTGGTTTTGGCTCACAATATTTTTCGCAACAGTTCGCTGCAGATAAAGTGATGGCCATGTTCAATATTGAAATGATTGGAACCGAAAGCAAATGGGGAAAGAATTCTGCCTATATCACCGGGTATGAAAAAACAGATATGGGTTCTATTTTACAAAAAAACCTGGAAGGTTCGGGATTTACTTTTCACCCGGATCCTTATCCCGACCAGCAATTGTTCTATCGTTCAGATAATGCAACGCTTGCCAGGTTGGGCGTACCGGCTCATACGATTTCTACGGCGAAGATGGATGACGAACCGCATTATCATAAACCATCCGATCATGTAGAAACATTGGATATGGAAAATATGGCGATGATCATCAAATCTATTGCCCTCAGTTCTACAACTATTGTAGCCGGAAAGGAAACCCCGGCAAGAGTGAAAAAAGAAGACCTGCGGTAATTGTTATTTCGTATGAATAAAAAAATAATCTTTATGATGGCTGCTCTTTTAGTAGTGCAGCCATTACTCTTTGCACAAAACAGTGACCCTACTATTTCTGAAAAAGAAGTGGTAAGGGTGATTCAGTTTCTTGCCGCAGATTCTTTAAAGGGGCGAGGTAATGGAAGGGTTGAACTTTTGAAAGCGGGATTGTTTATTGGTGAAGAATTTAAGAAAAGCGGGTTGAAACCATTGACAGGCAATGCCGGTTATTTCATGGCCTTTCGTCCATTTGGCGGCAGCAAAAGATTTGCTACCGACGCTTTGGTATGGAATGGAAAAAAACTTTCAACAGACGAATTCATCTATATTCATCCCGAGCCTGGCAATTATTCTCCTAGAAAACTTTCTGATTTTACCGTTATTAAAATCGATTCATTTTTTACTGAAGACATCCTGGAGAATTATAAGCATATAAAAAGGGGTTTGCTTTTATGGAGCAATCGGCCACAACCGGATAAAGAAAATTATTTTCCACCTGGTATTAAAATTCCGGCAGGAGGATTGGATAGGAATATACTGATGGTTTGCGCAAATTATCCGCCGGATTCGATTTTGCTTTCCGGCGTATCCAATTACTATTCCAATGTGGAATACAATATAGTGGGGGTATTACCAGGAAAAACAAAACCCGATGAAGTGATATTGTTTTCTGCACACTATGATCACGAAGGTGTTTACCGGCGGGGAAAGAAAAAAGACAGTATCATGAATGGCGCCAATGATAATGCCTCGGGCACTACGGCCTTATTGATGCTGGCTGATTATTTTTCGAAGCGAAACGATAATGAAAGAACTTTATTATTCTGCGCTTTCGCCGGTGAAGAGTTAGGGTTGCTGGGTTCCAAAGATTTTGTCAATCACATTGATACACGTAAAATCATAGCCGGCATCAATATAGAAATGATCGGTATCCCACAGTATGGGAAGAATAATGTTTTCATAACGGGGCCTGGTTATTCATCTTTGCCAGCCATTCTTGAAAAGCAATTTGAGCACACATCCGTTAAAGTGAAAGCTGGTCCTTCGGAAGAAAAAGAACTTTTTAAGCGAAGCGATAATTTTCCTTTTGTAAAAGAAGGAGTGCCTGCTCATTCCATTATGAGCAGTGATGATGATGATAAATGCTATCACCAGCCCTGCGACGAAATAAAGAGGATCGATATTACGCACATGACAACGGTTATTAAAGCGATTGCTGTTGCAACGGAAACATTAATTAATGGGGAGGAAACACCAGGCAGAATTAATCCCGGCTCTATACAGTCAGAAAGATAGATTATGAATTAACAGGATGGAATTTTCTTTTGACAGCTTATCAGCATTCCGGCGCTTCTGAACGCCCAATTTATCTTTTTTCATATTGTAATAGCCTTTATCCTGCCTTTGGGTTGCTTAGGACAGTCATACCGGCTATCTTAATAGCGAAGGAAAGACGAAGGATGAACGAAGGAAAGC
>JAKFEJ010000317.1:0-8362 GCA_036675745.1 Chitinophagaceae bacterium | reverse complement strand
ACAATTTTATTTGCATTTACAACTTTTGCGGAGAAAGTATAAGCATGTGCACCGTCAAAAGTAGAGAGCAACATACTGTTGCCCGTAACGACTCCCTGGAGATAGCGGTAATCTCCGGAAGGTGTCAGAAAAGTGCCCGTAAGCTGGTTACCTTTTTGTACAAATTCAGCTATTGCAGGTCTTGTCGTTCCATTGGCTCTTGTAATAGTCACGGCCCATCTTCCGCTGATATTATTCTTTGCGGCGCCTTGTGCTACATCAAATCTTTTTTTGCCGGGTATAGCTACAAAGGGCCATTGTTGTGTTTTAACAGCAGTTCCTTTCAGCCATATACCTTTCAGCGAACCATCCGGCTGCACCTGCGCTTTAAATTCCGATTCAAATACAGGCATCCGGAAAAAAACCGAGTCATCTTTTATTTGCAATTCTCTTACAAGGATCTTTTCTGATGCATTGATAATGTAAACCTGGGTTTGTTTACCGGTACCCTTTATTTCCATATTGAAAACGACTTCTTTTCCATCTTCCCGGTAAAGAATACCGCGATAATCGCCGGCCTTTGGCTGGGCATTTGAAAAAAATGAAATAAAGCTTACTACAATAGTAATGAATAAGATTTTTATCATGTACAGTTTTTTCAGAATATAATAGTAAAGTAAAACAACGGTTACAGCCGCCGGGTTGATAACAACAGATCAAATAAACAGTATTTTAACAGGATTGTAGTATCCACAACTGATAACAACTATTGTTTCTTCTTTTTCCTGACCGATCGCTTTATTCCTTTTTCTATTTCTACCACAACGAATACCAAAGCGGAAACAGCTATGACTATTAATAACTCAGTAAATGTAAGTGGCTGTGTATGAAAAAAAGTATTGAGAAAGGGAATATAAATAACAGCAAGTTGCAACAACACTGTACCCAAGACAGCGAACAATAATGATTTATTGCTGAGTAATCCTAATTTAAATAAAGATCTTGTCTCGCTGCGGATTGCCATTACATGCCAGAGCTGGCAAAAACATAGTACGGTAAAAACCATAGTTTGCCAATGGGTATCGCTGGCTTTTATGGCAAACCATTGCGTGGCGATAGTAAGCACACCGATGAATATGCCTACCCACAATACATGTATACCAAGACCCTTTGCAAAAATACTTTCATCAGGATGGCGGGGTGGTCTTGTCATTGTATCTTTTTCGGATGCTTCGGCAGCAAGAGCCAAGGCGGGCAAACCATCCGTAACAAGATTTACCCATAAAATATGAACAGGCAATAACGGGATAGGCAGGCCGATCAAAGGGGCCAGGAAGATGGTCCATATCTCCGCCGTATTGCCTGTAAGAATATACTTAATGAACTTGCGGATATTATCATAGATGCGGCGTCCTTCCTTCACCGCTTTTATAATAGTGGCGAAATTATCATCAAGCAGGATCATATGCGCTGCTTCTTTGGTAACATCCGTACCGGTGATACCCATAGCTACCCCAATATTGGCTTTCTTTAAAGCAGGCGCATCGTTTACTCCGTCACCCGTCATGGATACAAATTGATTTCTCTCCTGCAATGCTTCTACGATCTTTAGTTTTTGTTCCGGTGATACTCTTGCATAAACTCTTATCTGTTCTATTTCCTGTTTCAGTTTTTCTTTATCCCTGCCTTCCATTTCTTTCCCGGTTATCACTTTCTGATCGTCACTATCAATAATGCCGATCTGTTTTGCAATAGAAGCCGCCGTCAATGGATGATCTCCCGTAATCATAACGGGTACAATGCCTGCTGCCTTGCATTCCGCAATAGCTTGTTTTGCTTCTTCTCTCGGCGGATCTATCAATCCTACCAATCCAATGAACCCAAGATCCTTTTCTATATTTTCCGGTGATATTTCGCCAGGTAACTTATCTATTTCTTTTCCCGCAAAACCAATGATACGCATTCCTTCCTGCGCCATTCTTTCTTCCTGCTTCTTTATCGTTTCTTTTAATGTTGTTTCTTTATTCATCCGGGCTATTACTTCAGCTGCGCCTTTTGTTATCACCCAATATTTGCCATCTCTTTCATGTATGGTTGTCATGGCCTTCCGGTTGGAATCAAACGGAATTTCCTTTACCTGTTTATAATTCTTTTGTTCTTTAGCATATTTTACCATCGCCGTTTCAGTGGGATCACCGGTAAGTTCACCTTCAGTTTTCTTGGTAGTATGGTTCAGGCTCATAGCCAGCAATAATTCTTCTTTATTATTTTCATCGTCTACCCATATTTCCTGCACAGCCATTTCATTTTTTGTCAACGTGCCTGTTTTATCCGTACAGATATAAGTAACGGAACCCAGCGTTTCTACCGCATATAATTTACGGATCAGCACCTGCCTTTTCATCATACGCCTTGCTCCCAATGCAAGCGATATGGTAACGACAGCAGGTAGTGCCTCGGGTATGGCGGCTACGCCAAGAGATATAGCCGTCAGCAACATCCTGTTTACCTCCTCACCCCGCAGGTAACCAATAAGGAATAAGGCGATACATAAAATAATAATGATGATCGTTAACTTCCTGCTGAATTGCGCCAATCTTTTTTGCAATGGTGTAGTGCTTTCCGCTTCTTCAAGCATACCGGCAATCTTTCCAAGTTCTGTTTGCATGCCGGTCGCTACCACTATTCCTTTACCATGCCCGCTAATGATCTGTGTCCCCTTATAAGCCATGTTGACCCTGTCTCCCAATGGCAGATCATTGTCTTCTAATGTATCGGTTATTTTATCTACCGCATTCGATTCACCGGTAAGGCTTGCTTCGTTGATCTTTATAGATTCACTTTCTGATAAACGGATATCGGCAGGCACTGAATTCCCTTCCTGCAGCAATATGATATCGCCGGGCACTAATTCTATTGAAGGCAATTCAACTTCTTTTCCATTTCTTATTACATGCGAAGATGGAGCAGCCATTTTTTTTAAGGCATCCATTGCTTTTTCCGCACGGTATTCCTGTACAAAACCAATGACCGCATTCAGCAGTATGATCACTATGATCACAATAGTGTCTGAAAATTCACCGATAAAAGATGATACGATAGCAGCTACTATCAATACCAGGATCATTACATCAAGGAACTGCCGTAAGAAAATAACCAGGGGGCTTTTTTTCTTTTTTGCCTTCAGCTCATTCTTTCCATGCTCTGCTAATTTTTGTTGTACGGTGGCATCATCAAGTCCTTCTTGTTTGCTGCCTGTTTGTTCCAGCGTTTCTTCTACCGGGATTGAATACCAGTTCATGACCATTTCCAGTTTTTTATTTCGACCATATCATCCAGGTGTTCACGAATGTAATGATGATGTTGTTCTAATTTTTGCTCAAACAAATCTATAACATGCCTTGTCTTTTCAGAAAAGATCTTCAATAACCGGCCTTTCAGCGGCTTCATAACCATACATAGAAGTTTGTAGAAATACAGTAATTGAATTCGGGGCGTCATACAGAAGAAATGAAGCGTCACCTGGTTTATCCGTTAACGAATATAAAAAGGGTACGGCTTTAGTAAAATATATTTACTGAATGGGGCATTTTTTACACGTTCTGATATACAGTTGAGAGGCATACAGAACTCTTGTAAGCTATCACTGATTTATTGAGCATAATTATTAAAAATGGCCTATAGCTTTTCTTCTGTTGTAGTAACGCTTTCTACTTTTCCATCAGGGTCTTTGATAACAGTTGTTGTTCTGCGTTGGCCACCAGTTCCACTCCTTCGACCAAGAAGCATGATCAATAATAATAAGAGCACAGCACCTGCTACCCAGATCCAGTTACGTTCAAACCAGGACTTCACTTCTTGTGTATCTATTTCCACTTTATCCTGTGCCTGGGCTGCAATATTGATCAGCAAAAAGACGAAAGCACCCAGGGCTTTAGCGCTGTATTTCATGGCTGTTTGTAGCATAATATAAGTTTTTGTGATTCAATAACAGGATATGCTTCAATAAATAAGCCAATTCAATAAGCTGGCACATCGCAAAGCGGGCTTTAATACAGGAGAGAAAAAAAGAAGCCGGTTTATAATAAAATTTATATTGTGATAAATTAACCCTGCATGAAATGAGCCATCTAAGGATTATCACCAACAGTGATGTTTATTAGGCGAACCTGTCTGCTGACAGGCAAGATTCCATTTGGCTAAAAACAATAAAAAATATACAAATGAAAAAGATGTTTTTTCTTTTGCTTATGGCATCATTGATTATTGCCGCCTGTGAACAGAAAACAAAGCCTCCTGTCAATACAACTTCTGTTGCAAAATATGACCTGGTATCCGATACTTCTGTTTATAGTGGCGAAATGAAGCGATACTGGCTGGTATTATTAAAAAGGGGACCAAACAGGACGCAGGATAGTATTAGCGCCGCTAAAATACAGGCAGGACATATGGCCAATATTAACCGTCTTGCCAGTGAAGGAAAAATTATTATGGCCGGTCCAATGGGTTATGATGGCGATCTAAGGGGGATTTTTATTATGAATTGTAAAGATTCATCCGAAGTGGAACAGTTTGTCAATACCGATACGGCTGTTATTACCGGGAGATTAAAAATGGAATATTACCCGTGGTGGAGTGAGAAGGGAAAATATATTTTTAAGTAATATCGAACGGATGATATGTTAAAGATAAGAAACCATCTCATCCTGGTACTGAAGGGCAATAGCTCTTGCTGCTTCAGCAAAGTCTTCTTCCGCCGAAGCATAAATAATAGCCCTGCTTGCATTCACTAATATTCCGCAGTCCTTATTCATTGCTTTTTCAGAAATATCTTTTAAGCTTCCACCCTGTGCTCCTACTCCCGGAACTAAATAAAAATGATCCGGAGTCAACTTGCGAATATTAATAAACTCATCAGCTTGTGTAGCTCCTACCACAAACATTAAATTATCCGGCGTACCCCATTCGGATACTTTTTGCAAAACAGATTCATACAGGAATCTACCGCCCTGGTTCGTGTCCTCCCGAATCAACTTTTTTAATTCAAAATCTTTTGCTCCTGCATTGGAAGTTAGTCCTAATACAATGGCCCATTTACCTGCATATTGCAAGAACGGCTTTACGCTATCCTCACCCATATAAGGAGCAACTGTGACGGAATCAAAAGGCAGGGCTTCAAAAAATGCTTTGGCATACTGATCAGAAGTATTGCCAATATCCCCGCGTTTGGCATCGGCAATTTTAAAATGATCATCACCAATATAACGGACTGTTTTTTCCATCGCTTCCCAGCCCTTTAATCCTAATGCTTCATAAAAAGCTGTATTGATCTTATACGCCACACAAAGATCCTTTGTAGCATCAATGATAGCTTTATTAAATGCAAACACCGGATCGGGTTCTGATAAAAGATGTTTGGGAATTTTTGTAATGTCGGTATCTAAACCAACGCAGAGATAAGATTGCTTTTTCCTGATCTGTTCGATTAGTTGTTGCCTTGTCATGGCTGCGAAGATATATAGAACGCAGATTATTATGATAGTGATGATAAATTATGACTTTTGCCTGCGATATTTTGAAACAATTAATTCCTGGCTGCGATCATCTTAATAATCATAAATAATCAGGGTTCTGTTTTATTTGCGTTCTATTTTTTGCAAAATGAGATCTTCAATTTCTTTGGATTGCCATTTTTCTTCAATCCCCCGGATTGCCATTACCTGCTGCATGATGACTTCCTGGCGCATAGAGTTACTATAAGCATCCGAATATCTTATATGCGGACTGAAAGTGACTAGCGAATAAGTAGGTATCCATTTATCCGGATATTTTTCATACAGTTTGGCTTCTATTTTTTTCTGCAACAAAAATCTCGGGTCAGCTACTTTATCCCGCATTTCAATAAAATTATTCAATGCCATTTCAGCAATAGCGTCGGTATCGGGTTTACGTAAAAATTGATATTCCTCCAGGATAGCCAACCAGTTATTGTTATGCTTATCCGCCAGGCTATTCAACACCGAACAATCTTCAAAACCGCAATTCATCCCCTGCCCAAAAAAAGGAACAATAGCATGTGCAGCATCACCGATCATAGCAAATTTATCTTCACGTATCCAGGGAAAACATTTTACTGTTATTAAGGATGAAGTAGGATTAGTAAAAAAGTCTTCTTCCAGGGTTGGCATCAGGGGGAGAACATCTGCAAATGTTTTTTCAAAAAATGATCTTAGCTTTTCCTTTGAATCCAGCGAGGCGAAAGAAGGCTCTCCCTCAAATGGAAAAAATAAGGTACAGGTAAAACTTCCGTCCATATTTGGCAATGCGATCAGCATATAGTTGCCTCTTGGCCAGATATGCAAAGCATTTTTTTCTATTCTGAATTCACCGTCTTTACCTGGAGCAATAGTTAGTTCTTTGTAGCCAAAATCAATATAATGCTGTTCATATTGAAACCTGTCATGCTGTAATTGTTGCTGCAACCGGGTTGCGGAGTAAGCACCATCAGCACCAAAGAGAAGCTCAAAGTGGTGAGTCGCAAGTCGTGAGCCGTGAATGTCCTCAAAAGTTATTTCATTTTTCTGCCAGTCAATATCCATGCATTTTTGCTGAAAGAAAATTTCAACTCCCTGTTGCTCTGCCAGGTCCATCAACTTTATATTCAGTTCAGTCCTCGAAACCGAATTGATAAATTGCCCCTGCTTTCCATAAGGCTGATATCCAATTTTTCCATCTGCATTATGAATATAACGGCCATGCATCGGAATAGCGATCGGGCGGATAGCATCCATAATTCCAACTTCTTCCAGTGCCTTGATACCCCTGTCGCTCAGCGCAAGATTAATAGAACGGCCTGCAATTAATTTTTCTTTACGCATATCCGGCCTGCGTTCATAAATCCTGACCCCATACCCTCTTTTTGATAAATAGATAGAAAGTAATGAACCGACCAGGCCAGCGCCAATTATTGTAATCTCTTTTTTCATTTCACCATAATCCTTTTAAATCCCATTAATCGTAGTTCTCACTATCTCTCCAAATCTCCATACATCTTCAAACGTATTGTACAAAGGAACAGGCGCCACACGGATCACATCCGGCTCTCTCCAATCAGCAATGACGCCCTGCCTGCTGAGCTCATTAAAAATTTCTTTTCCTTTTTGCAGCATCAGCATTGAAACCTGGCAACCTCTTTCCTCTTCATTTGCTGGTGTAATGATCTCTACCAATTTTTCTTTTTGTTTACTATTTATATCGTTAAGAATAAAATGAAGATAACCGGAAAGTAATTTTGATTTGACAATAAGATTATCCATTCCCGCTTCATCAAAAATATCGAGTGATGCTTTATGTGCTGCCATACTAAGTACCGGTGCATTACTTAATTGCCAGCCTTCGGCAGTAGGAATAGGTTCAAACCCTTTTTCCATTTTAAATCTTGTGTCCTTGGTATATCCCCACCAACCTGCAAACCGGGGAAGTTCTTTATTCATAGTATGTTGCTGATGAATATAAACTCCTGAAACACCACCGGGGCCTGAATTAAGATACTTATAAGAACACCAGCATGCAAAATCAACATTCCATTCATGTAATTTCAATTCTGTATTTCCTGCTGCATGAGCAAGATCAAAACCCGCGTATGCACCCACTTTATGTGCGGCATCAGTAATTGCTTTCATATCAAACAACTGACCGGTATAGTAATTGACGCCGCCGAATAAAACCAATGCTGTTTCAGCTCCATGCTGCTGAATAGCAGAAAGAATATCTTCTGTACAGATTATATTTTCTCCCTCTCCTGGGTTCACTTCTATTATTGCATCAACCGGATCAAAGCCATGATACCGGACCTGCGATTCAAAAGCATACTGATCGGAGGGAAATGCTTTGGCCTCACAGATAATTTTATATCGCTGCTTTGTTGGCCGGTAAAAACTTACCATCAATAAATGTAAGTTCACCGTGAGTTGGTTCATCACCACTACTTCATCCTGCAGGCAGCCAACAATCTTTGATAATTGTTTCGGAAAAATTTCATGATAGGACAACCACGGGTTCCTGGCATGAAAATGCCCTTCTACACCCAACTTCGCCCAATCATCCAATTCCTGGTTTACATACGCTTTAACCGTCTTTGGTTGCAATCCAAGAGAGTTGCCTGTTAAATAAATGGAATCTTTTCCATTGTATTGAGGAATATAAAATTGATCCCTGAAATGTCGTAATGGATCTTTCTCATCCGCCTGCTTTGCAAACTCAATTGTATTTTGATAATTCATATTTCCAAACAATCATTAAAATCTCAACCCCCTATAACTATCGGAACGCATTTCTAAATTGTAGCAATCACTTTTAGCTCTATTGCAATAGGTGTAGGCAA
>JAKFEJ010000067.1:0-8413 GCA_036675745.1 Chitinophagaceae bacterium | reverse complement strand
CGCTACATTTTTTACATAACTCACTTTCGCATTGGAAAGGCCGATGCCTCTCAGGGTTTCAGAAGGCGTATCCAGTATTTGTTGCGGTGTTGGTTCTTTGCCACCATATAAAATAATAAACCGGTTATAAATAACATCCGCTACTTTGGTAGATAATTGCTGGCTCATAATAGAAGCGCAGAGATAAGTACAGATATTCTTTCGTCTTTTCAATTGATAGGGTTCTCCGTTTTCAATTAACTTTTTTAGTTTCTTGTCTTTAGAAAGATGAGGAATGTACTGCATAATAGAACTAAGATAAACAGGATTACAAGGATTATGCGGAAATAAAACAGAATTTTGACAAGTGGAAAGATCACTAATTATAACAAAAGATGGTTCGCATACAATCGCTATCCCGGAGATGAATGTCACTTATCATTCTCATCATGGGGCTATACAGGAATCCATGCATGTATATATTGATGCCGGACTGAAATATGTGTCAGGCAACCTGCAGGTGTCAGAGATCTGCATCTTCGAAATGGGTTTTGGTACCGGGCTCAATGCGCTGCTCACCCTGATTGAAGCAGAAAGAGAACAGCTAACAATTCATTACACAACTGTTGAATTATTTCCTCTGCAGGAAGATGAAATAACTTTGTTGAATTATTGCGAACTATTACACCGCGAAGATCTGAAGCCCGTTTTTCAACAACTGCACCAGTGCGAATGGGAAAAAGATATCATTATCACTCCTTTTTTTACTATCCATAAAGTAAAAAACTCATTGCAGAACTTCAAAACTTTAAAACTTCAAAACTTAGTCTACTATGATGCTTTCTCTCCTTCGGTCCAGCCTGAACTTTGGACAAAAGAAGCATTTGAAAAAGTGTACAATATGCTTTTACCTGGTGGAATATTAGTAACCTATTGCAGCAAAAGTGATGTACGCCGTGCTATGCAGGCAGCTGGTTTTTTAGTAGAAAAGATCCCCGGACCAAGAGGAAAAAGAGAAATGGTGAGAGCCTGTCCCAAAGTCTGATTGTTAAAAATACTTTCAGATCGCCTTCCCGAAGGGGTACGGTATGGACACATCTTCGAATACAAGAAACAGGAACGCGGATGACACGGATTGAACGATTTTATTGATTTAAACTTGGTAAAAATCTGTCCTATTTCTGTAAAAACTTTAAACAAAATTGGATAAACACAGATTTATCCGCCGCGGCGGATAAAAAATCCGTTATCATCCGTCCAACCCGTGTCATCCGTGTGCTAAAAAATACTTGTGTCCACACCATAGCCCGAAGGGAAGGAGTGAGGCTGCTTTATAAAAGAAAATTTCAAATTAGAAACTCTTGGAAAGTCTCCGCCGCGGAGATTTAGGGAGCCTCCACATTCCAACTCATGTCTCCACCCTTTTCATCTTTCAGTGTAATACCCAATTGAGCTAATTGATTTCTTATTTTATCAGAAGTAACAAAATCCTTTTTCCCTTTCGCTTCTTTACGGATATCAATCAGCAATTGCATGACTCCCTGCAATTTTTCATTATCCTCAGCGGAAATACTCTTCAATCCTAAAATATCTTCAATATAAACGCTGAATTGCTTTTGCAATAATTCAAACGTTTGTTTTGATAAAGAAGTAACCGGAATTATTTTATCCTTCATGGAATTGATGACCGGAACCAGTTCAAACATATTGGCCAATACACGGGCTGTACTGAAATCATCATTCATAAACTCATCAAATTCTGATATGAGCCCGGAAACACGGGTGTCCAATTCCTTATCACCGGCTTCATCCCCTAACCCGTAACCCGTATCTCGTAACTTCCTTAAATTCTCATACGCTTCCCACAATCTTTTCAATCCTTTTTCGGATGCCTGGAGAGCCTCATTGCTGAAATCCAGCGTACTCCTGTAATGTGTTTGTAAAATAAAAAACCGTATCACCATCGGGTGATAAGCCTTTTCTAAAATAGGATGGCTGCCACTGAACATTTCTGTCAGTTGGATCTGGTTATTATAACTCTTTCCCATCTTGCGGCCATTAATCGTGATCATATTATTATGAATCCAGTAACGGACCGGTGCCTGGTGATTGCAAATAGTGCTTTGCGCTATCTCGCTTTCATGATGGGGAAACAACAGGTCCATACCGCCGCCATGTATGTCAAATTGCGACCCCAAATATTTTGTAGCCATTGCCGAGCATTCAATATGCCACCCCGGAAAACCAATCCCCCAGGGACTTTGCCAGCGCATAATATGTTCCGGCGCTGCATTTTTCCATAATGCAAAATCAGCCCTGTCTCTTTTTTCTTCCTGTCCTTCCAGGTCTCTTGTTGTTTCTAAAAGATCATCTATCACTCTCCCGCTCAGCTTCCCGTAATCATGCGATGCCGCATATTTTTTTACATCAAAATAAACAGAGCCATTTACTTCATAACCATATCCTGCTTTGATGATTGTTTCTATCATTCCTATCTGCTCTACGATATGACCTGTTGCCGTAGGTTCAATAGAAGGTGGCAACGTATTAAACTGCTGCATCGCCCAATGAAACAGGTTGGTATATTTCTGTACCAGTTCCATCGGCTCCAGTTTTTCCAGTATCGCTTTTTTTGAAATTTTATCTTCCGCCGCCCTTCCTTCTTCTTCAAAATGACCTGCATCAGTAATATTGCGGATATAGCGAACCTTATAACCAAGATGAGCCAGGTAACGATTGATCACATCAAACGTGATATAGGGCCTTGCATGACCTAAATGACTTTCACCGCTAACAGTAGGTCCGCATACATACAAGCCCACATGACCGGGAGTAATGGGTGTAAAAACTTCTTTCGTTCTCGACAGCGAATTATAAACTTTCAGTTCACTCATAATAAAAAGCTTTGAGCTACGACCCGCAAGCTGTCGGATACGAGCTTTGGCAAAAAATTGATGCAAAAGTAATGGTAAATATGCTCATCTATAAAGGATGCGGTTAAGGCTTATGGTCAGGGATTTTCAACTCTATATCAGCCACCAGCATATAGTGATCTGAGTAGTTTTTTACGAGGCGCTTGAACTGGTCAATACGGAATCGGCTATCCGCAAAAATATAGTCGATACGAAGTGTTGGGGATATGGCGGAAAATGTCCGGCCTATGCCGAACCCCCTTTTCAGAAACGCATCCTGCATGTCGCCCCTTATTTTAAAATAAGTGTAAGAGTTGGGTATATCGTTCAGGTCGCCGCAGAGTATCACCGGGTAAGGACTATCGCCTAATACCTGTTTAATGATATCCGTTTGTATTTTACGGTTGACCACTCCTTTTTTAACCTTGGAAAAGATCGTTTTTGAATTGGAAACGATTCCCTCTTCTCCTTCCTTTATTTTATCTATTTTTTCATAATCAGTTTTCCGAAGTTGAGCCGATTGCAGGTGGGTGGTATATACCCTGATGATCCGGTTTTTTAACCGGATATCCGCATGCATCAATGCTTCGGGCAAGGTAGGCCGTGGATAGCGGATCATACCGCTGTCAATAATTGGGAAACGTGAGAAAATAACATTGCCTGTAAAAATATTATTACCATCCAGCTCATGAGAATAATAGTAGTAAGGATAATTCAGTTTGTCCTTAACATAATCAAGATTTTGATACATTGCCGAATCATAAGAATGAAAAAACTCCTGCATACAAAGTATATCAGCGTTTTGCTGGCGTATCTGCTCCAGCATTTTTAATCTTGTCTGGCTGCCCTTATTATTATTACGGTTCATTTCTATGAACCGGGCCACGTTCCAGGTAGCAATCCGGATCGTTGCGGGTTTTTTTTCAGCAACAAATCTTTTCGGAATATTGATTGCGTAAAAAACAGTGACACTTTTAAATCCCACTAACAGGGCGATACCGGAAATCAGGGCATGCCGTCTTTTTACAAATAGCCACCATACCATAAAACCGGCAACCGCTAACAATAAAAAAGGAAATCCAATACCTAAAAAAGAAATGAACCACCAGGCTTGCGGATCAAGGTAGGGGGCAATGCAGGCCAATAAAAAAACGAAAACAACCCCGTAATTTATAAAAATAAGGACTCGTTTAGTGAAAATCCGGAGCTTGCTGGCCATTCATGCAATTTACAAAAAAGGAAAAGAAAGTTTAAGAGGTTCAAAAGGTTTAAGGAGTTTAAAAGGTTTGGACCAGATCCCGGAGTACAATCTAACTTCTTAACCCTTTAAACTTTTGAAACGTATTAAACCCATTCCTACTCCTGGCTGGCTCTTTTCAAAATATCTTTCTCGTCTTCCGTAAGGCTGTTATAGCCTTTCTGGCTGATCTTATCAAGGATATCATTTACCCTTTGCTCTGTTATATTGGGAGTCTTTTTATAGGGTTGCTTGTCTGATTTATAAAACAATTCCTGTTTTATATTTTTCCCTTTTTTAGGCTTATCCGGATTAAAAAGATTGTTGACCCAGTCAAAGAAATTATTCATCCATTCACTCCAGTCGTATCCCCTGCGGAAGGAAAAAATAAACAAGAACCCCGTTAATGCACCTGCAAGATGGGCAATATGACCACCCGGATTACTTAAAGGAATACTTGCCAGGTCAATGATGAGATAAATAGTAGTTAATACCCAAATGGGTATGCCACCAAACAACATGGGAAAGATGCGATAACCAGGAGATATAGTAGTTACAGCCACTGCAATAGCCATAACACCGGCAGATGCACCCAATGCCTGGGCAACAGGAAGAGCCTGGCTTAATCCCGGCAAAAAATTATAGGCTAATACAAAAGAAAGGGCTCCCGCAAAAGCGCCATAGATATAAAGAGGAACGATCTTGCGGTTACCCGTCAGATCAAGAAATATATATCCAAAAACCCAGAGCCACAGCATATTCCCCAATAAATGCCATACACTGTCATGGGCGAACATATGAGTAAGAATGGTCCATGGCCTGGCGCCTATTTTACTTACATCAGCCGGTAGTGTAAATAAGCTGAGGATATTAGTATTGTAAAAATGAATAGCTTCCGTGCCACCTTCATAACGCAGATAAAAAACAGCTTTTAAAAAAGCAAGAATTACGAATACTATCATATTGATAGCAATCAGCAGGATCAATGCGTTGTTGGCCTGGGCCAGGGATAATCTTCGTTTATATTGTTGCTCGTGGTACGCCATAGACTCTGTTCACCATGTAAAATTAAACTAAGAGATCATTCTTCGACAAGCTCAGAAGAGAAAAGGAGATAAAGAGAGAAGTTTGATCTATTCTTTTTTTCCAGAAAACCCTTTTGTTAATACAACGTTTTACGGTTGGTTTTGTTCCAGATGAAGACAATAATAAAGCCAGTGATAGCTCCACCCAGGTGGGCAAAATGAGCCACATTGTCTCCGCTTACCTTGGCAACTCCACCAAAAAGATCAATGGCCACGAGGCCAATCATTACCCATTTTGCTTTTATAGGTACAGGGATAAACATAAGGAATAGCTCTGTATTAGGAAACAGGTATCCAAATGCAATAAAAATACCCATTACCGCCCCGGAAGCTCCGAGTGCAGGCCCCAGTTCATTACCTAATTCATTGATATAACCCTGGGCAGCTACCGTATCTCCAGCTGTAAGAGCAGCCTGCCAAAGGCCTTCAAGCTGTTCGTAGCGTATATATTGCACAAGAATATGTAAAGCTGCTGCGCCTAAGCCACATGCCAGATAGAAAAAAAGAAATCTTTTAGCTCCCCAAACATTCTCTAATATTTTCCCAAACATCCACAGCCCGAACATATTAAAGAGTATATGAAATAACATGGCTGGAGAATGCGCAAACATATGAGTAAACAACTGGTAAGGCTTAAACTGGGGAAACATTACCGGATAGAGCATAAGCTTTTCAGTAATATGGAACTTGTTGTCCAGGGTAATTTGCGCCAAAAAAACCAGTACGTTAATAATAATCAGATTCTTAACAACAGGGGGGAAACTATTCGGACGTGTAAAACGAAATTCACTCATAAAACAAAAATACTTTTATTTAACTATAGCACTATAAGGTTTGATCTTTCAATTTTTCAACTTCAACTGCACTACATTTTCAATATGCAGGGTATGCGGAAACATATCTACCGGTTGAATTTTGGTTACAGCATATTTTTCATCCAGCAAATTCAGGTCTCTTGCTTGCGTAGCGGGATTACAACTTACATATACTACTATTGGTGCAGCCATATCCAATATCTTTCTTACCAGCCTTTCATGCATTCCTGCCCTTGGCGGATCGGTAATGATCACATCAGGCCGGCCATGCTCCGAAAAAAAATCATCATTACAAACTTCAATAACATCACCTGCAAAAAACGCTGTATCCTTTAAATTGTTCAATGCGGCATTCTCCTTCGCATCTTCAATAGCGGCGGCTATCATTTCCACACCAATGATCTTTTTGGCTTTTTTACTGACAAAGATCCCGATGCTGCCGGTGCCACAATAGAGATCATAAACAATTTCGTTTCCTGTCAGCTCCGCAAAATCCCTGGTTACCCTATACAATTGTTCGCCCTGCTTTGTGTTGGTTTGAAAAAATGACTTGGGACCTATTTTAAACTGAAAGTTTTCGAGTTTTTCTATTGCATAACCCTTTCCGTGATAAACAACGGGCTCCAGGTCATTAAGACTATCGTTCTTTTTTGTATTAATAGTGTACAGCAAAGTGGTGATACCGGGAAATTGCTGCATGACATGATCCAGTAAAACCTCCCGTTTTGACTTGTTTTCTTCGCCAAATACAATATTCACCATCAACTCACCCGTAGTACACAACCGTATTTGCATGGTTCTTAAAAAACCAATATGGTTGCGGATATCGTAAAATGTATAACTATTTTCTTTGGCAAATTTTTTAACCGCCAGCCTTATCGCATTGGTAGGTTCTTCCTGCAGGTAACAGGTTTGAATGTCAACTAATTTATCAAACATCCCTTTGGCATGAAAACCGGCTACATCCTGGTCGTTCCGTATGGAAGGATCATTTAATTCTTCTTTCAATAAAAATCGCTTGTTACCAAACGTATATTCCATTTTATTGCGGTAATGGCTGGTTTCAGCAGCCCCAAGAATAGGCATCATTTCCGGCAATGCCACCTTACCGATCCGCTGCAGGTTATCTCTTACCTGTTTTTGCTTATACAATAATTGCTTGTCATAAGGTAACATTTGCCATTGACAGCCGCCGCAAACGCCAAAATGGGAGCAAAAAGGCTTTACCCTGTCAACTGAATAAGAATGAAAACGAAGAGGCCTGCCTTCCGCCCAGTCTTTTTTATTCTTGCCCAATTGAACATCCACTACATCTCCGGGTACTACCCCTTCAATAAAGATCACTTTACCAGCGACTTTAGCCAGCGATTTACCTTCGGCGGCATAGTCTTCCACCAAAACTTTTTCTAACACTATATTTTTCTTTTTTCTGCTCACGGCGCAAAGCTAAGGGGTTTGAGGTTTGAAGTTTTTGCTTTCTGCTGCGCTTGCTCGCAGTCGCAATGACGGGTTTGAGGTTCTCTCAGCAGAGCGTTTCTTTTTTAACAAATTGATATTACTTTTTCGTGGCATGCAACACTTGCCGGTATTGCCGGGATCTTCTTTTCCGGGAACTTTTAATAACTTTACCCGATTATTCTGGCTCATGAAAAAATTGTTGCTGATTCCGGTTCTCTTGTTGACAACCATTGCTTTTGCTCAAACTGGTTATGAAATAAAGGTCACCCTCGAGCCTTTTAAAAACGAATACATTTACCTGGGCCATTACTCCGGCAAACAATATCCCGTTGTTGATTCGGTAAAACTGAATGACAAAAGCGAAGGAGTATTTAAAGGTTCAAAGGAGCTGGGTGGTGGAATATACCTTGTGGTGTATCCCTCCAAAGACCGGTTTATAGAAATATTAATTGATAAGAAACAACACTTTTCAGTTATAGCCGATACGGCTACAACGACTAAGAAATTCATTAACTCTCCGGACAATGACTTGTTTAACGATTATCAGAAATTTATGGCGATACGGGGTAAGTCCATTGAAGCCGTCAATAAAGCCTTACAAACCGCCCCGACAGCCAAAGATTCCGCTTCACTAAATGAAAGTCTGAAAAAAAATTCAGCAGAGATTTCAGAATACAGGAAACAGTTCGTTGCTAAAAATCCGGATAATATCCTCAGTGTATTAATGCACCTGATGGAAGAGCCGAAAATACCGCCTGCTGAAAAGCATCCCGGAGGCAAATATGACTCTGTATTCGCCTACCGCTATTTCAAAGATCATTATTGGGATGGACTTAATTTCTGGGATGACCGCATTACCCGTACACCTGCTTCCTTATTTGACGAAAGACTGGATAAATATTACAATACACTTGTTTTTCAACACCC
>JAKFEJ010000392.1:0-8492 GCA_036675745.1 Chitinophagaceae bacterium | reverse complement strand
GTTGTGATCATGATCTGATCATAGCTGATATCAATACCCACTTTTTTATAATATTCTACCAGCTTGCGGCGGTAACTTTCGTTGCCGGCACTGTGACTGTACTCCAGTATTTTCATGTTGGTATGCCTGACAGCATCCATAATAGCTTGCGGCGTTTCAATATCCGGCTGACCAATATTGAGGTGATATACTTTTACTCCTTTCCTTTTTGCAGCTTCAGCAAAAGGAACCAGTTTGCGGATAGGGGAAGCAGGCATTTGGTTCCCACGTTTTGAGATTGTAAGCATGTGTCAAAGGTAAGAGGAAACCCCCAGCCCCTAAAGGGGAGTTTTATACAAGAAAGAGAAAATTGAAGTATAATAATCGCATGTATTAATTGAAAAAACAGCCGGCAGCAAATTGACAGGAACTATAATAAGTTATTCGAAGATGAAAACGGATACTGCTGGTACAGCGATTTTCCTTTTAGTATGCAGGGATTGTGAAATTTTATTTAATATAGCCTTCCAGGCATTTCGCTGCATAGGAAATCATAAAAAAATGTTGTAACACAATTGGAGTGATATTCGGATTGTTATTAGCATGTATCTTTTCGTCGAATTAATAAACCTTCAAATTTAAAACCACTTATTTGACTGCTTTTTACAATTAAACAACCAACATAATAATTTCCCTAAATGGAAAAATATTTGTTCACTGATGGAACGAATGTGGTAAGGGAGGTGCAGTCAAAAGAGGAGTTACACACACTAATACAATCTTCCGGTGATCCTGGAAAGATCAGGATATGGATTTTCAGTACCAGCGAATGGATTACTTATGCTGAGTTTAGTAAACATTCTGCTGCCAGGATCATTCCAATAACAAAAGCGGCGATTAAAGAAGAGAAAAAGAAAGAACCAGTTGTTGCTACCCGAAAGCCGGCAAGGAAATATACGGGAGCTATAAAGTTTTTCATTGCTACACTTACCGGCGCAGCTATTTTTCTTGTTTACAATTTTACACGGGTAAAATGGCATACAGCTTCCTCATTGCAAATAACAGCAGCCCGGCCTGAAAACTCACCGCTTGTGAATGTGGATTCTTTGATACAGGCTATAGAAGCCACAAGAGGGCAGAAATTAGATAAAGTGACGCTTACCAATCTTCGCATACGTAATACCTGGCCCGACAGGATAGAGTTGAAACTAAAAACTGATCGTGATACAAGCCAGGCAGGTACAAAGTTTTATAATGTTGAGATTTCTATTGATAATTCCACCGGGTACAATATTGACAATGCAGTTGTTGAATTAAAAGACTGGAAATATGGTGCAGCGAATAGTGTGGATACTCTTCACTTCAACAACATTGGCTATTCTTCATTGTCCGGCAGAAAGCTCGATGTTGAATATCGCGGTGATAGTCTTTCCATATCCTTTCTGTCTATAAAAGCAAGGTCTTTTAATTTCTGTTACTCATACGATAAAGAAAGTAATTATGGGAATTTTAATGACCGGTGGTTTTGCAGGGAATGAGAAGAAGCGGGTGGCGATTGGTGAATATTGAGTTATTAATGCCTTCATCGGCAATTGGAAAAATTGAACATTTTCTTTAAAACAAACACTATGGCGCTCTACTATCTACCGTTATTGATTCGCAGTGATCGTTATTTCATTACCAAGCTTGACAGCGATGTTGTGGCAGGCAACAGGGAAGAAATAGAATTCAATTTCGTGGCCTATGCTGATGACCGGGTGATGACACCATTGATCACTATTGAGGATCCCGGTAAAATAGTATTGAACCAGATGGCGCCTTCTGATAAGCAGGATATATTGTTACGTGAATGCCATATTTCTTTAGTAAAAAGAGGTAATGATTTTGAATTACTGATCAAAAAGTCAAATAGTTTTTCGGTAGAAACTTTTTATGATGAAGAAACAGGCTTGCGTCTTGACTATTCCGCTGAACAAAAAAGGATCTCAGTTAATTATTATAAGCACAGGGTTGAGCAGTCTCCTGTCCATATTTATGTAACGTTGATGCTGGGAGAAACAGAAACTTATTCAGGAAAATTTCAGTTTGCTATTGTCCGTTCGAAAGAATGTCAACGTGTGGTGATAGATTTTGGGAGCGAAGCCAGCCAGGTAGGGTATAAAAGTTGCGGTCCGCAATCAACGGTAGTGCAGTATGATATTCTGGAAAACATCATCAGCCAATTAAACAGAATTGACAGAACAAGAAACTGGCGAAGAGAAGATTTTTTGAATAACGAACAGGGACAGCCGTTATTGTATCGTTCTTTTTATGCGGTTAAAAAAAGAGTTACACAATATGAAAGGGAAAAATTTCCTTTCAATTTTACCAATGATGTTTTGAATGACGAGATCAGGTTATTTATTACAAAGCAGGAAGTAGCAGCTACACAACTTGCTTTCAGGGATAATTATGAGATCATTCCCAACCTGAAGCTGGGAATTGAGAAAAGCTTGCAACTGATATTGGATAATCATACAGAAGATTATAGTATCCGGTCACATAAAAAAGAATTGATCAGCGCTGTATTACTGAGGATATTAAGGTTGATGATAAGCACCAAGCCTGATTTTCAGCAGGGCGGTATTATTGTCACCTTACTGGTTCCGAATATTTATACGCAGCACGATGTATTTGAGATGCTGAATGAATTGCGTAAGAACACCGAAAGCCTGCTTTCGTCCTTACATATTGGCGACAATAAATTGTACCTCGAATACGAAACCATTTCTGAAAGCGATGCGGCATTCATGGGATACCAGCAAACGAATTCATCCGATGTACAATTGTCAAACGGAGAAATGGCATTGGTGATTGACTGTGGCAAAGGCACTACGGATATATCCATGGTGATGGCCGATGACAATGAAAATTATTCCAGTTTTTTCAGAACTGGTTTTGCAGGGGCCGGTAATGTGCTGGCCTATGGATTTGCGGAAGATTTCCTGACACAGGTTTTACTAGCCATTCCGGGGAATAACGAGATCTCTGTAAAAGATTTTATCAGCCGCCATATCCTTGATCAAAACCTGACGGTTGATGTACTCAACTTTATTCAGTTGATCGAAAACCAGAAAAAGAAATATAAAGATCTGCAGCCTGTTAGCATTACACAATTTGCGGAATTGACAGAACAATCGCTGAGTACGGAGCGGAAGATCGGGAATTTGTATAAAGATCAGTCAACGCTTTTACAATATGCTGAAGCTATCCTGAAAGACAGGAATATCCGCTGGGATGAAGAAGTAACCGGCCTTATCAATAAAGCTACCGATTGTATCGTGTATTGCATTCTTGCAAGCATTAAAGATGTAATTACAAAAGATATTAAGAAAAGGATCAAAGTGGTAATGCTCAGTGGCAGGGCTTTTTATTTTGATAACCTCAGAGTAAAACTAGCTGATGGGTTAAAAAAGCTGCTTGGAGAAAACGTAAAAATAAATACGGTTGCCCCGGGTCGTTCGTTGAATAATAAAAATGTAGCGATACACGGAGCTTTTAGCGGTGCTTATAAGATTACTGATTTTACGGGTATTCCTATTGATAAAGAAGAAGGGTTATCAAAGAATAACGATGTCCTTAATAATAACATGTATCTCTACCGGGGTATCAAAATAGAACCGGGCAATGATATTTTGTACAATACATCCGTCGTGCGTCGAAATAACCAGCAATTAAAAGCATTCAGGAATAAGACAGTGGATATCTATTTTACCCGTGATAATATTTACCTGCGCCTGATGGAAAATCAAAAAGTAAAAGACGTAAGATCATTATACAGTATTCTGGTTTCCGTTGCGGAAGTCTATTCACCCGTTCAGGATATGAAGGCCATTTCTATGTTTCCGGGCTATGTAGGTGAATTAGCTTCTATTAATACCGTATATAATGATGTCGTAAAAGAAAAAGAGTTGCTGGAAGCAAAACTGGAAAAGAAGAGAACGGGGATTCTTCAGTTTTTTCAATTCTGAGCCCTGAGTCCTGAGCTTGTCGAAGGAGCGAAGGGTCGAATAATAAATCAATATCACCAAAACCAAAAAACATACTGATGAATTATAAACTTATTATTTCAATATTTTTTTGTTTGGTTACCTGCAGCCTGTTAGCGCAGGAGCCGGAGAAAAAAAGTATCCGCATTGTTGATTCGTTAACAGCGCAGGAAAAAGATAACCGCAATACGGTAATCCTGAAATCAGAGTTGGATTCCTTGATCAGCTTATATAATGCAAGCCAACCCAAAACATTGCCGCAGGAGCCAGTGGCAAAAGCAGAAAACCTGGTACCCGCCTATTTATTGATTACCGGGGTAGCCGCATTGCTTGCAATAGCTTTTTTGCTGTATGTATTGTTCCGCAAGCAGAAAAAATTTCAAAGAACTGTTTCGATGCTTAATAAACAAATCCAGCATCTTGAATTAGTAGCTTATTCTTCCGGAAATATTGCAAATGCAGATGCCGGTAATAAAGGAAAAGGGAAAGTATCTGTTCAAAGCCTTGAAAAAAAGACACAATCCTTAACATCTCAATTGGAAACGATAACAAGAGAAAAAGAGGAATTAGAAATATTGCTATCGGAAAGCACAAATATCCGTCATGACTTCGAGTCCGTGAAGCAGCAAATGATGGAAGTGTATAAGATCAGGAATTACCCGGGATTCAATAAAGAAAAAACAGAAACAGAAATTGTAAAAAGTTTGCTGGATACTGAACGGTCGGTGGCCTTGTATGCTTATGAACATTTTTTGAAGCCAGTAATGGTCATTGCAGATGCTAATAAAAATAACCCGGCAAAAATTAACCCTGAAGAAAGAGAAAAACTGCTGAACCTTCTTATATCGCTTTCTCTTTTATACAGTGAATATCTCTACCTGCGGATAAATGATCTTTCTGTTGGGGGTAAAATAGTTGAGCGTATCGGGAGCCTTAAAAATGGCAATAATATTGACCCCGCCTTATTGAAAGAGTTAAGTACTGAGCATGGAAGCAGGGCGTTAGTGCTGCGAATGGTGTTGGACAAAACGGCAATACAGAATCTTTCTTATCCTGTATTTGACGAAACAAACCTGAATTTATCATAAGCATCGCTATGTTAAAAATTCTTACAAGCCTTTCATTCCTATATGCTTTTGCCATAGTAGTCATACTGATCTACGGATTTATTTATCAACGGGATTTTAAAAGATCCCGCTACCGGCAGTGGCGGTTTCCATTCATTTTCTTTATTATCTGCGCTTCCTGCTTTTCCTTTTTATGGATAAATATTCATGCGCCACTCGGTTTAAAAACATTCAGCAACCTTGATCATCATTTTATTCAGCATGATGGATTTAATGTAGTGAAAAAAATAGAACTGGGAAGATCGGATACAGTGAATTATGAAAGCAATTCATTTAACCAGTTTCTTTTTACCGGGCAAAATAATGCGGTTACTGTAAATTCTGCTTATTCTGAGGATCCTTTATACATCAACGGAGAAAACGGGTATCGTATTTTATCTGTAAACTATCCGGCTATTGGTCATGTTGTTTCTTTTCAATATGATAAGATAAGTATAACTATCGGTGCAACGGAAGATGATTGGTTTGAGTTAAAGGCGGGACAGGATATTTTTAAGAAACAGATGACGGTTAAAAAAGCCATTTCCGGCTGGAATCTTTTCCGGGATGAGGATGCGTTTATCAATTCGGTTTATTATAACAATGAAAAACTGGTTGCCTGCCTGAAAAATATTTTGTTTCTCCGCGACGATGTTTCAAGGAAGAAAGCCGGGGAACTCAAATATTTTCTATCCGGACGTTTGTTCAACTATGCAGGTAAAGTGAAGTATGATGAGCAAAATTTAAATACCAGGAGTCAGCAATTTAGTACCGGCTTGCCGGATGAAAGTGTTATTGCATGGGGTATTGGCTTTTTAGATAACAATCGTAACCAGTACCAGGTAAGGTATACAGGCAATGATAGTTTTTCATTGATCAACCGTTATCCTGTTGCTTACCCGTTGAGCGGGGAGAAACGGAATGATTGGAGTCGCCATTACGTCAGTAAATTTTTAGTATCGGATGCCAATGACATTCATCGGGTTCCTGCTGTATTCAGGGAAGGTTTTTTATTTTCCTCTTTTAGTGGTGACAATACTATTAATTTTTCTCCTGTATTACTTTCTTATCAAAAAGAGGGAAAGAATAATTCGTTGCAGTTAAAAGCACAAATGCTGGATAATAGAGCAAAGAATACCGAACTAAAAAATGGTAAACTTTTTTTGCCTTCAAAGTCCGCCGGGTTCAATTGGGTATTCTCCATACGTAATACTTATAACTGGGATTTCGGCGATCACATTCTTTCCGGAAAAATCTGGCAGTCATTACTATTTGGAAGTCTTGGTTTGTTTTTTGTACTGGTGTTTTTTACTTCACTTATTAAACCTGCAAGCAAACAGAGTTGGGTATGGCAGTTGTTGTCCTGTGTCACGATAGTGTTACTGACCACCCGTTTTTTTCTTTACTGGAGATATAAAAGCTTTCCGCCCTACGAAGGGATGGATCTTCCTTCGCAACAACAGTTGCAAAGTTTTTCAAATTTTGGTATTATCATTTTCGCGACAATTTTGCTGGCCCTGATCTTTGGTTTTAGCTTTTTAAAATATGCTTACAGCGCTGTAAGAAAGAGAATAGCAAAAATGTTGAATAAGCCTTACTATACCAACTATGAAAATAAGCCGGGGATAGGTCAGTTGAAAAACAATCTTTCAAAAAGGGTTTCCTTCGTTCTGCGGCTTAGTAAAAGAACCTGGTTTTTTGTTGCATGGTTACTGTTATTATTTGCCTGTGGCGCATTGGCAGGGCTTAATCGTTTTGATCCGGGAGTTTGCCGTCATCTCGCTATTCTATTAATGATCGCCTACTTTGTTTTTCTATTTATCTCTTATAAATATTCTCCTTTGGTAGCTTCTTCAAAAGAGAGCTGGTGGGAGATTGGCACAGGAAGTTTTTTAAACATAGTTGTCAGTAATCCTGTTAAAATATTATTGTCTGTGAGTCTGCTTGTCTTATTTGTTTTCATAGATATAGGCTTTGCTATTGTATTTCTTAATTTCCTGGTTTTTAATGAAGCATTTCTGTGTATAAATTATGGTATAGCGGGATTGTCGGCAGGGAGTAAAAAAAATGCAACTTTTTTTGCTGCATTGGGTATTGCATATCTTATATTCTTTGTGCTGAACCTGGTTTACGCACCCTATATTTTTAAGTTTTTGCTGGATATGCCGCAGTCAATGTATGTTGCGGGATATATATTGTTTGCAATAGGCATTGCTTATATGATTGTCAGGCTGCTGCCGCAATACAATACCCGGAAAAGGACAGCTATAGGTTTTGCAGCAACAGTTGCTTTATTTGCTATTTCAATTTTCTTTTTCCCGAAAGAAAGAATAATAGATAAAGCTGCTATGACAAAATACAGGATCGACGTATTGACAACGCCTGTTGATGAAGCTATCACTTCGGCGTATGAAGAGGGAAAAACCTATGAGCCTGTTATAAGAGCGGCCCAGAATCAGTGGTTCATTAATACATTTATTTATGAACAGAATAATCCGGAAGTTCAATCGGCAGGGTTTAATTTATTGCCACATGCGCCGCAGAACAAAGGTGCCAAGTATAATGCGCAGGCTACCGACCTGGTAACCAGCCGGTTTTTAATAGCCGAACATGGTAAATGGTCTGTGTTGTTTTTCGTTCTTTTATTATTGTTGCCGGTCATTATGCTGGCTTCATTTTATAAATTGTATCCCGATTTTACAAACCGGATCAATACTAATTATCCTACCATTACAGCCGGATTTTCTGTATTAAATTATTTGCTCATTACAGCCTTGCTGGTTATTCTTGCCGCAACAGGACGCTATATTTTCTTTGGCCAGGATCTTCCGTTCGGGAGTATTTTAAGTAAGCAGTCTATCTTATTTCCCTGCATACTTATAATTGTGGTTGTCTTACTTTTTAAAAATATCCCGCAGGAGCATTATTCAAACCGAAAAAAAATCATTCCGGGTTCTATTGTTTTTTTATTGCTTACTGTTTTATTGTTTTTCTTTAAACCGGTATTTAATAAGAACAAAGAGTTTGCCGTGGGAAATTTGGCTAGCGGAATGGATACATATATTCAGACGGAGTTACAACCCATACTTGATTATTTTGATACAGCTTCTGCTACAAAAAGATTCCCTGCTTCTAAAAAAGATGAATTGTTTAGCGATTCTATACGTAGAAGGATAGCGGCCGGGGCAATGAATGATGGCAATAAATTTTTTACGAGTGAAATAAACGCATATGCCCGGTCTGGTTTTGCCCGTCACCTTGATCAGCGGCGCATGCTATATCTTGACCTGTATTCAGGAACCCCGAAACTCGCTGTGAATGAGAACTATTTCAGGGTAGAGCCGCCGCCTCACCTGCAACAGCTATGGACGGGAAATGT
>JAKFEJ010000597.1:0-8493 GCA_036675745.1 Chitinophagaceae bacterium | reverse complement strand
GGTTCAAATCCGCCAAGTTTTGCATCAGTAAAACTTGCAGCATCCGCAGCCGTTAATGGCGAACCGGCTTCGGGAGTAAAGTCAGGTGCTTTATAATTAAACGGATCTTTTAGCTTAACATCAGCTTGTGCGGCTAATATTGCATTTTTATTAGCAGCCGTATTGAACCAATCTGTTACTGCTGTTAAACCCCAGTCTGTACTACTACCTTTTGAATAGTCCAACGGTTTTTCGCAACCCGCTAATGTTACATTCTTAATGGCGATCTTATCAGCAACTACATTAGCACTGGTAGCAGTTCCTTTGCTATCATCGATCAAAATTCCTTTGGGCCAGCCGACGAATACAGAGTTGAAAATAGAGATACTTGAATTACGACGTATTTGCGCACCAGCCAGGAATAATGAATTACCAACATTGCTTGCAGTAGCTCTTGGACCAAGAACCGTGATATTGCTATACACAGCACTTGTTTGGGGCGTTAATACAGAACCATTGGCATCATTATCACTTTCAAAAGATTCTGATTTGGAAATATCAGCACGGGTAGAATCACGCATGATAATTACAAACTGTACTTTACCGCTGAACCCGTTATCAGTATCCAGGTCATCGTCTAATGTGCGGTTGATAACGATATGTTTGAGATCAACAGCACCGCCAAAACATTCGATCGCATCATCCAATGCATAAGAAACCTGTACATATTCGATCTTTGTTCCTTTACCAACAGCACCCAACGTCAAACTGTTTAATTCTTTATCAGGCAAAAAGGCGTAACCAGCATATTCAATACGAACATATTTCAATACGCCTGAGTTATCATTATTATCAGGAGTAGCGCCACCGCCATACAAACCGTTTCCTTCACCATCATTTACACCGCCTTCTATTTCTCCTACACCTGCCTGGCCATTAAAAGAAGAATTGGCAGCAGCTTTGCCAAGAATAACTATACCGCCCCAATCACCTGATTTAGCCTGGCCGAACTGATCAGCCTGTGATGTGAATACGATGGGTTTGTCCACCGTACCTTCGGCATTAATCTTCGCACCGCGGGTAATAACGAGATACCCCTTACTCGACGTCTCGCCATATATTGTCGTGCCAGGTTCTATTGTCAATGTAGCGCCATTAGTAACAAGCACATTTTTTCTTAAAAAATATTTCTTATCCGCTGTCAGCTTCATGTCAGCAGCTATTTTTCCTTCCAGGATAACTTCCGTTTCATTACCTCCTGGTTTGGTAGTAGAGTCTCCGCCGTCACCGTCTACTTCGATCTTGCGGCAGGAACTGATAAACATACCTGCCATTACAGAAAAGAGAATTATCTTTTTCATATTTGTTTTATGATTTATTGAGTTATTTAAATTTATAATTGAATGAAAGGCTAAAGTTGGTGCCATAGTTACGGGCAATTGCCATGGCATCAGAATTCCTGGTATTTGATCTGTCAAACTTTTTATTATCGTCAAGATCATGATAGAAATAAGCTCTTTTATTCAGCATGTTTGACACATTCAATTTTATTTCAGCTTTACCACTTATCAATTTCTTTGCGATCTGGAGATCAAGGAGTGGTCTTGGGTTTTCCCATATTTCAGGCACCTGGTCGTTACCTACATATAAAATACGACGACCGATCTGGTTAAAGAGAACAGTTGTATTTAAACCCAGCGGTTCAATGTCATATTGTAAAGAAGCGTTGATCACATAAGGAGATTGTCCCTGCATGGGCCTGTCCAGGTTTTCTTTCTGGCTCTTTACTTCGCTTTTTATATAAGCAAGGTTTGTCTGGAAAGTGAAGTTTTTTAATGCATTTGAAAAATCAAGTTTTTTACGAAACTCAACTTCAGCACCATAGGAAGTAGCTTCATCTGCATTAATAAAATTGAAAGAACTTGAAGACCCGGCACCGGACTGATTGAAATATTGTTCAATAGGTGAATCAAATTTTTTGTAGAAAACTCCTGCAGTAAACAGTTCACCTGCACGGGGATAAAGTTCATAGCGCAGATCAAGATTAGTTACTTTGGTGCGTTCAAGATTTCTGTTGCCGATCACTGTTGCACCTAATTCAAAATCATAAAAGGCGAAATCCGAAACTTCCCTGAATTCAGGTCTGATAACCGTTTGTGATCCTGATAAACGAAGATTGGTTTTTGTATTCAATTTAAATGTAGCATTTACTGCAGGCAATACATCTGTAACCCTTGTATGTACATGGCGTGGGTCGCTTTTTTGTGTGCTACCAACTACCTGGTCAAAATCTTCAATCCTGGCACCCCATACTACACGCAGCCAATTGGTAAATTGATTGTCAAATTGCAGGAAGCCTGCATTCAAAATTGAATTGGCCATATAACGAAACCTTGATTCAGCATATTCCTGGAATCCAAAACCATTGGTTCCAAAATTTTCAGGAGCAAAAATTTCATCAGCACTAAGTTTCTTAAAATCTTCACCTGCACTGGATGACAGTGTAATAGAGAACGGACGTGAATTATATAACCTGTCTTTTACCTGGAACAGGTAACCTGCTTTAATATTTTGGTTATTGCCTAACCATTTAAAATTATAAGTCCAGTCGCCTCCGGCGGAATAGATATAATCAGACAGTGTAGAATAAAAATAGTTACCGGACTTTTGAGAAGATGTTTCTGAAATAAGCGCTAAGTATTCGCCATTTTCCGATTGATTATATTGCAAACGTCTTTGCTTGGGTATGTATTGATCCAGTATGGAGAAACTTCCATACCATTTTAACTTCGATTTCAAAGAGGGCAGATTATGTTCACCTGATAACTGGCTGTTGTAAAAGGTGTTTGATTTAAAACCCAACTCACGGGCCATGATGGGGGCACCCGATGAACGGAACTCATAATCATTTCCTGTTCTCAATGTCACATAATCCGTGGCATTTACATTGATGATATTTTTTAAAGAAATCTTATTGTTATTGTTTAACTGCAAAGCGACGTTTGCCAGTGCACCAGCCAGTACATTTCTGCTATACCGATTATTTTGATAGGCGAAACTGGAATCAGCGGTTTTTTGAATCCTATCGAGTGTAAAAATATTATTCTGGAAATCGAGGTCCCTGCTGGAGTTACTGTACGTTAATGCCAGCGTACCGCCAATCTTTTTACTGCCGATCTTAGAGTTAAAACCTCCACTTAATTGAAATGACATATCAGGGCTTGCATTACCATTCATTATACCCCAATCATTGCCAAACTTTTTGGCCCAGTCTGTTTTAGCAGCATCTGATAAATTATTAAACGCATACTTGGCAGGGATACCATCCGGTAAGGCTCTTGCACCATCATCAACACCCAGGAAATCAAGTTTTCCACCTTTATAGGTATAAAAATCTTTCCCGATAGTTTTACTATTGAACCCCGTTCCTATTTGAATATCAAAAAAAGAAGCGGAAGGAATATCTTTTGTATTTACCTGTACAAGCCCCCCCGCCCATTCCCCGCTGAGTTCAGGAACAAATGCTTTGTTGATAATAATATTATCAATCATTGCTGAAGGAAAAATATCAAAAGAAAATGTTTTACGATCCGGCTCGGTACTGGAAAGCTGGATACCATTTAACATGGCTTGATTGTACCTGTCACTAAGACCCCTTACCACCAAATATTTATCTTCCAAAAGACTGGCGCCTGGTATACGTTTAAGCACTTCACCGGTGTTTTTATCGGGAGAACGGCGGATGGCTTCGGCTGAAATAACGGAAGCAACCGTGTTTGTATTTTTTTGAAAAGCAATTAAAGAAGCGGTCGTTTCTTTTCGTGCAGAAACTGTTTTACTTTTTACTATTACGCCTTGCAGATTTTTTGTTTCTATCTCAAGAACGACCTGGAGATCACTACCTGGTTCTACATCGCTTACCAGTTTGGACTGGTAACCAATGGCCGAAAATTCAATCGTATATTTTTTGTCTTTGGAAAGTGATAATGTATATCGTCCCTCAAGATCAGTGCTTGTACCAAAACCTGTTTCCAACACTTTTACCGAAACACCTGCTACCGGTTCATTCTTCACATTGATAACCTTACCCGCCAGACTGCTTTGAGCATCAGCGATCGAAATGAATCCTGTAAAAAGCAGTACTAACAGAAACCTTATATTCATTGTGCAGTAATTTGCTGCAAAAGTGAGCTTGTAAGGTTACCCGAATGTTACTGGCTGATTAAAGAATTGTAACCACAATGTTACCGGAATGTTAACAGTCCCAGATACACCCATTTTCAATTGGTTATCAGGTCAGAAGAAAATATGTTTCGTTAGTTTAAAAACGGAAATGAATGCGGGTGGTAAAAATATTGTCTTTTAAATCTTTTGTATACCCTTCCATCTGTGTGGCTTCGTTCTTTACAATATCATAATAGAACACCAATTTTATATTACTATTAATATGGTGTAAAAATCCAAGCCCCAATGTTGAGAATTTAATATCGGCTGCTGTAAGATTAGTACCGGGCTTACCAATATCCTCTTTAGCCACTTTGGTATTGGGATCATACCAGTCATATTTTACCACGACCTGGTTTTTTGCATTAATAATATTTTGCAGGAAAACCAAAAACGCTCCATTAAAATCCCGCTTGTAAGTGGGGAGTGGCGAACCATTCAAAGAAGGCGTATCGCCGGGATTAGTTGTAGTAGTAGCAGTGCCCGGTTGCTTTCCTGCCCAATATTCAGCCCTGAACTCTGTTTCGCCCCAGCTATGATGCAATAAGGCTTGCACATCAGCACCAAAGTATTGCCGGGGAGCTTTTCCGCCCATATTGGAAGGAGTAGAATCCACTTCAAAATATTTGTCGCCATTAGCCCTGGAACTTGTTTCATATACATATTTAGTCCCGTTTCTCCAGCCACCATATAAAAGAGAAAGCCCTCCGCTTAAATTCCAGTTTTTGCTTTTGAATGGCTTAACTGTTACCCTGCTTATAAAATCTTTGTAACTGTCAAAATCGGCCCTGCCTGATAATCCCTGGCCATTGAAAATACCAGCATCCACTTTTATTATTTTGTTCCTTGCTTCACGGCGCAAAGGCTCATAGGTTATCATAGCCCCGAGGTCCCTTTCCGAAGTCATTAAAATCTGCGACATTCTTCCTCTTTCAGGAGCTTCCCTGAAAGTGGAAGAAAGATTGACTTCATAGCCAAAAGGGCGGGCGAACATACCCGTTGTCATTACGAAATTATTCTTCCTGGTTTCATAAAGTTTTACAAACATATCCCGCATGCCCACTCCTCTTTCGGTAGCATCTACCTGGAATGTAAAAAGCGCTTTGGGATAATTATCGGCTGTCGCCAAAAAATAATCAATTTTCACCCTGGCCCTCCGTAACATAAACCTGCTATCGGACTGTGGAGCAAAATCGCCTCCGTTATATGATCCGGATCCTTTGCGTTGAGCCACCTGGAATTGTGGTTGGATATATCCTGTAATTCTAAGATTCTCAAATCGTTTTAACACAGGTCGCAGTGTATCTTTTACAAATAGCAGTGAATCAAAATCTGAAAGGTATCGCTGTGAAAAACCATTTACTGAGCCCAGGATGGCAATGCCACAAACAAACAATACTCTTAACATCTTCTTTACCATTACTTAATATTAATAACTTCAACAGGAAATGGCGCAAGTTACAACAGGAGTATATAAAACTATTATTACCTCCTTATTACGGAATTATTATCTGTATATTAAATAATCATTAACTCTATCTTCAAAGGTAGTCTAACAGTAAGCAAGCCGGTAATTTCGCAAACCTCCCGATAGCTATCGGGATTAAAATATATTATATGGGGCTTAACTCTTTCCTGAAATTATTTACACCAAAGAATAAAATATTCTTTGAATTGTTTGAAAAAATGGCTGAGAATGGATATTCCATGGCCAGCATTTTAAAGCAGATTGTGGCGGAAACTGATTTTGATAAAAGAGCTTCCCTGATAAGCCGTGTGGAGGACCTGGAACATGCCAATGACGAATTGACCCATAATGTATTTACAGAGCTTGGCCGGAATTTTATTACTCCTTTTGATCGGGAAGATATTCACTACCTCGCTACTTCGCTGGATGATATTGCTGATTATATTTATGCTTCGGCTAAAAAAATAAATTTTTACCGCGTCAATCCCAATGATATGGGCATGCAAAAAATGGCGGAATTAATAGAGCAGGGAGCCTACCAGGTAAAAATTGCGGTGGCTGAATTAAGGGATATGAAAAATATGCGCAACATTACCGAGTCGCTGGTTAAGATCAATAGCATAGAGAACCAGGCTGATGATATTTTTGATATGAGCATTGAAAGACTTTTTGCTACCGAACCTGATGCCAAAGAAGTGATCAAGAAAAGAGAGATTTACCAGGTTATGGAAATCGTTACCGATAAATGTGAAGATGCGAGTAATGTGATTGAGTCTATAATAATTAAATACTCCTGATATCAATGTGGAAATGTGGTGAATGTGAAAATGTGACTTCATAACCACAACCTAATTTCCACATTTTCACATTCTCAAATTAGCACATTCTTATGACCACATTCCTCATCGTTATCATAGCCCTGGCATTGATCTTTGATTATATCAACGGATTTCATGATGCAGCTAATTCCATAGCAACAGTTGTTTCTACCAAAGTTTTGACGCCTTTCCAGGCAGTAGTTTGGGCGGCTTTTTTTAATTTTGTGGCTTTCTTTATTTTTAAAGATCATGGTGTTGCCGATACAGTAGCAAAAACAGTAAAACCAGAAGCAATTGCCGGCGGTGAAATGATGGTGGTTATTTTTTCCGGGTTGATAGCTGCTATCCTTTGGAACTTGCTGACATGGTGGCTGGGTATCCCCTCTTCTTCTTCGCATACATTGATTGGCGGGTTTGCAGGCGCCGCTGTTGCCAGTGCAGGTTTTGGAGCAGTAAACTCGTCGGTAGTTCTTAAAACGGCTGCATTTATAATAATAGCCCCTTTAGTGGGTATGATCATGGCTTTTATTATTTCTCTTTGGTTCATTCATTCTTTTAGAAAAGGAGCTGCGCCAAAAATTATTTCTCTTATCGTACTGGTATGCGTTGGCATTTTTTTATATTCCAGTTTAGAAACCGATGCTGATAAAGTTGCAAAAGGAACTCATTACGAATCTTACTTAACACAGGTAATCTTTTATTCTAAAAACTTCAAATGGATACTGCTGGCCTTTATTCTTGTTGTTATGGCCTGCTTTACTTTTTTTCTCAGCACCCTCAATGCCCACCGTGCCAACTCCTGGTTCAAACGCCTGCAGTTGGTTTCATCCGCTGCATTCAGCATAGGGCATGGAGGTAATGATGCACAAAAAGTAATGGGTATCATCACCGCTGCGTTGATAGCCAGTGAGAGCATTTCTGATTTTGATCAAATGCCCGTTTGGGTTCCCCTTGCTTGTTATACTGCCATTGCCGCCGGTACGATGAGCGGTGGATGGAAGATTGTAAAAACCATGGGAACGCGGATAACCAAAGTGACCCCTTTTGAAGGAGTGGCCGCCGAAACCGCCGGCGCTATTACCTTATTTGTTACCGAGGCATTGAAGATCCCGGTAAGTACAACCCATACTATTACCGGTTCCATTATTGGCGTTGGCGCTACCAAACGCCTGTCTGCAGTAAGATGGGGTGTAACCGTAAACCTGCTCTGGGCCTGGATCCTGACTATCCCGGTAAGTGGGGCTCTTGCCGCCCTGGTATACGTTATTGTTCATTTATTTGTCTGAAATCGTTTGCACTTATTTTCTCTTTATGGATTGACCGATATTCCCCACCTTTGCGTGCAGGAAAAAAATCCCACTATTTATGGCTACAATACTTGTAACAGGCGGCTCCGGTTATATCGGGTCACATACCATTGTTGATCTGATAGAGAATGGCTTTGATGTGATCTCAGTAGATAATAACAGCCGCTCCAACCCGGCTATGCTGGAAGGAGTTGAAAAAATAACAGGGATAAAAGTGAAAAACTACAAAGTTGATCTTTGCAACTTTGATGACACATTCGCTATTTTCCAGGAAAATATTGATATAGTGGGTATCATTCATTTTGCAGCCTATAAATCGGTAGGTGAATCGGTAGAAAAACCACTGATGTATTTTGAAAACAACCTCACTTCGCTGATCAATCTTTTAAAATGCGTACAGGAGTTTAAAATACCCTATTTCGTTTTTTCTTCCTCCTGTACTGTTTATGGCAATCCTGACCATATACCTGTTACGGAAAAAACGCCGCCAAAGCCTGCAGAGTCCCCTTATGGCTATACCAAACAAATGGGAGAACAGATCATCAATGAATTTGCGAAAAGCACGGGAACGCAATGCATTTTATTACGTTATTTCAATCCTGTCGGTGCACATGCTTCCATTCATATTGGCGAAATGCCTATTGGGCGGCCGCAAAATCTTGTCCCTGCCATTACACAAACGGCTATTGGTAAACTG
>JAKFEJ010000614.1:0-8506 GCA_036675745.1 Chitinophagaceae bacterium | reverse complement strand
TCTTCCGTCATTATTGAAGGGATACAAGGTGTTGGCGGAATAAATGTAGCCAACGAAAGTTTTTTGAAAAAGATCCGCAGCCTTTCCGATAAACATGGCGCTGTTTACATCGCCGATAGTGTGCAATGTGGTTATGGAAGAACAGGAAAATTTTTCAGCCATGATTTTGCAGGCGTCAATGCAGACATTTATACCATGGCAAAAGGTATGGGCAATGGCTTTCCTGTTGCGGGTATCATTGTTGCACCTCATATTAAGCCTAAACATTTCCAGTTAGGCACTACTTTCGGCGGTAATCATTTAGCCTGCGCTGCTGCGTTGGCGGTATTGGAAATAATTGAAGAAGAAAAACTGATGGGCAATGCCGTGATGGTAGGCAAATATTTAAAAGACGAATTAAATGCTATTCCGGAGATAAAAAATGTTCGTGGCCGCGGTTTGATGGTCGGGTTTGATGTTCCTGATGAATTAAAAGACCTGAAGAAAAACCTGCTGTGGGAACAGAAAATATTTACCGGTGAAGCAAAACCAAATGTAATTCGTTTACTTCCATCCTTAGGTTTGAAAAAAAGAGATGCCGAGCAATTCATTGAATCGTTGAAAGAAGAGATAGAAAAATTAGTTCCCGCTCCAACCCACTAATCAAGCATGAAAAATTTCATTTCCGTTCACGATGTACAAAACATTGATGCATTAGTGCAGAAAGCGCTGTCCTATAAAGCCGATCCTTTTAAAGACAAAATGCTGGGCACGAATAAACGTATTGGCTGTTTGTTTCTGAATCCCAGTATGCGTACACGATTAAGCACACAGATAGCTGCTCAAAACCTGGGAATGGAACCTATTATTTTTAATGTGGGTAATGAAGGCTGGATGCTGGAGTTTGAAGAAGAAGCCATCATGAGTGGCAGTACGGTAGAGCATGTGAAAGATGCGGCGCCGATCTTTGGAAAATATTTTGATATCCTTGCTATCCGTACATTCCCTTCATTAAAAAATAGGGAAGACGATTACAGTGAATTGTATATAAAACAGTTTATCAAATATGCAGGCATACCGGTGGTGAGTTTGGAAAGTGCTACACTACATCCTTTGCAATCACTCACTGATATTATTACAATAACAGAACACCTCACCCCCAGCCCCTCTCCAAAGGAGAGGGGAGTAAAACCCAAAGTAGTCTTGACATGGGCACCACATGTAAAGCCTTTGCCACAATGTGTAGCCAACAGTTTTTCACAATGGATCAATGCATGGGGCAAAGCTGATTTTGTTATTACCCATCCTGAAGATTACGAATTAAGTGAAGAATTTACAAAGGGAGCAACAATTACCCACAACCAGGATGAAGCATTAAAAAATGCGGACTTTGTATATGTAAAAAACTGGAGCACTTATAATGATTACGGTAAAATTTATGAAAGCGATCCCAGGTGGATGCTGACGAATAAAAAATTGGAACTGACTAATAACGCAAAAGTGATGCATTGTTTACCGGTAAGAAGGAATGTAGAATTAAGTGATGAAATATTGGATGGAAAACACAGCATCGTTACGCAGGAAGCATCAAACAGGGTTTGGGCGGCTCAGGCGGTTTTGTCAGAAATCATAAGGGGCAATGGATAATTTATATATCATAAAGATTGGTGGAAATATTATTGATGATGAATTAAAACTTTCCTCATTCCTGAAAGATTTTGCAGTTATTGATAACAAGAAGATTTTAGTTCATGGTGGGGGCAAGTTAGCCACCCGGTTAGCTGAAAAATTAGGTATCGAACAACAGTTGGTTGATGGAAGAAGGATAACAGATGCTGAAACATTGAAGATCGTAACAATGGTTTACGCCGGTTACATTAATAAAAATATTGTAGCTCAGCTCCAGGCTAACAATTGCAATGCGATGGGGCTTTGCGGCGCTGATGGTGATGCTATCCTGGCCCATAAACGGAAGCACCCGATATTGGATTATGGATTTGTTGGCGATGTGGATGCAATAAATACTGTTTTACTAAAAAATTTATTGGAACAAAATATTTCCATTGTCTTTGCTCCTATCACCCATGACCAGCAAGGACTCTTGTTAAATACAAATGCTGATACGATAGCGCAAGAGCTGGCGAAAGGACTTAGCCATGAATTTAATGTCAGCCTTATTTATACTTTTGAAAAAGCTGGTGTGTTATTAGATATAAATGATGAATCAAGCATAATAAAAAAATTAGACTGGAAATATTACCAGCAATTAAAAGCTCCTGAAAACTCCCCTTCAGGGGATGGGGGCAAAATATTTGCCGGCATGATCCCAAAATTGGACAATGCTTTTACGGCTATTAATAGTGGCGTAAGCAAAGTGATTATAGGCAAAGCTGAATACCTGAAAGAATTAATAGCCGGTACTTCCGGAACAACCATACAACATGACTAAAGACATCAGCATACTTCAAAAGGATGCTATCGAACTATTAAAAGAGTTGATCGCAACCCCTTCTTTTAGCAAGGAAGAAGATGAAACAGCAGGTATTCTATGCCGCTTCATTGGTAAAAAAGGAATTGAACATTCCAGGGTGGGCAATAATGTTTATGCATTGAATAAATATTATGATGCAAATAAGCCAAGCATCTTGCTTAATTCTCACCACGACACGGTTAAGCCTAATAAAGGATATACGTTTGATCCTTTCAGTCCCTTTGAAAAAGATGGAAAGCTATTCGGGCTTGGAAGCAATGATGCAGGCGGATGCCTGGTATCGCTACTGGCAACCTTTCTTTATTTCTACGATCAGAAAGACCTGGATCATAACGTAGTCTTTGCAGCCAGTGCTGAAGAAGAGATAAGCGGAGTCAACGGAATCGAACTGGTACTTCCGTATTTGGGCAAGTTGGATTATGGCATCGTCGGGGAGCCAACAAAATTAGAAATGGCCGTAGCAGAACGCGGCTTAATGGTAATTGATTGCATAGCGGAAGGACGTTCAGGACATGCAGCCCGCAACGAAGGTGAGAACGCATTGTATAAAGCAGTTGATGATATTACCTGGCTGCGCAATTATAAATTTGAAAAGGTAAGTCCGCTGCTGGGAGAGTCAAGGCTTACAGCAACGGTCATCGCCACTGAAAATATACAACACAATGTTGTGCCTTCTCAGTGCAAATTTGTTATTGATGTACGGGTGAATGAATTGTATACGTTTGATGAGATATTGGATGCATTGCAAAAAAATCTGAAAAGCAAATTCAAACCACGTACTACCCGGATGAAATCTACCTCTATTCCCTTAGATCATCCTTTGGTAAAAGCCGGGATCAAACTGGACAGGGGTTATTACGGTTCCCCTACTACTTCTGATAAAGCATTAATGCCTTTTCCCACGCTGAAAATGGGCCCGGGAGATTCTGCAAGAAGTCATACGGCAGATGAATATATTCTCATTGATGAGATAAAAGAAGGAATAGAAACGTATATCAAGCTTGTAAATGAACTACTATGAAGTTGTGGCAAAAAGACAAAGCATCACTAAAAGAGGTAGAAGTATTTACTGTTGGTAAAGACAGGGAAATGGATATGTATTTAGCGGCGTTTGATGTACAGGGTTCATTAGCTCATATTGAAATGCTGGAATCCGTCGGACTACTCACAAAAGACGAATTAAATCAATTACAAACTGAATTAAAAAATATCTATCAGCAGATACAAAAAGGTGAATTCAAATTACAGGATGATGTTGAGGATATTCACTCACAGGTAGAATTATTGTTGACGCAGAAACTGGGCGATACCGGGAAAAAGATCCATTCTGCCCGCAGCCGCAACGACCAGGTTTTGGTAGATGTAAAATTATTTTTACGAAATGAACTGGAAGAACTGGTAAGGACCATTCAACCCTTCTTTGAATTATTACAATCGCAAAGCGAAAAATACAAGACCCATCTTTTCCCAGGCTATACACATTTGCAATTAGCGATGCCTTCTTCATTTGGTTTATGGTTTGGCGCTTATGCCGAAAGCCTGGCCGATGATATGGTAACTATTAAAGCGGCTTATGATGTAGTTAATAAAAATCCATTGGGATCTGCGGCGGGTTATGGTTCATCTTTCCCTATCAACCGGACATTGACGACAAAATTACTTGGCTTTGCTGATCTGAATTACAATGTAGTGTATGCACAAATGGGCCGTGGCAAGGCAGAGAGAATTGTTGCGCAATCCTTAGCCAATGTGGCCGACACGCTGGCTAAACTAAGCATGGATGCCTGTTTATATCTGAATCAGAATTTTGCATTCGTTAATTTCCCTGCTGAGCTGACAACAGGAAGCAGCATCATGCCACATAAAAAAAATCCGGACGTTTTTGAATTAATTCGTAGTCATTGCAACCGCATCAAGGCATTGCCGAATGAGATCACGATGATGACCACCAATCTTCCTTCCGGTTATCACCGCGACCTGCAATTATTAAAAGAACATTTATTCCCTGCTTTTAAAACGTTGAGAGACTGTATTGAAATGGCAGGTCTTATGCTATCCAATATTGAGATCAAAAAAGAAATATTAGCTGATGAAAAATATAAGTACCTGTTCAGTGTAGAAGAAGTAAATAAACTAGTGAATGCCGGCACACCGTTCAGGGACGCTTACAAAAAAGTAGGATTGGATATTGAAGCGGGGAATTTTAAATACGATACCAATATTCTTCACACACATGAAGGAAGTATTGGCAATCTCTGCACGGAAGAAATAAAAAAACAGATGCAAAAAGTGGTTGATTCATTTCCTTTCGCATCTGTTCAATCAGCAATTGATCAATTGCTGAAATAGGTTATAATCCGTACTGATCCACGAGATAAATCAACGCTGCCATATTAACAGCGCCTAATTCCAGTTCTCTTTTATTTACATTTTCAAATACATCATTGCGGGAATGGTGAATATCAAAATACCGTTGCGTATCCGGATTTAATCCTGCTACAGGTGTTCCGAGGGCTCTGTTCAGCGGGCCGATATCAGCGCCACCGCCGCCTTTTACAAACTCGCCGGCTCCATAAGGCGCAATCAATTCACGCCATTTTATTATTTTATTATACTGCTCATCGGATACAGTAAAACCAAATCCCCTCGGTGTAAAACCACCTGCATCACTCTCCAATGCAAAAATATGTTTCTCCTTTTTTAGTTTTGCTTCTTCTGCATATTTATACCCGCCACGTAAACCATTCTCTTCATTGGCAAATAATACAAACCGGATAGTTCTCTTGGGTTTATAACCAGTTGCTTTGAAGCTGCGTAAGATCTCCATAGTTTGCACACAACCGGCTCCGTCATCATGTGCTCCTTCACAATTGTCCCAGCTATCCAAATGGCCACCTATAGTAATAATTTCATCCGGAAATTCAGAACCTTTTAATTCACCGATCACATTATGACCAACAGTATCCGGGAGAAATTTTCCATTCGTTTTTATATACACACTGACCTTTTCTTTGCTAAGCTTATCACTTAAAAAATCGGCATCTCTCAAACCAATGGCTACCGCAGGGATCATTGCATAAGCGGAATCGTATCGTGTAGCACCTGTATGAGGATTGTTGTCGGTACTATGACTCATGCTTCTCACGATCACTGCAATAGCTCCATATTTTGCAGCACGGGCGGGGCCCTGACCCCGGTATTGGCCGGCATCACGATATGACAAAAAAGTATTGACATATGCGGGATTGAATTTATAGTTATAGAAAACTATCTTTCCATTAACTGAATCTTTTTTTGCCTCCAGCTCCTCAAAAGAATTTACCAACACCACATTGTCCACAATACCTTTCGGGCTGGTACCAATTGAATTTCCTAACGCTATTACGTCAAGACTTTTATCTGTTTTAAATTTACCTATGCCATTTGCTGTTGCCTGGAAAGAAACAATATTTGCTTCATCCTTTCCACCCCTTACCCAATGTGGTACCATGCATTCTTGCAGCCATACTTTATCAGCTCCGTTATCCTGCATAATTTTAAATCCCCATTGCTCCGATTTTACCATTCCCGCCGAACCCGCTAATCTTGCACCTATCTGTTTCGTCAGATGACGGAGATTATCATAAGCTTTGCTATTAATTAAAATTTCATCTGCAATACGCCGGATCATCAGCGAGTCCTGATTTTGTGCAGAGCAAACAAATCCAGTAATAAATAAGGCACAGAAAATAATTATTTTTCTCATGTAATCGAATTTTGCTAAAGTTAAGGAAACAGGAAAATAAATATTTAAGTTAAACGGTAAACCTTCCTGCTGCAAAACTGTTACCTTAGGGTTGTTATATAAGCAATATATAATTTTATGAGAATTGGAATTGTTTGCTACCCTACTTTTGGCGGTAGCGGTGTACTGGCTACCGAATTAGGAAAGGCGCTTGCCCAGAAAGGACATATGGTGCATTTTATCACTTACCAGCAGCCGGTAAGACTTAATGGGTTTATCCCCAATATTTTTTACCATGAAGTGCAGGTGCCCACTTATCCGTTGTTTGACTATCCTCCTTATGAAACGGCTTTAGCCAGCACGATGGTGGATGTGATCAAAAATAATGATCTTGATCTGCTCCATGTACATTATGCCATTCCACATGCATCCGCCGCATATATGGCGAAACGCATTTTAGAGAAAGAAGGAAAAACGATACCGGTAATTACTACCCTGCATGGTACAGATATTACTTTGGTAGGAAGAGACAAAATGTATGCTCCTGTCGTCGCTTTTTCAATTAACCAGAGCGATGCCATCACCGCTGTGTCAGAAAACCTGCGTGATGAAACCTATAATACTTTTAAGATTGAAAAAGAAATAGAGGTAATCTACAACTTTGTAGATGTGCAACGTTTTACACGCAAGCCTATTGATGCATTTAAAAAAGTGATTGCTCCAAACGGTGAACGCATCTTACTACATGCTTCCAACTTTCGTAAAATAAAACGGGTGCAGGATGTGGTAAAAATATTTCATGAAGTGCATAAGCAACTTCCCTCCAAATTATTATTTGTAGGTGATGGGCCTGAACGCCAGATGGCAGAAGAACTCAGTCGTACACTGAATGTATGTGATGATGTACGCTTTGTAGGTAAGCAGGAACAGATGGAAGATATCCTGGCGATTGCTGATCTTTTCTTACTCACTTCAGACTATGAAAGTTTTGGTTTGGCAGCATTAGAAGCCATGGCGGCAGGAGTACCTGTCGTATCAACTAATGCAGGTGGTTTAAAAGAAATAATGATCCCGGGCGAAACCGGTTATATGGCTGATATTGGAGATATAAATACCATGAGTCAATATGCTTTGGATATTTTGAAAAAGGATGAAGTCTTAAGCAGGTTTAAAACAAATGCCGCTGCTCATGCTAAAAAATATGATATCAGTAATATCATTCCTATATATGAAAAATTATACGAACGATTTCTTTAACGGGTTTATGGTTTGCTGTTTTTAGTTTATGGCTGGGTTCCTATAGTTGTAAAAACTTTATTCTTTAGTACACTCAAAAACCATAAAATAATCCGACAGGTTCTATATCAATAAAAACTTTCTGCTTTTAAGAATCACAAACTACAAACTCTTTCTTATTATCGTAACCAACTAGCAGGGTTCACATTATTATTCTCTATCATCAGCATAAAGTTTACCTGCCCACCGGAACCATCATCGGCATCGCCGGCTCTGCCAATTACAAATCCTGTTGTAACTATAGAACCTTTGCTAACACTAACGCTAGAAAGATTACTGTACGTTGTAATATACTTTCCATGACGGATCACTACCGCAGCAGCTTCCCCATAATTATGGATAGCCATAACTTCTCCATTAAATACAGATTTTACTGGTGAGCCTGTTGGTGTGCCTATCGTAATGCCGGGGTTATCATCAACTATATTTGTAAATCCTTCCACCTTATATCTGCCAAATGGAATAAGCACGACACTTTTATCTACGGGCCATGGCAATTTCCCTTTACTTTTAGCAAAATCTGATCCTAATTTTACATCTCTCGCATTTAATTCAAGATAACTATCCGGTTTCTTTTCTACTACTTCTTTTTCTGCAGGTTCAACAGCAGGAATTGTTGCGGGTTTGGCAGGGTTAACTGTAGCTACTTCATTTTTCTTTTTCTCGGCTGCAATCCTGTTCCTTTCTTTCTTTTCCGCAGCTATCCTGTCTGCTTCCTTTTTCTTGGCGGCTTCTATTTCTCTTCTAACAATAGCAGTCAACGCATTCTTCAGATCACGGTCCCGTTTCTTTTTGGCTGCAATTTGTTTTTGAAGATCACTCCCCTGTGATTTCAGTTTAGACACAACACCGTCTTTTTCCTTTTTCTGTTCTGACAGTTCATTTCTTTGGGTTGTCTGGCTTTGCAACGCTACACTTTTCTGTTGTTTTCTTCCTATCTGCTGTTCCTGTCGTTTAGCGATCAACTGTTGTGTTTCATTAATAGTAGTCACCTGTTTTTCACGGTAAGCCCGGTA
>JAKFEJ010000086.1:0-8517 GCA_036675745.1 Chitinophagaceae bacterium | reverse complement strand
TCAAAATCTGCCGTTCGCAAGGATGTGCTGGTTCGATTCCAGTCCCGGGCACGTAACAAACCCTGCAAACCCTCTCCAGAGGCTGATTTGCAGGGTTTTCTGCTTTTTGGTTATCCACATTTTCTACCGGCAAAAATGGCCTGAATATGGCGAACGTAATCGCTCAATATGAACATAAGAATTTCAGCCAAACAGTCACGTTATACTGATAAAACCTTTTACTATCTCGAGTGGGGCAAGAAACCTTATGTTTTCCTTTATTCGTTGCGGATAAATAAGGAGTGATGGCGAATCAGGTTTATCTGCTTCTTCAACCTGATACCAATTAGAAATGTCATTCATTCTAATGAAGAAAAGATTTTAATTCGAATAAGCGATGGCGCCGATCACCCCAAGTTGAACCCGTATAAATTCCCCATCATTCTCTATTTTTATTGCTGTCCGGCATTTATTGAGGTCAACAAGAATGCAATCAGAAATTGCCTGTCCCGATAAACTGGTTCCTGCTGCACGAAACGTGAGAGGAATTTGTAAGCTTGTGAAAATTTGAAGTGTGACCGGATCCCTTCTTCAGAATTGGGCTGTACAACTGCTTTTGGCTGGAGATAATACCCCCGTCTGATGCGTAAGCAACAAGATCAATCAAACGGGATTTTATACTACCTTTTCCATTCTATTCTAAATACAGTCAATATGACCTGCTTGAAATACAAGGCCACCATTTATTAACCAGTCCTATCTGTATCCGTAGCATCAGCTAATCGTTTTTCAGTCACTGGGAGCGTTTTACCATAACCCGGAATCAACTTCGCATGAAAAACGGCTCCAAAATGCATAGCGTCTGCCACTACTATTTCATCAAATAATGAAGAGGCCATTTCTAATTCTTTAAGACCGAGGTATCCCAATGCCATCATATAAAGACAATGAATATGGTTTCGGTTAGAAATATCATCTTCGAAAATTAACAGGTCCGGCAACGAAACAGCGAAATAATCAATTTCAATTTTATCATTGAAATGAGTTTTTCCATATGCCAGGAGCCGATTGAAAATAGCGGAAGCTTTTTCAGGTTGTCCTAATTTTTCCCAGGCCATTCCCTGGTAAAAAAATATTTCAGGTTGCTGATCGTTATAAAATACAGCCGCAGTTGGTTGTCCCATTCCCCCGGTTGATTTTTCGTAATATTCTACAGCAGTTTTTTTATTTCCTGATCCTTCGCAGGCGACTGCCAGCCAATAAAATATTTCATTCTCCTGGATGCCATATAATTTTCCTTCGCCAAGATTGTGTGGATATATCTGCGCTTTCTGCAGGTTATTAATAGCTTCTTCAAAATTGCTTGCTGCTATTTGTTTCCTGGCTATTTGTACCAGGCTGTACTTATACTGTGCAGATACTTTTCCTTCACCACCCTCCCATGGATGAAAGATGTGATCCATAATCAGCTTGCAGGCTTTTTCATATTTACCAAGATAATTATAAAGCGCTACCCGCTCTAAATACAAATCATCTCTTAGTAATACCTGCGATAAATTCTGTTCAAGAAATTCCAATCTTTCTTTTGCCGGTTTATTCATCCGCTTGTACAACTGATCCAGTTCCATCAGTATGCGTGCATCATTTTTATCAAGAGCAAATGCCCGTTCAAAACATTCCACCGCTTTTTCATGATCGCCCTGCTTATTGAATAAAGCGATCCCCAGGTTGCGATGCGTAGCCGGCAATTTATCATCAATGCTTATTGAACGCTTCCACAAGTCTATTGCCTCCGTATATTGCCGCTTATCATACCATAAACAACCGAGAAGATAACAGGCATTACTATCATCCAGATTGTAGCGTATTGCTGTTTCAAGCACCAGTATATCTTCTATCCTGTTTGGAAAATAATAATCCGTTTTAGTAGCAGCGGCCTGTTTGAAAATAGTGAGGGCCTGCGCTGCATCACCTGTCTTTTCAAGATTGTATGCCAGGTAATACAAAATGAATGCATGTGCCCCGCCATCATTTTTAAAAAGAAAATACTTCAACCACCTGGCCGCTTCTTCGTACAACCCCGCGGCTGTATAATCAATGGCATATTCTATAAAATTATGCGCATCGCCCCTGCATAATTGATACGCCTTTTCCAATGCCTGTAATGACTTGGATTTATCGTCTGTTAACCGCCAAAGCCTGTTTTGTTCCAGGTAAACAACCAGGTTGAACCTATCTTTTTTTAGCGCCTCTTCACACAACTTCATCGCCTGATCTATAAGACCCATTTTGCGCAGCGAAAAAATTTTGATCGCTATGGCTTTATTGTTTCCTGCATTGCGATCAAGAGACAATTGAATATGATACAGGGCTTTTTTATAGTCCCTGTTGTTCATATCCAATTGCGCCAATGCAAAAAAGCCCGCAGCCTGCCAGGCACTGTTCCAACTGGCTTTGTAAAAAACATCATATGCTTCTTTATACCGTTGCTGAAACTGAAGGCAAACACCGAGGTTATACAGGGGCTCGCCATCATAAGGATTGGCATTTCTATCCGTTAGTGTTTGTATGGCCCGCCTGAAATAAGGTTCACTTTTTTTAAACTGGCCCCGCCGCAGATACCATACTCCCAGGGCATTATTATTCCTTATATCCGCAGGATCTCTTTTCAACGCTTCTTCGTAATAATCCACGGGGTTGAAAGTTGCATGACGGTATTGCTCCAGGTGAAGACCTGTTAAAAACAATTCTTCATTGTTGATTGCATCCGCTGGCTTTGCAGGCGATTTCGCCGGTTCCGGCACTGGCTGATCTTTATTGCCGGCAAACTGGTAATGCAATAATACTTCCTGCTGTTCATTCAAAACGATTACAGTAATATCTTCTTCGTTTGCTTGGGCTGGTAAGTCTATTATTGTACTGAATATTTTTTCCGGATCAATATTCAAGGAAGTTTTATGTATCAACTTTTCCCTGTAATAGGCTTTTAACTGCAGTTTCGCCTGTGCTGATGTAGCAAATAATTTTACAGATGCTTTTGCATTATCAGTTGAAAAATGCAATAACAGATCTTTAGTGGCATTTTTAATAATTCCTATTCCGCGATAAGGCAAAAAATATTGTGTGAAGCTTTTCTCTTCGTAAGGCATCAACCAGGAGAAGTCGGGTTGATTGTCTGTAAACACGCCTGTCATCAACTCAATATAAGGTCCATTGTTATCGGTAAGATTGCGATCCCAGGCCTTTCCAAAATCACCATTTCCCCATGTCCATTGTTTTTTTCCAGGAGATAGATGATGATCTGCTACGTGCAACAGACCAGCCTGTGTATCGTGTTCGTATCCGCCGACAAAATCGTAGTTGGAATTAACAGCCATGTAAGAAGTAGGAACAGGAATATTCTTATACCATGATATATCAGTACCCGGCGCATAATTTATTTTATAATACTCTCCTTTTGCTATCGGAAAATCGGAAACGTCCCTTCTGCCATGATCATATACGGCATATACATCGGGTGGAAATACAGATTGGTACTGATCATTTACACTGACAGCCGGATTGGCCCACCACAAAAAGGTTTGTGGCAATGGCGTGCGGTTAAAAAGTTTTACGCTGATTTCAATATAGGCTTTATCAGGATGTAAAGTAAACCCCGCAATAGCTTTTGTATGAAACATTTTTTCGATCTCGTTCACCCAAATAGTCTTGCTGCCATCTTCATTTTCTGAAATATCATAGTCAATCGGTTCAAATGTACTGGGCCGGTGATGCTGCGGCCAGTTAAATTCTATGCCCCCCGATATCCAGGGACCACACAGGCCAACCAATGCGGGCTTGATCACTTCATTGTAATAGATAAAATGCCGGTTGGCGATTTTATCAAATGCCATATGTATGCGACCACCCAACTCGGGCAACACCATCATTTTTATAAAGCGGTTTTCCAGGAAGATGGCATGGTATTTTTTATCGATCTTCTCATCATAAATTTTATCAATAATAGGATTGGGATAAACAACGCCACTGCTTCCCTGGTAAACCCTTTTTTCAAAAAACATAGGATTCTTATCAGGCTCTCCTACCGCATAAGTAGGAATCGTCACCACTTCCTGCCAGATATTCACCAACTGATTATTCATATTTTTTAATAAGATCGTTTAAAAGCCACTCAATGAAAATTTATGCTTTGCTCCAACTGTTCAAGTGTTTTGCCTTTGGTTTCATATACTTTTCTTTTAATAAAAAAGAAGGCCAGCAAACAAACAACTGCATATAAATAGAATGGTCCGTATGTGCCTAATTTCTTCGCCAATACAGGGAAAGTGAACACCAGTATAAAGTAGGAAGCCCACAAACAAACAATGGCCAGCGATGTAGCCTTACCACGTATCCTGGTAGGAAATATTTCAGAGATCAAAATCCAGGTCACAGGCGCCAGTGAAGTTGCATAGATGGCGATAGCCATTAATACAAACACAGAGATCCATCCGGCGCCAAAATTATTTTGTAAAAGAAAAGCCAGGATAATATATACAATGGATAAACCCAAAGAACCTATCAGCATCAGCGGCCTTCGTCCCAACTTATCTACCTGCCACATGGCTACCAGTGTGAATAAAAGATTGACAACCCCAATAGATATAGTTTCAAATAATTGACGATCCAGGTCAGAACCCACTGATTCAAAAATCGTAGACGTATAATTAAACACTACATTGATACCGCATAATTGCTGGAATACCGCTAAACTGATGCCGATGATAACGGCAGGACGTATACTTTTTTCAAATACGCTCTTTGTTTCTTTATTGCCTGCATGTAAAGAGGTCTCAATTTCCTTTGCTGAATTTTCAGCTATGATATCGTTACTGATTTTAGTCAGTATCGCTTTGGCTCTCGATATTTTTCCTGCTTTTATTAACCAGCGGGGACTCTCCGGTAACCATAATACTCCTAAAAAAAATAAAACTGCCGGAATGACCCCAGACCCAAACATCCATCGCCATGCGTCAGCACCGTGGTCTGCCAGTTTATAGTTTATAAGATTGGTGACAAGGATGCCAATCACAATGGTTAATTGGTTAATAGCGACATTTCTACCCCTTACAGCAGCAGGAGATACTTCAGCAATATACATGGGGCTTAACATGGAAGCCATTCCTACGCCAATGCCTGCTACCAGGCGCATGGTTACAAAAAAAGAGAAGCTGTTTGCAACAGCCATACCAACAGAAGAAAATGCAAAGAGTGCTGCAGCCAGCAGAAGCCCTGGCTTGCGTCCATAGCGATCCGTAAACTGACCGGCAAATAAACACCCGATTATGCAACCCAACCCAAGTGACCCGGTAAGAAACCCTTCGGACCATGCATCCAATACAAATTGCACCCGAAGAAAAGGTAAAGCGCCTGCAATAACTGCAAAATCGAAACCGAACAAATATCCACCCAATGCTGATATAAAAGATATGGCAAGTATATAAACATTATTACCCCTTAAACGATCGCTGTTCATTGATGCATTGATTTACTTCCCAAACTTAGCAGGAAAAAATCATTAGAGTAATGGAAAATAAGTTGAATAGAATGGACTATATTATTAGATCCTGCAATCTTTGGCGATACATTTTCAAAAACAAGAATAAAACGCTTTGATGCACTACAATTATTGCTTGCGGTTACGATATTCCAACGGTGACAATCCCATCACATTACTAAAGAAACGAGAAAAATAAAATGGATCATTGATACCCAGTTTATATGCAATTTCTTTTACCTGCAGGTTGGTGAACTGAAGATATTGGCAAGCCTTCTGTATTTTTATATGATTAAAATATTCAAGGGGTGGATAACCTGTCTTCTTTTTGAACAAAGCTGAATAATGTGAAGGTGAAATATGGACTTCCCCCGCTAACTGTTGCAGGGTTAAAGACTGGTGAATATTTTGCTGCATAAAGTCAATCGAAATATCAATGGCATCTTTTTCCTCTTTGTTATAAGGCAGATAAAAAACATCTGCAAAACAAAAAGAAGAAAGAAAATGCCATAAGCACATATTGATATAGCCAAGATTATCGGCGCTGTATCCATTTTCCAGGGTTGCATACATATTGTTGAATAAGCGGATGCGTTCGTCAGAAAAATTGATACTTCCCGTAAACTGTGTCGCTTGTTTACTCAACAGTTGTGCAAAATCATTAGCGGCATTTCCTTTAAAATGCAGCCAGTAAATAGACCATGAATTATCTTCATCCGATCCGTACGTATGAGGAGTATGTGCCGGTATCACGAGAAATTGCCCCCGTTCCACTTCAATTTGCCTGCCCCCGGTTTTAAACCAGCCCTTTCCATCTGTGCAATAAATAAGAATATGCTGGGATATTCCGGAAGATCGTTCCCGGTAATGAAATTTTGCTTTGGGATAAAAACCAATATCGGTTATGAACAACTGATTGACCAGGGTTGTTTCTTCACAGGTTTTTATAATTTTATGAGGAAGTACAATAGCTTTCTGGCCGTTAAACCCATCTTTTTTTCTATGCAACCCAATTTTACCCTCTGTCATACAAATTAAAAGTAACTAAAACATTTTATCCCATCTTTTAAGTTATTGATAAATTGTTTTTGCTGCGCTATTTACTTTTAAATATGAAATTATCCCTGCATATATACAACAGTCTTTTATTGGATGTTTAGTTTGAATTGCTGGAATAGCCATTTATTTACTTTTGCGGATTGATCTGTTGTAAGCCAATGACCGGACTCTTTGCTGATAACGGTTTGTTTCGGCGCCTGGATATTATTATAAGCAGCGTATATACTGGTAGGTGGGCACACTTCATCATTAAAACCCCAACAATATATACCAGGCACTTTAATGAACCGGGCAAAGTTGGTAACATCGTAATATGCGGATGTTTTTATTTTCTCCTTCACCACGGCCAGCGATGTATCTGAAGATTTAAACATATGGGGCCATCCGCCTGCCCGGCCCTGCAAATAACCGGTAACATCCGACAGCGCAGGATAAAAAGAAGCCATATACTTTATCCGTGAATCAAGCGCTGCTGTCACAATAGCCAAAGCTCCGCCCTGGCTGCCGCCATACACAGCTATCCTGCTGGTATCAGCCTGCGGCAATGAAACAAGAAAATCGACGGCGCGAAGACAACCCAGGTAAACCCGTTTATAATAATATTGATCACGGTCATCAAGGTTGAATAAAAAATAATTCTTCAAAGGGCCAAATGCAAGATCATAATATACCTGTGTTGCCATCGTAACAGGTATTCCATGAATACCGATCTCCAATGTAATAATCCCTTTTTCTGCCAATGCCGTATCACCTTTATAATTTCGTATGCCGGCACCAGGTACTTTTAACAATACCGGATATTTACCCTGTTTCCTGGGCATACAAAGTATTCCATACAACCTGGATCCCCGGCTAAAATTAGCCATGGATACCTGGTAGACATTTATTTTTTCGGTACACCGCTCAGGCAATAAAACCATCTTACTGTCCAATGGAATGTTAAGAGCAGCAGCCCTCGCATCCTGCCAGAAAGTTTTAAAATCATCCGGCATTTTCGCAACAGCTTTTATATTAAGTGGATCATAGGCTGCTGTTGCCAATGCCCTGTACTTCTTTCCATCAATTTCTATAGTGGCAATACAACGGAGAAAACCAGGCTCTGCTAATGTTGCTGTTTCAATAATTGGTTTGTTCTTATTAACCTGAACGGTTTTGGTAATAAAAGCCGGCATCTTTTCCGGTCCTATCTCATAATGGACAACCGCATTTTCAGAAGTTTTATGTTGCCGGGTAACAATAATTGAAAATCGTGCTTTCTCACCTGGTTTATATACCCAATCTGCATGGTCCAGTGAGATGCTGATAGAAACTTCTTCTCCGCTCTTTTGGGTCCATGCACAATTGAGTTCGCTTATGAAGACCAACAAAAAAAACAAGCGAATCATATATACGGGAGATCTTTTCATGTGACTATCCTGACTCCTTTATTATCTACTGTTCCGGTGTGGTGTAATATGAATGGCAATTCCATGTCTTGGGGCAACATTAAATGACAATACGGAAAGCTGATCAATAGTCACCGTCTTTATTTTTACATTCGTTACAGTGTTCAACCCGCTATCATCTGTATAAATTGTTGCTTTATACTTTTTATTCTTGTCCAAAAATTTAAATTTTAAGCTGACCGTTCTTGCCTCTTGTCCATTCAATGATCCGATAAACCAGTCACTGCCTTTTTTGCGGGCTATCGTAGCATATTTTTCCATATCACTTTCCAGCACCTTTGTATCATCCCATACAACAGGCAGATCGTTGAACCATTTTAATTCCGGCACATCTATTATTTCTCCTTCTTTCCCTTTTTTTAATGAATCCGGCACCGGCCTGTCGTACCAATATAAAAATTGCAAAGGACTATAAATACAAACTGCTTTGGCCATCTGTGCTACATGTGAGCTCATTTTATTCACACGGCTATTGAAATAACAAATGGTATTATCGGC
>JAKFEJ010000089.1:0-8533 GCA_036675745.1 Chitinophagaceae bacterium | reverse complement strand
TCCTTAGTTTCGTGTGATATTTTATGAAGAAGATAGAACTGGAAATAGTGGCCCTATCGCATAGTATTACCCAAACACATTCTTACGCTGTGGTACTTGGGGAACTCAATGGATTGCGCCGTTTGCCGATCGTTATTGGCGGTTTTGAAGCACAAGCTATCGCTGTTGCGCTTGAAAAAATGCAACCCAGTCGCCCGCTGACCCATGACCTTGTAAAAAATTTCATGAATGCTTTCGCTATTGATCTGCACGAGATCATTATCTGTGACCTGCAGGAGGGAATTTTTTACTCAAAGCTGGTTTGCTCATCAGAGCATGATACAATTGAAATTGACTCCCGGACTTCCGATGCTCTTGCCTTAGCCGTTCGTTTCGGTTGCCCTATCTATACCTACGAGAATATCCTGGAAAGCGCCGGCATTTTGATGGAAGACACGGGTACCGGCACCGGTAAAAAGAAAAAAGCAAAACAAGAAGTAGTAGTAGAAGAACAACAAGGTAGTACAGGAAATGAAGACCTGAAGACAATGACCCTTGAAGAACTGGATGCCCTGCTTGGCGAAGTATTGGAAAGTGAAGATTATATCCGGGCTATTGCTATCAGGGATGAAATCAACAATCGCAAGAAAAATCGCTGATCCTTCTGCAAGCTCAGGACAAGGGATTTGGTTAGATTTCACAGATCACTCCCTTTATTCAAGTACATTTCCTTTGATGGTTTTTATTCAACTCTTTTTATCCGCAGCAAATATGAATGTCCCTGAAATCTATTTCAATCTTATAATCTCTGATCTTCCGTGAAATCATTTATTAATCTTTTAATCCATGATTAAGCCGTGATTGTTTTCCCAAACTGTAAGATCAACCTCGGCCTTCGTATACTCAGCAAAAGAACTGACGGTTATCATGATCTTGAAACAGTTTTTTATCCGATTGCTTTATATGATGTACTCGAAATAATACGGGACAAAGGCGATAAAGAACCTTTCCTTCAATTTTCAAACAGTGGATTTACAATAGATGGTAACCCAGATGATAATCTTTGCATCAAAGCATATAAGCTGCTCAGAACAGATTTTCCACAATTACCGGCAATACAAATGCATCTGCACAAGGCCATTCCCACTGGCGCGGGATTAGGCGGTGGCAGCGCTGATGCGGCTTATACTTTACTTTTATTAAACAAACAATTTCGACTTGACTTATCAACGAATCAACTGATCAACTATGCACTGCAACTGGGCAGTGACTGTCCCTTTTTTATTATCAACAAACCTTGCTTTGCTACAGGACGTGGTGAAGCAATGGAATCACTGAAAATTGATCTCTCCTCTTATAAATTTATCATCGTTAATCCCGGTATTCATATCAGCACAGCAAACACTTTTTCGGGTATTACTCCTGCCCTGCCGGTCAAATCAGTGAAGGAAATAATTCAACAACCTGTTGAAACATGGAAGAATGAATTGATCAATGATTTTGAAAAACCTGTTTTTAACCGGTATCCGGAGATTGCAATGATAAAAAAGAAACTCTATGATGCTGGCGCCCTATATTCCTCAATGAGTGGCAGCGGCAGTACTGTATATGGCATTTTTAAAAAAGATAGAGAAGCAAAATTTAATTTCCCTCCCAATTATTTTATAAAAGAATTGAACGCTGTTTGAATAAAGGTATTTCCCACAAATTCATCTTTGGAATTTCCGCAAAATAAACCCGGCCATCTGAAGCTTATACTCATCTGTGTTTCTCTGTGTTCATCTGTGGCTAATAACTATTCTGCTAATTTCAACAGATCATCAAGATCAAGTGGCTCCGTTACCATTTCCAACTGGTCATCTTCGTTTACAGGCCATTCTTCTTTGGGTCTGTCCCAATACAGTTCTACGCCATTCCCATCCGGGTCATTCATATACAATGCCTGCGATACTCCATGATCGGAGGCACCAGTCAATGGATATTTTGCATCGATCAATCGTTTCAAAATAGCTGCAAGATCTTTCCGTTCAGGATATAAAATAGCTGTATGAAATAATCCTGCCGAATGAACAGGGGCTGGCGCCGCGTTTTTGCTGTACCAGGTATTTAAGCCGATATGATGATGATAACCTCCCGCAGAAATAAATACGGCGCTGTCGCCATATCGCTGCGTTTCTTCAAAGCCAATCAAATCCCGGTAAAAAGCTAATGATCTTTCAAGGTTGGCCACTTTCAAATGTACATGACCAATACGGGCCTGGGGCGGAATAGAATACTTCATATTGCTTTGTTTTAGGATATGCTTTTTCTGCAGGCTTAAAATTACTATCTTGCAGCAAATATTCTCATTATCACCCACAAAGTATCCATAGAAATATTTTTGGCAAATAATCTCGATTTGCTCAATCACTAAAGGACAATTTCCTTATGTAGTCACCTATTGGCTGACTGTTTTTTGTGTTCGCACACATTTTTACTAAATCTTCCTTTTTATTTTTTCAAACGATCTAATTCTATAGTCATGCAATCAACAATAAACCTGACGGAAAAATCTCTTTATTATCTTGAACTGGAGGAAAAATATGGGGCGCATAATTATCATCCCGTACCTGTTGTTTTAACCAAAGGTGAAGGAGTTTTTGTATGGGATATAGATGGGAAAAAATATTATGACTTCCTGAGTGGTTATTCCGCAGTCAACCAGGGACATTGCCATCCAAAAATTGTAAAAGCGTTTATCGAACAATCACAAAAACTGACATTAACCAGCCGTGCTTTTCACAGCGATCTGTTGGGCGAATATGCAAAGTTTATCACTGAATTCTTTGGCTACAATAAAGTGCTGCCCATGAATACGGGTGTAGAAGCTGTAGAAACGGGGATTAAACTATGCCGTAAATGGGCCTATGAAGTAAAAAATATTCCTGCCAATAAAGCAATGATCATTGTATGCGAAGGGAATTTTCATGGCAGAACAACAGGTGTTATTTCTTTCAGCAACGATCCTCTTTCCACAACAAATTTCGGCCCTTACCTGCCCGGATTTATAAGTATTCCTTATAATGATATTGAAGCATTGACGAAAGCATTAGAAAATAAAAACGTTGCTGGCTTTTTAGTAGAACCCATACAAGGTGAAGCAGGTGTAGTAGTGCCTGACGAAGGTTATTTAGCCAAGGCAAAACAACTGTGTGAGCAGGCAAATGTATTATTCATTGCAGATGAGATACAAACCGGTTTAGCCAGGACAGGCAAAATGCTTGCCTGTGATCATGAGAAGGTGAGACCCGATATTTTATTATTGGGAAAAGCATTGAGTGGCGGTATGATGCCGGTCAGTGCCGTATTAGCCGATGATGAGATCATGCTGACCATAAAACCCGGTGAACATGGTTCCACCTATGGTGGTAGTCCATTAGCTTGTAAAACGGCAATGATTGCATTACAGGTGTTGAAAGATGAAAAGATGACGGAAAATGCGGCTGCCATGGGAGATATTTTACGAAATGAATTAACTAATCTTAATTCCAAACATATCAGCATCGTTCGTGGAAAAGGATTATTAAATGCCATTGTCATTGATCATACTGATAAAGAAGCGGCCTGGGAACTTTGCCTGCAATTGAAAGAAAACGGATTGCTTGCTAAACCTACACATGGCGATAAAATACGCTTTGCACCGCCGTTAACAATAACCAAAGAGCAAATAACAGATTGTATACAGATCATTGACAAATCATTATCTTGTTTAGATTAGTCCCGGTTACCAGTTACTGGTTACAGGTTACCTGCAACTGGAAACATTCTTTTCACCACATACTATGAGCACTCACCTTCACCGGGAAAATCATTTAAAAAGTAGCGACTTCCTTACAGATGTCGTTATTGGCATGAGTGACGGCCTCACAGTTCCGTTTGCATTGGCAGCAGGGCTTAGCGGGGCTGTAGATTCCAATTCAATCATTGTTATTGCAGGCATTGCAGAAGTAGCTGCTGGTTCTATCGCAATGGGATTAGGCGGTTACCTGGCTGGTAAAACCGAAATAGACCATTACCAGGCAGAATTAAAAAGAGAATATGAAGAAGTAGAAAATGTTCCTGATATTGAAAAGAAAGAAGTAAAAACTTTTTTCGCCAATATCGGGCTTAGCGAGGAAATGCAGGTGAAAGCGGCAGAAGAAATTTCGAAAGATAAAAAGCAGTGGGTTGACTTTATGATGAAGTTTGAACTGGGTCTTGATAAACCTGATCCGAAAAGAGCCACTAAATCAGCATTGAATATCGGGCTTTCCTATGCTGTAGGTGGGCTCGTGCCTTTAAGCCCTTATTTTTTTGTGGACACCCCGGTTGAAGGATTAAGAATTTCTGCTGCTCTGACATTAGTCTGTCTTTTTATTTTTGGCTTCTTTAAAAGCAAGATCACCGGCGTTAATCCTGTAGGAGGCGCAATAAGAGTTACATTGATTGGTGCTTTGGCGGCAGCCGCAGCTTTCGGTGTTGCAAAATTATTTGAGTTATAAAAAACGGAATGCTTCTAATAAGTAGTTGCACCAGCTATTTCATATAAAAAAAATCCGCCCGACGGATGTAAGGCGGATCGATATTGAATGGTTTTCCTAAGAACAGTATGATTAAACTATAGTTTTACTTATAGGTGCTATAGCAGGTTTTCAGGAACGGTTTCAATCGCCGGTACTCAGGCATTCATATGCAATAAAGATTTTGTAAATTTTTCAACAGGAATTCATTCAGATTAACAAAGGAAGTGGACATTTTACAAGGGTAGAATGAAAATACTTAGCAGTTATATTACCCGAATTTAAAAAAAATATCAATACCACAATCCCTCTTTATAATTTCATTAAGCGCAAACCACTGCTATTGATTTCTATCTTTTTGCCCAGGCAATTTTATATCCGGAAATAGTGCAGCCATCATCATTAACAAGGATGCAAATAATAATAAGTAAATACCCGTATGCCTTTCGGGGCAATCTCCACCACGGCAGGCGGAAATAATAAAATAATTACGGGCGGCCCAGGCGAGGTTAAAAGCCGTTACCAGCAGATTGGTCCGCTTAGCCCATACCTTCGGTATAAAATTGAGTAAAATAAAAAAAAAAACAAATACTAAATGTAAATAACCCGGTTTACCAAAACTGGTACCGGCAGTATCAACACCTGTGATGATAATATTTTTTGACGCAACAACAACCCAGGTTGAAAAACATGAAATGATCAATAAAGTACCGGCGATAAGACCGGTCCATTTCATCCAGCGCATAATCAGAGTTGGTTTTATTTACTATTAACAGCCGCAAGATAGGAATTAGTTTGATCGCCAGCCACAGATGTTCTGGTTTATATTAAAAACAGCGTTCTTTAAAAGGAACGCTGTTAACTGAAAAGCAAATGGGAATATTTTTGTTATAATTTAAATCCAAGTGTAAAACTCAACACCCGGTGTTTGTTATTATTATCTTCTCCTGAACCACCACTACCGGATTGTAATTTTGCCAACCCTAATCCATAATTAGCAGACACTACAAGATTGGTCGTTTCAATTCCGACAGTACCATTTAATCCATAATCAAATCTTTTCATTATACCAAAACCAGAACCCTCTTCTTCGTTCAATGTGGTAGGATCATCGTTTGACCAACTGATACTTTTTTCGCTATGATAGGTAGTACCAAGGATCGTTTTTCCATCAATTTTATTTTTTCCTGCAATACCCATGGCAATATAAGGGCCTGCGCCTGCAAAAAACTTTGAAGCTCCGGTTGGTGTTTTAAAAACAAGGTTTACCGGCACTTCAATATAGTAAGGATTAGATGTGGCACGGAAAAATCCTGCATCGCCTTCTTTACCACGCTGTGTTTTTGACCCTTTTCCTGTAAAAACAATACCAGGTTGTAAAGCAAGGAAAGAAGTAATATTGATATCTCCAATAATACCAACCTGGAAACTGGTTAACATTTTAGCATCATCAATTCCTCCGTTATCCGTTACAGAAACATTGGCAAGATTTACGCCTCCTCTTAAAATTGCTGAAGATTTTTGTTCTTTAGAAGATTCTTGTGCTTCAGCCGTAATAATAAATAATGAGCCAAGAGCTAAGCAAAAAATCAGTTTTCCTTTTTTCATAATTGTACAGTTTTAAAAAATATTTATATAGTCAGGACAAAGATTTTGCCATTTTTTCAGACCGTTCTGAATATATTGGCAATTGCCTGGTTAAAAGCTATTAAAGACCGCTCAAAAAGAACAAGGTTTAATTAAGCGTTAAATAAAATCTACGAATTGCATAAAGTATTTTTACGTGGAAATTAATCCGCAATTATATCAATATATCAACACAATTTTTTCTTTAATTAAAATACCTGTTTAATAAGTACTGATCTTTGCAGCTATTGTCAGGCTAAAAGAACTGCCCCATTTATTTCACGGACACGATCCAATAATTCGCCTGTTGTAATAACTACAGCAAATTCATCTTTCAAACTTGCCAGCGCTGTTTGGTGGATCAGCTCTGCATCAAATTTTTCTTCCTTCATTCCTGTCTTATCAAAAGTGGCAGTAGCATCGGCAACAATTAAAGTATTATAGTGATAATTTGCCGCCATCCGAACCGTGGTACTTACACAGTGATCAGTTGTTAATCCCAGCACTACTACGGAATGAATGCCATGCTCATCAAGCAACTGTTTCAGGTTTGTACCTATGAATGCACTGTTGACGTTTTTTTTGATCACAGGCTCGTTTCCGATGGGCCGTACTATATCTTTGATATCGTTGCCAGGATTCCTTTCCGACAATGGTGAATTCGGATTTATAGAACAGTGCTTCACATGAAAAACCGGCATTTTATACTGTCGCCATACATCCAGAATTTTCCCCGCATTCTTTTCCGCATCCGGGTTGTTCCTGTTTCCACCCCAGTAATCAATATCATCAAATCCTTTTTGAATATCAATTAAAATAAGTGCAGTGTTCTTATCCATTGTAAATAAATTTAGTAGTTTGAAATCTGGTATAGTTAGTTTGAGAACCTTTCAGCATGTGATCAGTTACGTATTTATCAAATTCAAGATTTCCAAAATCAACTTCATTGATCTTTGAATGATTTGTTTTTCTGACTTCACTGTTTGTGAGCAATTCCATATTATTACTATTAAGATTTTAGTAAGGTCAGCACCTATTAAAGGTCAAACGGGGCATCAGACCTAACAGGGACTGGTTACTTTAAACGCCACAGGCAATCCCATGAGATAATATTCAAAAGTTTGCGTGCCGATCGTGAAAAAATAATTGCCCATCTTTTTATACCCATTTTTTTCATACAGGCGAATAGCATTTTCATTACTTATATGTGTATCCAGCCAGATATAATCAGGATATATTTCCCTTGACAGTTCTTTTACTTCTTTCAGCAATGCCGTACCAATACCGCTGCCATGATGCTCGGGTAGTACATAGATCTTTTGCAATTCCATTTGAGCCACTGACTCTATCTGGTCATTCAATGAATGCTTTTTTATTTTAGCAAAACCGGCTGGCTCACCGTCTTTAAAAGCGAGTAAATAAACATTGTTTTCTTTCCGTATACTTTTAGCCAGCTTTACAGGGTCATACGTATACTCCAGGTATTCAAACAACTCTTCTTTACATTTGAATAAATGTCCGAATGCATTTCGAAAAGATTTTTTTCCAATTGTTGCGATAATGGCTGTATGTGAAACATCAGCCTGGATGATTTTTGTGTACATAGTTTTAGTAAGGTTTGAAGTTTGAGGTTTGAAGTTCTTTAATCCGAAAAGTTTCTTCTTAATCGACCAGCTTCCAGTGTGTGTATTAACATCGAACTTCAAACCTCAAGCATTATAATTGAATCAGTTCATTAAATTTTCTTGCCGCACGAACAGCTACATCAATATCAATTACCATTTTCACATTGGCTCTTTTATAAACGCCCGGTTCTACTTCCAAATGTTCAAAGCCTATTTTCTCGTATAGCTTAATAGCTCCTGCATTTTTTGTATTGGAATAAAGGATCACTTTTTTTGCCCCTAATGATTTTGCTTTTATAAAACTGGCGTAGCTGATAGCTTCCGCGATTCCAAGTCGTCGATAATTTTTATCCACAGCCATTTTGGTAAACTCCCATGTTTCATTATCCAATTTGCGAAGTCCTACTGTTCCCGCAAGTATACCATTGTATTCCGCCATCAGGATAGCTCCGCCGGTTTGCAGTATAGCTTGTTCAGGATTTGTCAATACCCATTCATCTACCGGCTCCATTTCAAATAATTCTTCGATCCATACCCTGTTGAAGGATTCGAAATAAGATTGATGTTCGGGACGGTAATCCACAATTTTAATTTCACTCATTGCTTTACTTTTTTGAATTCACGATTAACGAGGTACACTCCGCCTAATGTGATAAGTGTACCAATGATCATATTGATATTCATTTTTTCTGATAATAATAACCAGCCTAAAACAACAGCTACGATCGGGTTGATATAGGCATAAACAGAAACCTGTGTTGGCGG
>JAKFEJ010000715.1:0-8547 GCA_036675745.1 Chitinophagaceae bacterium | reverse complement strand
GCGCAATCAACCCAGATCGTCTTTTCCTGGTTGACACCCTGGCTGTCTTTATACTTTTCTGAATGGGCTACGGTAAAATTGATAACATTTTTACCATTCACTGTGTTTACCACACAATCTTTGCCGAGGCGACCGATAACTTGCATCTTAATCATAGTGCTCAATTTTAATTTGACGTAATTATTTTAAGGGAGCAATTTAAGATTATTCCATAATACATAACAATACTACTTTGAGGTAGTTTTTTTTTCAGGCGATTAGTTTACCACGGGTTTACGATTATAACATAATTGACTTTTTGACTCGCTGACTTAGACCTATACTATTGTTTCTGCTACCGGGAAAGATTACAGGCTCTGCAGAAAAAACCCGGGCAATTTACTGCTCCAGAAAACCTTAAAGATTAGTTAACCTGTTCATACTGAGAAAATAGTTCCACAAAGAATTATCCCGAAAAAGGGGGAAATTTATTTATATACAAATTATTTATCATTTAATTAAATACATGCATTTACCAACAATTTATTATCAACACCACTTTTTTTTAAAGAAAAAAGAAAAAAATATAAATAAATACACGATTTAAACTTAATATTGTTGTATAATTTTTTTAATAATATTTAAACCCACTTCTGATTATGAGTACAACTAAAGTGAAACAGGTGGCCCCCTTTCTGGTATTGCTGTTTATAGCTATCGCAGCGATTTTTGTGAGCCCCGCAGCCTCTTTTGATCCCGCATCGGTTTTAGGTGAAGATGGAAAAACGCCTAAATATGTCTACAACAGTGGTGACATTGCCTGGATGCTTGTATCCTGCGCTTTCGTGTTTTTGATGACCCCTGCCCTCGCTTTCTTTTACGGTGGAATGGTAGGCCGTAAGAATGTATTATCTACCATGATCAAAAGCACAGTCTCTGCCGGTATCATTTCCGTTCTATGGATTGTTGTTCAATTCAGTTTATGCTTTGGTGATTCATTAGGTGGTTTTATTGGTGATCCCAGGACATTCCTGTTTTTTAAGAATGTAATGAATGGTGAACCCTGGAGTCTTGCAGCAACTATTCCCTTACCCTTATTCGCCTTCTTCCAGTTGATGTTTGCTATCATCACCCCGGGGCTGGTAGTAGGTGCTGTGGCAGAACGTATCCGTTTTAGCTCTTACACATTATTTATAGTATTATTTGGCGCTTTGGTATATGCTCCATTGGCCCATATGGCATGGCATCCTGACGGACTGATGTTTGGCTGGGGTGTACAGGATTTTGCAGGTGGCACCGTCGTACATATCTCTGCGGGAATGGCTGCACTGGCAGGCGCACTTGTATTGAAACCACGTAAATCAACCACAGCTGCTTCTCCGGCTAATATTCCTTATGTTTTAATTGGTACAGGTTTACTGTGGTTTGGTTGGTTTGGTTTTAATGCAGGAAGTGCAGTTGGCGCAGGGCCACTGGGTGTATACGCTTTTGCAACCACTAATACAGCCGCTGCCGCAGCTGGTCTGTCATGGATGTTCTGGGATGTAATACGCGGAAAAAAACCTTCTGTACTTGGATTTTGTATAGGAGCAGTGGTTGGTCTGGTTGCCATCACTCCTGCAGCTGGCTTTGTCGGTGTTCCCCACGCTTTATTCATCGGTTTCATCGCAGCAATTGTATCAAATGTAGTGGCCGAATTCCTGAAACATAAAACAAGACTGGATGATCCATTGGATGTATTTGCCTGTCATGGCATTGGTGGTATCACAGGTATGTTATTGACCGGAGTTTTCAGCATGGTTAAACCTGGAGACACTGCACTATTTCCTTCCCAATTTCCAATACAATTGGTGGGTATGCTCGTTGCGGTTGCCTACAGTTTTACCGTCTCCTTTATCATTTTTAAAGTCATTAACCTGATATTACCAATGAGAGTTACACAGGCAGAAGAAGCCGAAGGTCTTGATGCCTCTCAACATAACGAAAAATATCTCCAGGGCACTTTATTGGTTCATAATAATGGAACCGGCGTTCTGGAAGAACAAACGCTTGCCGACACTAAGTTTTAGTTGTCCCGATCTTTAACCATAATTAATAGAAAAAGGCACAGATAAGTTGGTATAAACTTCTCGCAAAAGTTTATACCGGCTGTGCCCTTTCCTTAACATCTAAAATGTAATACAATGTTACGAAAAAAAATCATTGTTGCTTTAGCAGCGCCTGCTCTTGGTTTTGCAATTTCTAATTCCGCTAATGCCCAGGATACTACTGCCGTAGAAGAATCAGCATTTAAAATATCCGGTTCTGTAGACGGTTATTATAAATATGACTTCGCAAAAACGGCGGGCAATACTTATACCAGCTTTACTCAAACACATAATAGTTTTGCATTAGGTATGGCCAGTGTCAAGTTTGAGCATAAAGGCCCTAAAGTCAGTGCAGTTGCTGATCTTGGATTTGGTCCACGTGCTAAAGACTTCTCTTACACAGATGATGGTATTACCCAGGCCATTAAACAATTATATGTAAGCTATGCTCCTGCTGATTGGATTTCATTCACACTTGGTACCTGGGGTACCCATGTTGGATATGAAGTATTGGATCCGCAATACAACAAAAACTATAGCATGTCATATATGTTTACCAATGGACCTTTTTCACACACGGGAGTTAAAGCCAATATAACAAAAGGAAAACATGGGTTTATGCTGGGTGTAGCCAATGCTACTGATTACCGTATTCCACCAACTGACCAGATCAATAAAAAATTCTTTCTCGCACAGTACAGCATTGCACTGGAAAAAGTAAGCGCTTACCTGAATTTTGTAAGCGGCCAGGCTCCTGACACTTCAAAATCCGCACAGGTAGATGCTGTTGTAACTGCTAAGATCAGTGATAAATTCAGCATTGGTTACAATGGAACTTATGCATCAGTAAAAGGATGGGATGGAATAAAAAATACAGATGCTAACGCATGGTGGGGATCTGCGCTCTATCTTAATTTTGATCCTCAACCCTGGCTGGGTCTTACTCTCCGCGGGGAATTATTCAGTGATAAAGATCAGCTAAAAGTATATAGCGGAGCACCTGTAGGTGGAAGCATTTTTGCAACTACGCTTTCTGCAAATTTCAAAAAAGGTGGGTTCACTTTTATTCCTGAAATACGATTTGATAATGGCAGCGAAAATGTTTTTGTTGATAAAGATGGCGCTGCGTCAAAATCAATGGGTAATTTTTTATTCGCAGCTATTTATTCGTTCTGATTATCATCAATCCATGTTCTATAAAAAAGGAAGAGGCTTTCAATCGAAAGCCTCTTCCTTTTACTTTTATAAAATACATTATGCGGAGTTCCTTCCCGCATTAATAATTCCGAATGAACAACGCATCACCAGTTTTTCATACGTTTCTTTTATAGGAGCCGTAACCAATTGCTCTTCCATTTCCCTGATCTTTGTTAATGCATACTGCTGAATGGTTAACAGAGGCAATACAATCCTTTCCCGCATTTGAATAGAAAGCTGGTCTACCGGGTAATCCGCCATCAACTCTGTATGCCCGGATAGTTTAGTAATATATTGCCGCGTCAGTTCATACTCATCAAATATCATCTGCCATATTTCTCCAAACTGTTTATGTTTGTTAAGATAAGATGTGAGCGGGAAATACGACTTCAGCATCGCCATCTCACAATTATCCAGCAATGTCTTGAAAAAGAGCGAATTTTTATACAGTTGTTTCACTGCAGCAAACTTACCTTGTTCTTCAATTTTTTTAAGCGCTGAACCTACGCCATAAAAACCAGTAACGTTTTGCTTTAACTGGCTCCAGGAACCTGCAAAAGGAATAGCCCGAAGATCTTTCAATGTTAGCCCCGAAGCTCCACCCCGTTTCGCCGGGCGGCTTCCGATATTGGTTTCGCTATAAAACCTCAATGGGCTTGCCTGCAAAAGATAATCGGCCAGGTAAGGATGATCCCTGAGTTCCTTATAGGCATTATAAGAAAACTTTGACAGCTCCTGCAACAAATCATCTTCCTCTTTTGTAAATGTTGTTTCAAGATGAGAGAACAGATCGTTGGTAATACCTGCATTTAATAATTGCTCCATATTATATTGAGCAGAATCTATGGTACCAAAATTTGAGCTCACTGTCTGTCCCTGTATAGTCAGTTGTATTTCTTCATTCGAAATATTCTGTCCCATGGAAGCATAGAACTTGTGTGTTTTACCGCCACCTCTTGAAGGAGGGCCGCCGCGGCCATCAAAGAAAACTACCTCTACATCATACTCTCTTGAAATAGCTGTCAATTGTTCTTTCGCTTTATATATGCCCCAGTTGGCCATCAGGTAGCCACCATCTTTTGTTCCGTCAGAAAACCCAAGCATGATTGTTTGCCGGTTTTTCCTTCGCTTCAAGTGTTGTTTATAGATAGGATTCGTATAAAGTATCCGCATCACTTCCGCAGCATCATTAAGATCATCAATCGTTTCAAACAAGGGTACGATATCAATATTCATTTCTTCCGGTTTCCATCCGCTCAATAAAAACAACCCATAAACTTCCATTGCATTCAAGGCACTATTACAGTGGCTGATGACATACCTGTTACAGCCTTCCGGTCCGTTGAATTGCTGTATCGTTTTTATACAGTCTACCGATTTCAATGTGTCACGGTGAATAGCATCTTCCAGTATATCGGGATCAGCAGTTTGATTTATAGATGAAAGAATTTCTATTTTTTCTTCATCGGGAAGAGCAGCATAGTTACCGGGCAAAACATGTTTCATTTCAGCCAGTGTCTCAAACAATTTTCCGTGTACTGAACTATCCTGTCTTATATCCAATGAGGCAAAATGCAACCCGAATATTTCAATTTTATTGATCAGGCTATTAACAGTATGAAGAAATAATCCATTATGCTGGTGAATAATGATATGCCTGATCTGCTCCAGCGTCTGTAATATTTCTTCCTTTGTCAATCTTGTCTTAAGGCCGGGTATAAAAAGATTCGTATAAAGTTTATTCTCTAATTCGGTAAGTAATGTATCAACACCGGCAAACGTGAGCCGGCGTTTCAACCGGCGCACTTCCATGTAATAACATTTGATAATGCTTCCGCGCAAAGCATCAGCCACCTGCAAAGTAATATCCGTAGTTACAAAAGGGTTTCCATCCCTGTCGCCTCCCGGCCAGAAACCCATTCTTATCACGGGGTTTTCTTTACTGACTGCATCCGGGAATTGAGATTTCAACGAGGATAATATTCTTCCTGCAGCAGCATAAAAAACATTTTCAAGATACCAGACAAGGCTTATTGCTTCGTCATAGGGAGTTGGCTTCTTTTTTTTAAAGAAAGGTGTTTTGCCTAATTGCTGCAGGTAGGTATTGATAAGGTTTGTGTTATTTTCCGCTAATGCTCTTGCAAGATCATTTATAATTCCCAATACAGAACCGGGATAAAACTGGGTAGGATGAGCTGTTAATACAAGCCTTATAGAAAAATCTTTAAGCTTTTCCGCCAATTGATCTTCCTGGTTATTCTGTATTACTTCTGATTCAATATGCTTTAATGTACCTACTCCATTCAGATCATGTACTTCCCTGAAAGTCGCATCTTCCAATGCATCAAATAATACTACCTGCCGCTCCAGGTATTGCACAAACCGAAAAAGCAGGTCCGTCCTATCCTTTTCATTCACATATGACGTATGCTTTGTAAAAAATTCATCAATAATGCGGATCGGGCTCAGGTTCTTTTTATATCCTTCTTCGCAATTACTCGATAATAAAGACAATAAGATCCCTGTCTTTTCAATACGATGAAAAGGCAATGAGGTAAATAAACTGTTGTAAAGTTGAAACCGGATGCCGACTTCATTCCTGTACCTCTGTAATGCCCTGTTTGACTGATGGCTCATGTAATGAAATTTTTTAAATATAAATGCAATGGCAAGCGATCAATCGTGCCTGAAAATAATTCATTTTAAGCAGGCAGAAAAAAACTTGCTGGTTTTAAAAACAAAAAACCCCGTCTGGCCTAAGGCGAGACGGGGTATTATTCATTGAGAAAAAATTTACTCCGCTGCTTTAGCTTCAGTAGTTTCTTCCTTCTTTATTTCTTCCGTACCAACAGTTTCAGCTTTTTTAGAACCACCGCGGCTACGACGTGTTTTCTTAGCAGCTTCTTTAGCTTCGCCTTTTCCTTTACCGTAGATTTCATTGAAATCAACCAGTTCGATCATTGCTTTTTCAGCATTATCACCGGGACGGGCACCCAATTTAATGATACGGGTATAACCACCGGGGCGGCCACCAACTTTTTCTGCTACATTACCAAACAATTCCTTGATAGCTTCTTTATCCTGCAGGTAACTGAATACAACACGTCGTTCGTGTGTCGTATTCGTTTTTCCTTTAGTGATCAAAGGCTCAACATAAATACGCAAAGCTTTTGCTTTAGTAATAGTAGTTACAATCCTTTTGTGCTCAATCAATTGACAAGCCAGGTTGCTCAGCAAAGCATCTCTGTGTGCTTTGGTGCGGCTAAGATTTTTTACTTTGTCTCCGTGACGCATGACTAGATTAATTTGAAAATTTGAAAATATGGAAATGTGGAAATGGAATACATTTTACAAATCCTTCCTTCAAATTCATGTTATAAAATTTCGATTGTACCGTGTCAGGAATTACAATCTACTATATCGAAAAATAAATAATTACCATGTGGTTTTTTCATTTTCACATTCTCACATCTTCACATTTTACAACTCGTCTTTATCAACACCCAATTTCAGCAGATCCATTCCAAAACCCAGGCCTCTTTCACCTAATACCTGCTCAATTTCAGCCAATGATTTCTGACCGAAGTTGCGGAACTTCATCAGGTCTTCCTGCTCATACTGTACCAACTCACTCAATGAATTGATCTTGGCGGCTTTCAGACAGTTGAAGGCACGTACAGAAAGATCCAGGTCTTCCAGTGGGGTCTTCAATACTTTGCGTAATTGCAAAGTCTGTTCATCCACCAGGTCTTCTTTCTTCTCTTCTTTATTATCAAAAGTGATGTTCTCGTCAGTGATGATCATCAAATGCTGAATCAGGATTCTTGAAGCTTGCTTCACGGCTTCTTCAGGATGGATCGTACCATCTGTAGAAACTTCCATGATCAGTTTTTCGAAGTCAGTACGCTGCTCCACACGGGTATTCTCGATCGTGTATTTTACATTCTTGATCGGAGTGTAAATAGAATCGATAGGAATATAACCAAGCGGTGCATCTTTTGGTTTGTTATCTTCCGCAGGAACATAACCGCGACCTTTACCGATGGTCAGTTCGATATCCATTTTCGCAGATGAATCCAGTGTGCAGATAAGCAGATCCGGGTTCATGATCTGGAAAGAATGAGTTGCTTCACCGATCATACCGGCAGTGAACTCAGTTTTATTTTTCAGCGACAAAATGATCTTTTCATTTGCCACTTCATGATCAACGGATTTTTTGAAACGAACCTGTTTCAGGTTCAGGAAGATTTCTACTACATCTTCAGAGATTCCTTTCATGGTGGCGAATTCATGTTCCACACCTTCTATCTTCACACCAACAATTGCATAACCTTCTAATGAATTCAGTAATACACGGCGCAGCGCATTACCGATGGTTACACCATAACCAGGTTCCAATGGGCGAAACTCGAATTGAGCTTCAAAATCATTTGCTTTTTGCAGTATGATCTTATCAGGTTTCTGGAAATTTAAAATGGCCATATTTCAGATTTAGTTTTTAAATGATTGGTAAAAGCAAGCTTCGGGCTTTTAGCTATGAGCTTCGAGCCTTATAACTCGTAGCTCGCCGCTCATGGCTCGCAGCTTTCTTATTTAGAATACAATTCCACGATCAGTTGCTCCTTGATATTTTCAGGAACGCTTTCCCTTTCAGGATAAGTAATGAAAGTACCTTTCAGTTCAGTTTCATTCCAATCCAGCCAGTTGAATTTTGGGTTTTTTGCTCTTACTACGCTTGTAATAGAAGTTCTTTCCCTGCTACCCGGTTTAATAGTAACAACATCACCAGCTTTTAGTTGAAAAGACGGAACGTTCACTACTTCACCATTTACTTCCACATGTTTGTGGCTTACCAACTGACGTGCAGCAGGACGTGAAGGAGCAATACCCATACGGTAAACTGTGTTATCCAGGCGGGCTTCCAGTAACTTAATAAGGTTTTCACCAGTTACTCCTTTAATACGTGAAGCTTCTTCAAATGTTTTGCGGAATTGTTTCTCCAAAATGCCATAAGTGTATTTGGCTTTTTGTTTTTCGCGGAGCTGCAGGGCATATTCACCTAAGGTTTTACGCTTACGTTTTTCGCCATGCTGACCGGGAGGGTTGCTGTTTTTACCCAACCATTTACCATTGCCTAAAATTGGCTCACCGAAAATACGGGAGATCTTGGTCTTTGGACCAGTGTAACGTGCCATAGTTTTTATTCATTTACGCTTTTTTGAAACGGTGCGTTGATCAGTAAAAGCGTTAAAAAATCAATCAAGCACCCTTTGTTAAAATGAAA
>JAKFEJ010000418.1:0-8562 GCA_036675745.1 Chitinophagaceae bacterium | reverse complement strand
AATAAAAACATCCGGGAAAGCATTGGCCTTTTACTGGCAACGGTTCCCCAGTTTGAAGTGGTCGGTTCTTTCTGTCATGTGCTGGACTGTATTGATGATGTTCGGGAAAGTAAGCCGGATATTGTATTGATGGATATTGAAATGCCCGGTATGACAGGCATTGAGGCAGTAGTAAAGATCAAAAAAGAATTTCCGCATATACAGGTGTTGATGCAAACCGTATTTGAAGATGATGACCGTGTGTTTGATTCTATTTGCGCCGGCGCTTCCGGTTATATTCTAAAAAACTTTCTCAACACCAAACTCGTTGATGCCATTAATGAACTGCAATATGGTGGCTCACCCATGAGCCCCTCTATTGCCAGGAAAGTATTGAACAAAATGCAATCTGTTTCTTCTATCATAAAACCGGAAGAAGCCCCGGATTATCATCTTACAGCAAGAGAAAAAGAAGTGCTGTCCTGCCTTGTCAATGGATTGAGCTATAAAATGATCGGTGCTGAGCTCAATATCAGTTATGAAACCGTCCGTTCACATGTAAAAAAGATCTACGAAAAATTACATGTCGCTTCACTGACCGAAGTAGTGGCAAAAGCGATCAATCAAAGGATCGTGTAATAAATTGCCAGTCATCCTTCACTCCCCTCTATACTTTCTTACCAGTTTATTTTTTATTCGCTGGCTTTGAAAATATACAATCAGTGTATCGGCTTTTTTCTTACCAGAACTTCATAAGATATGCGGCATTAGCACACGGATGAGACTGATTGGACGGATTAGCACGGATTTTTTATTTGACTGCCAATGGATAGGAATTTGATTTGTTTCTGCTTCGCAGAAATTGAATTCATTGCCTATTTTCTGTTTTAACCCTTACGAGGTAAAAATGGATTTCCACTGATAATTTTCCACGAAGTGGAAAATAAATCCGTGAGTATCCATCATATCCGTGTCATCCGTGTGCAAAAAATGTAGCCTAAGTCATGCAATATTTAATACACATAAATGATCCGTCCCCGGATTAGGGTACATACATGCCTTCTTCGGTTATTGTTGTTGTTTTCGCTGTCCCGCATTTTTGCACCTCAAAAAAATTATTTTATGAAAGTGAACAAACCCGCAACAATGATGATGGCATTGATGGCCTCAATCAGTTTTATTTATTGCTCAAGAAATAATGATACGGGCAATGCCATTGAAAAATTACCCAACACAGTAGTACTTGAATGGAACGAAACGGCATTCAAAGCATTTGATGGCCCTTCGTATCAGCATTCGCTGATGGCATCCCGCATCAATGCCATGACTCATCTTGCTATGCATGATGCACTAAACGCAATTTATCCCAAATATGCAGCGTATGCATTTACCGGCAAAGATGCGGAAGCGGATCCTATTGCAGCTGCTGCCAGTGCTGCTCACACTATTTTGCTGAATGAAATTCCGCAAAAGAAAAATTTCCTTGATGCTGCATTACAAAAATCGTTATCCTCTGTCGCTGAAACTGATGCTAAAAACCGGGGCATTCAATTGGGTAAACAAGCGGCTTATGCAATCCTTAGTGAAAGAAATAATGATGGATCCGCCGGTGAAGTGGTTGGGGAAATCCCTCCTTCATCCACTCCCGGCGTTTACCAGGCGGTTCCACCTTTTACTATTGTATTTGCTCCTCGTTGGGAAAATGTAAAATCATTTGGTTTACAAACGAAAGACCAGTTTCGTCCCGCGTCTTATCCTGCATTAAGCAGTGCTGAATATGCTGCAGGATATCATGAAGTAAAAGAAAAAGGAAAGATCACTAACTCTACCCGTACTGCTGATGAATCTGCATACGCAAAATTCTGGTATGAGTTTTCCGAAGCTGGCTGGAACCGTGTTGCAAGAACAGTTGCAGTCAATAAAAAATTAAACCTGTTGGATGCTGCCCGCTTATTCGCATTGGTTGATATAGCCCTTGCAGATTCATACACCGCCGGTTGGGATGCCAAGTTTCATTATAATTTCTGGAGACCTTATACAGCTATCCGAAGTGCAGATGCAGATAATAATAATGCAACGTCTCCCGACGAACAATGGGAACCGGCAGAGACAACACCACCGGTACACGATTATCCCTCTACGCATAGTGCATTGGGAAATGCAGGCGCAACAGTGCTTGCAAGAATATTGGGAGATAATACCCCCTTCACCATGACTTCATTTACCGCAGTGCCTGCTGGCAGTACAAGAAGCTTTACCAGTTTCAGCCAGGCTGCCAATGAAAATGCAAACTCAAGAGTGATGGCAGGTATCCATTTTCGTTTCTCTTGCGATGCAGGCCAGGACTTAGGAAATAAAATCGGTAACTGGATAGTAGATACTCAACTGAAACCAGTTAAATAATTTTCTTTTAAATATAACGAGGCCGTCTCAAAAGCCTTGAATACAATAATCGCCGGGAAGGCGGGAAGACGGAAAGTTTTGATTTTCAACTTACCATTTCTTACCGCCTTCCCGTCTTACCGGCAGAATTTTATTTTTGAGACAGCCTCTTTATATTATCATGTAACTATCGGAAAAAGCTTATTTCTTACCGATCCTGTACAATCTTCCATTATCAGTAACAGCATATAATGCTCCATCTTTACCCTGCGTTACATCTCTGAAACGCTGGGCTTCATCAGCCAATAATCTTTCTTCTCCCACCACTTTATTATTTTCAATCACCAGCCTGGCAATATGGGTACTGCTTAAACCGCTGATAAATAAATTATTTTTCCATTCAGGGATACTATCGCTGCTGTAAAAAGTCATGCCGCTGGGTGATAATACCGGATCCCAATAATAAACGGGTTGTTCCAATCCTTCTTTTTGTGTAATGCCATCACCAACCGTTTCGCCACTATATTCCTGGCCATACGTGATCGTGGGCCAGCCGTAGTTTTTTCCCGCTTGAATGCGGTTCAGTTCATCGCCACCTCTTGGCCCAAACTCATTTTCCCAAAGATCACCTGTTACAGGATGGAAAGCCAATCCCTGGACATTTCTATGTCCATAAGAATATAATTCAGGTCTGGCATCTTTATTATCCAAAAAAGGATTACCCGGTGCAGGCTTACCACCTGTTGTGATACGGAGAACTTTTCCCAGGCCTGATTTGATATCCTGGGCTTGTGGCCTTGTTTCTTTATCAGAACGTTCCCCGGTACTGAAGATCAAATTACCTGTTTTATCAAAAAGTATTCGTGATCCATAATGCAAAGTTCCTTTATATGCAGGCGTTGCCCTGTAAATGACCGTGATGTTTTCAATCTTTTTATCATCTGCGGATAATTTTCCTTTAGCTACTGCTGTCAGGTTTCCTTCAGAACTGTTTTCAGAAAATGTCCAATAGATCATCCTGTTATCCGAAAATGCCGGATCAATTGTAATTCCCAATAAACCTCCCTGGCCTGCTGCATTCACCACTGGCAATCCTGTAATCCGATCACTGAGATTTCCGGAGGAACTTGCAATTATCATTGTTCCTCCCCGTTCAGTAATTAAAAATCTGCCATCCGGAAGACTTGTAATCCCCCATGGTTTATTCAAATCCTTGCTGAGCATTTTGCCTTCAAAGGCTGTTTTTGTTTTAACTGATCCGATCCGGGTTTGTCCCTCAAATGCCGGTTTGTATTTCGTGTTGGGTGCTTTTGTTTCCACAGGTGCGGAACTTGAATCTGTATTAACTGAATTATTCTCTTTGGGAGTTTGACTATTACAAGCGGTTAAAAAAACCGTAAGAATAGTTATGATGCCTGGCAAAGTTTTATAAACCATCGAAATAAGTTTTAATGAATGAATACTGCAAATTTAAAGATAAACAGGAGTTTCCCCCGCCGCTTATAAAAAAGAAGTGAATGGATGATTGCGTATAAAAGGTAACCTGAATTTTTTATTTTCCTCAAAGCAGTACTCAGGGATGCTAACCGCACAAATCGTGCAAATTTTTATTGACTAGAATAATAACTAAGCCGTATGCAAAACCATGAAAACAGGACCTCCAATAAGATGTTTTACATAGCCAGATATATTTGGCTATTAAAGCATTCTCTCAGAATAATACAGAAAAAAAATCCTGCCCCTGCAGGATTTTTAATACGGGTGACAATATAGGTATCAAATTATTGCTGCTTTAAAAAATCAATTAGCGGTAACCTTTTGTTTTACCTGGTAGTTGCCGGCTACGGTGCCAAAAGATCTTGTCAGTCTGTTCCAGGAGTTGATCTGTATTACGGCCAGGGTAAGTTTTGCTATTTCTTCTTTCGAAAAATGCTTGCTCAGTTCATCATGTATGTGATCGCTATGTTGTTCCGGTGCCATCCTGGTCAATGTCTCCGCAAATTCCAGCACCGCTTGTTCCTTTGCTGAGTAATAAGACGTTTCTCTCCATGCAGATACAGAGATCAGTCGCAGCGGTGTTTCCCCCGCTTCGATCCCTTCTTTAAAATGCATATCAAGACAATAAGCACAACTATTGATCTGGGATACTCTCATGCGCATCAATTCCAGCAATTTGATGTCAAGACCTGAATTATCAATGTAATGTTGCACCTGGAACATGGTTTGTCCCAACCCCTGGGGTAATTCACTTTGAGAAATTCTTTCCATTGTTTAAAAATTTTTGATTCATTATAAAAACAAAGCAGGGAAACAAAACGTGACAATTTTCAGGGAATATTTTCCAAAGCTTTGAGTTTATCCGGGTTACGGATAAAAAATATATGATCAACATTCCCGTTCTTAAACGAAAAAACCTGGCAATTAACAAGTTTGCCTGCTTCATAATAAAAAAGGGCCGGTTGATGATTGATCCATTTTTGTTCGATCTGCAGATTGCTGTAAAATTTTTTATAGATACCCTGCAAGAGCGCCACGACAGATCTTCTGCCAACAACGGGATTCATAAACGCTGCAACTTTTCCACCCCCATCCGAAATGACGGTTATATCATCGGTAAGTAATTTTTCCAGTTGGCCGGTATCTCCATTCCGGATGACATGCAGGTATTTGTCAAGATAACCAGCAGGGATACTTTTTTCTTCTGCAGGAGCATCAGCCTTAAGCTGATTTTTAGCGCGGCTTAAAATTTTTCTTGAATTTTCTTCAGTGATGCCCAATACGCCGGCGATCTCGCTGTGATCATAATCAAAGGCTTCTTTCAGAATAAAAACAGCCCGTTGCTTGGCATCCAATTTTTCCAGTAATACCATCAGCGAATAAGACAGCACCTCCTTCCTGAGAATAGCCGTATCCGCCATCTCTGTCGCAACAGGTTCGGGTAACCATTGACCAGTATATTCTGTTACTAATTTTTTCTGTCTTTTTTTCTGATTGATAGACAGGTTGATCACCATGCGGACCAGGTATGCTTTTTTTTCTTCGATCCTGTCCTGGTCAATATGCATAAATTTCAGGAAAGCATCCTGCACTACATCTTTCGCTTCTTCCAGGGAGCCCAGTATATTATAGGCATAAGTGGTCAATAAAGGCCTGAGTGATTCCATGTTTTTAGTATACGGGTAGCAAAGTTAAGAATGAATTAGTCTTTGATACAACGTAAGACATTTGTCAAATGTTTACTTTATAAACATAGAAATTATTACTAAAAATATTATCGAATGCGTTTCATCATACTCATAAGTAAACCAACAGCCATGATAAAAGTACCTATCCACAATACATTAATGAAGGGAAACTTATAGACTTTCAGTGTTACGAATTGCAAGCCTCTATTCAATTCTTTAACGCCCAGTTCCAGGTTTTCTCCTTCTATTTTTCTCAGTTGCAAAACAAGATGTTCTTCATTTACAGTATCCGGCAACGGGAATAACTGTTTGTTCCTGCTGATCAGTATCGGCTCTGCTATATAGGAAGAATTGGTTTTAGAAAAAACTTTTATGGTTGCTATAGAAGCAATATCCCCGGGATCAAGACCGGAAGCTGGTACATTATTTTTTGATACAAGTTTTTCAAGAACAAGTGAACCGTTGGAATAAAAAATAGTATCACCCTGTTTTAGTTTTTTTATTTCAAATTGGGTTGTGTCCTTATTTTTGGCCGGATCGGGTAAAGCAGTTATATAAGCAAACACATCATGGTCCCAATAGTGTTTTGCATCAGGGTTCGACATCAATCCTTCAATGCCCTTATAGTTTACAAATGCGTTTGGTGTAAGTGTAAAACTTTCTTCGTTATCCTTTTCCTCAAATTTTATGTTGTAATACCACAATGGCTTTTGCGGATTAGCGGAGTCATTATGGTAAGTAACCCAGTATTTATCCATGCTTGTTCTGGTTCCTTTCAGCAGCGTTAAATTTTCACCGGGCTTTTCATCACTTCCCTCACCCATTGAAGCAAATATGCCACTGGTATTAAAAGAGAGAATCTCTTTTTTTGATGCAGAGATCAGGATGCCCAGCAGCATTAATCCAAAACCGGTATGCGCCACTGAAGACCCTGCTGATTTCAAATTTCCCTTTAAACCAACCAGTATATAAGACAAATTGGCGATGATAGCATAAACACTACTTGTAACAGCCAGCCAGATAAAAATCAAATAGCCCGTACCGTGTTTGTCATAATTTATATTTCCAAAAACAAGTATCAACACACTAAGCGATGCAGCAATCACCGTGGGCCAGGCTATTTTTTTAAATAAATATTTTGTGCTGGTTTTTTTATATTTAAGATATTGCGAAAAAGCGGTTAATAAACCGATACTGATTGCAACAAAAATTTGTATCCGGTTGTAACTGTATTCTGAGTCCTCTCCTATCGCTAATGGCTTAAACAATGTTTTATCCTGTCCTGCAAAAAAACCTGCAATTTTATTGACTACAGGTATTGAAGTCATAACAATAATAGAACCGGCTGATATAAGAAGAACCAGTGAACCGATAAACATCCAGAATTCGCGGGAAGAAGCTTGTTCTTCTTTTGCAATATGCGGTATCTCGCGGTTACGTGTAAAGAATAAGATCAAAGCCGGAATTACAAAAACTAACAAAAACATCAGTAATTGAAAATTCATTCCAAGATCGGTAAATGCATGTACGGAAGAGTCTCCTAAAATTCCGCTTCGTGTTAAAAAAGTAGAATACAAGATCAGCAGAAAAGAAAGAATGATAAATAAATGCGTAGCCCGCAATGAACGCCCCGTATGTTTATAAATAAGCATGGTATGAATACCGGAAACCAGGATCAACCAGGGCACTAAAGCTGCATTCTCTACCGGGTCCCATGCCCAGTAACCACCAAATGTTAACGATTCATAGGCCCACATGGCGCCCATCATAATACCCGTACCTAAAATGGCTGCTGAAAACAAAGCCCAGGGCAATGCCGGTTTTATCCAATCACTATATTTTTTAGTCCACAATCCTGCAATGGCATAAGCAAAAGGAATAATAACGGAAGCAAAACCCATAAACAAAACAGGCGGATGTATTACCATCCAATAATTCTGCAACAAAGGATTCAGGTCATTGCCATCGGTAATAAAAGAAAGATAATCGGGTTTCGAAAAAATGGGGGCTTCCATTTCATTGCGTAATAATACAAACGGATTTGATCCGATCTTCTGACCAAACACATATATACCTGCGATCATGGTAGCCAAACAAAACTGTGCAAAGCTTACAACAGTCATAACCGGAGCTTCCCAGTCCTTTGCTTTCCGCATTATTATCAACCCTAATAAACAATGCCACACACTCCATAATAGAAAACTTCCTTCCTGTCCTTCCCAGAAACAAGCCAGTAAATATTTTGCTTCTAAGGAAAGACTACTATGCTGCCAGGCATATTTGTACTCAAATAAATGATTGCTGATGATATAAAATAAAATACCGAAGACAGCAAACACGGAAACGGTCTCAGTAAGAAATGCGATACGGGCCAATTTCTTCCATCTTTGCTTGTCAGCATCAATTGCAGACCTTACACTTTTAAAATAGGCAAAGCAGGCTACTAAAGAGGCCAGTAAAGAAAGAGTGATAAAAAAATTACCCAGCTGACCGGGTAATAAATGTTCGCCGATATAATCCATCCGTTTATCAGTATTTTTTTACCTGTGAATTATTTGCAGGAATTTCATTCATTGTTGTTGCAGGCAAATTCTTTTCCGCCGCTTTCATATCGTCTTTATATTTTGAAGGGCATTTCATTAAAATTTCTTTACATTCAAAATGATCTTCTTTAATAGCGCCTTTTAAAACAAGGCGTTCACTTACTTCAAGATTTTCGGGCTTGGCATTGAGATAAATAACTTTCACTGCATCGCCTAACGAATCAATAGCAGTAAAACTTAAATAGTTGGGATCTTTTATCGCATCATACTCTATCGGCTGTGTATGATCAAGCTTTGCTATTAAATGGACAAACTTGCCGGGCTTGCTCCTGGCTGTCTCTACTGTATCATAAGTAGTAAGGGTACCCATGAAACTGATCAATACAGCAATCGCCGCTGCAATAAATAAAAGAAGCACGATTTGAAATTTCTTCATATTCTTAAAATAATAGGATTAGATAGAACAGTGATTA
>JAKFEJ010000005.1:0-8598 GCA_036675745.1 Chitinophagaceae bacterium | reverse complement strand
GGCTCCAACAGATCCCAGGTATTGGATGCGCCGCTGGGCATTACCGCCGGTTTATGAAATACAATACAACTCTATAAATACGCTTGCCTTAAATGCCCACGCTACTGATCCAAATATTTGGAGTATGCCTGTTTGGTGGGATTGTGCAACTGATGAGGAATACAATGGATACCTTAAACAATAGGGTGATCAACAACCAGGTTATTGGCAAAAAAACGGAAGCTCCAGGGCTTCCGTTTTTTATTTTAAGCGCTTTTTACCTGCTGACAGGCGGGCGTGTGTTTTGTGTTTACGGAATTGCGAACCGAACGATGAAGTATCCAAAATGCTTACAAACTGAATTAATCCGTTATCATCCGTTAAACCGTGTCAAATAAAATTCCAGAAAACAAATCACAATAACCTGTCTTTTTTCAAATTATTTATCGTAATCTCTTTGGTTAAAAAATCTGTGTACATCTGTTCAATCTCTTGCATGCTGTACAGCTAAAAATTCTCTATTGGTAATGAGAACTACGTTTTGGTGTAAAACAAAATCAGTTTGCCCGAACCGCTGGAAACTGTGACAATGACAGATAATTGAATACACCAGGGCGTAACTAAGAAGCTCTTGAAAATTAACGCATAATGGCGACTCAAGTTTGCTGTTTATGCATGATTTTGCTTATAAAAATGCGTGTTTGTTAACACTTGTTAAAAAAAATATATTTTTTTTGCGGTTTCATGCACTTATTTCCCATATATTTAAACTTCTTTAACGAACCAAGCATGCTTAAGAAAGAAAGACAGTCCTATATATTACAGCAGGTCAACTTGCATAATAAAGTTCTTTCGTCTTCGCTTAGCCTTGAAATAAACGTATCGGAAGATACCATCCGCCGCGATCTGCAGGAGCTTTCTGAAGAAGGAAAATTAATAAAAGTACATGGCGGCGCTTTGTCCCGTTCATTCAGCCAGGTTCATATTCCGAGTAACGGCGTTTACTCCCAGCATCAAAAGAAAACAATCGCTCAAAAAGCAATTTCACTGATCAGCAACGGCATGTTCGTATTGACCGGCGGTGGAACAACTATTGTTGAAATGGCAAGAATGCTACCCGCAGAGTTGAAAGCCACATTTGTTTCCGGAAGTATTGCAGCTATTCTTGAATACATGGATCATCCCAATATTGAAGTGATCCTGATCGGTGACCGGGTTTCCAAGGGCTCCAAGATTACTGTTGGGTCAGAAGCAATCTCAAAGATCAGGCAACTGAAAGCTGATATCTGTTTTTTAGGTACGAATGCAATTGATCTGCAAAATGGAGTTACCGATATTGACTGGGAAGTAGTGCAGCTAAAAAAAGCAATGATCGAATCATCGGCCAAAGTGGTATGCCTGGCTATTTCGGAAAAGATCAATACCTACCAACCCATACATATCTGCCCGGTAAAGAAGATTGATATTCTTATTACAGAGCTGGATAAAGATGATAAACTGTTGCAACCCTATGTTAACGCAGGACTAACTGTATTGTAAAAATTTTTTAATTAAAAATGTATGAGAAAATGAAAAAACTAACACGACGGGTAACATTGTTATCGTTCTTGTTTGCGTGTTGCACGTTCTACAGCAATGCCCAACTAAGGACAATTACAGGTAACGTATTTGACGAAAAAAACGATCCTGTAGCTGGAGTAACCGTCTCCGTAAAAGGCACAACCACTGCAACGACTACCGGAGAGAACGGCTCATTTTCAATACGTGCAACCAGCACGAATGAGTTGGATTTTACGCACGTTGGCTTTGAACCACAAACGATCCGCATTGGGTCAGGGTCGGCTTTGAAAATAACACTGGTCCCAAAAGGTGGTTCGCTGGGTGAAGTAGTTATTACTGCCGAATTTGGAATGAAGCGTATCGCACGATCAGTGGGTTCGTCAGTTCAGGTAGTAAATGGTGCTACCATTACTGAATCGGGAAGAGATAACTTCATTTCTGCGCTTGCCGGAAGGGTTCCTGGTCTGAATGTTACTTCAACCAGTGGTGCGCCAGGCGCTTCTACTACCGTGGTATTAAGAAATTTGACCTCTATTTCCGGCAATAACCAGCCTTTGTATGTTGTTGATGGTATCCCTATGAACAACTCTACCTTTGATCCGTTGGGAATGGCTGGAGGAGAAACCTATTCGGTAAGAAACATGGACTACTCTTCCCGTGGTAACGATTTTAATCCAGAAGACATTGAGTCTATTACCGTCCTGAAAGGCGCTGGCGCAGCAGCCCTGTATGGTTCCGATGCTTCTAACGGAGCTATCATCATCACAACAAAAAAAGGCCGCGGTGGAAAAGGAAAAGTTACTTACAGCAACTCCTTCAGATTAGACAAAGCCTACGGCTGGCCTGAGCAACAAACGAAGTATACAAATGGCGTTTATGGCACTACCAACTATTACAATACCTCAAAATTCGGAGCTGAATATCCGGCAGGTTCAAAACTGTACGATAATGTAGCAGCCATTTTGCAAACCGGCTTTACGCAAAGACACAATTTATCTGTAGAGGCTGGTTCAGACAAGGCCACTATCAGGGGAGGTGTTTCTTTTTTAGATCAGAAAGGCGTAATCAAAACAACGGATTATGATCGTTTCAATCTTAGCTTGTCGGGCCAGGCCAAAATAACAGACTGGCTAAAGTTTGAAAGTTCCATGCAATTCACCCGTACCAACAACAACAAAGTAATGCGGGGTACAGATGGCCCCTTATACAGGGCTATGGTATGGCCATTGGTGGATGATATGTCGGTTTACGAAACCGCCGATGGTTTTATGAAAAAGCCGGACTACTACCTGGACTACGATTTATTAAACCCTTTATTTGCATTGAATAAAAATCTGAATTTCGACAGGTCGAACAGGTTTATATCAAATGTTGCATTTACAATAACGCCAATCAAAAATGCATTCCTGCGCGGACAGGTTGGCTGGGATGTAGGCACACAAACCTTCCAAAATTCCTGGCACCCATATTATGCAAACAAAAATGCCGGGTTGGGCAGGTATGACATTGTCCAGGCAAACTTCTCTGATCCCACCGTTAATATCATTGCGGGATATAACAACAAATTCCTGAAAGATAAATTGACATTTGCCGCCCAGGTGGGATATCACCAGTTGGAAAATGGAGTGATAAGACAAACAACAAACGGATCCAAATATGTGATACCAGATTTCCAATCTATCAACAATACAGATCCTTTAACCCAAACCTCTAATCAAAAAAATACCAAGCGCAGGGTACAGGCTATATCCGGACAGTTTGAGTTTGGATATAACAATATGGCTTTTGTTGCTCTCAGAGCTCGTAATGACTGGTCTTCTACTTTGCCGGTACAGAACAACTCCTATTTTTACCCCGCTATGGAAGCCTCGTTTATTTTATCTGAGTTAAATTTTGTCAAATCCATCAGGGTGATTAACTACTTTAAATTAAGAGGTTCAATAGCCCAGGTGGGTAAGGATGCCGGCCCGTTGGAGATCGACCCGCAGTTGGAAGTAATGACATCGACCGGTGGTGGTTTCAGATACGGATTTACAGGGCCTAACCCGAACTTGCGTCCGGAGATGATCACCGCCCGCGAAATTGGATTTGACGCTAGTTTTTTGAAAAACCGCATCAACGCCATGTTTACTATCTTCAATACTACCAATGAAGACCAGATCGTAAAAGGATTCCGTTTAAGCTACGCTACCGGTTTTGTATTGAACAACATGAATGTAGGCTCATTCAAAACCTGGGGATGGGAAGCGGGTATTAATAGCGACATTGTTAAACTGCCCAGCGGTCTTACATGGAACGTAGGCGTAAATGCTTCCCGTGGCAGATCGAAAGTTGTTTACCTCCCGGAAAATGTTACGGAATACTACAATGCCTATACATGGAACTCTGGAAACATACGCAATGGTATCATGGTAGGTCAGCCAATTACTACATTAACCGGGCGGGCATTCTTACGTAACAACGAAGGCAAGATATTAATTAATCCAGGGACCGGAGTTCCGCTCGTAAATCCTTTGTGGACTGTAATCGGAGACAGGGAGCCTCATTTGCGTTTTGGGGCAACAACCAGCCTGAGCTATAAAGGACTTCGCCTGTCAGCCCTGTTTGCCGGAAGATACAAAGCTACTGTCGTAAACGGTACAAAACGTTCGATGTTCACCACCGGGAATAGCTGGGAATCTGTAGAATATCGTGAAAGAGGACCTGTTGTGTTTAATGGCGTACTGAGAGATGGTAATGAAAACACGAAAACACCGACCGTTAATACAATTGGTGTAGATGCAGGCCTCGCCTCTTCCAGTATCTATGGCGGAGGTGATGAAGATTGGCTGGAGAAAGACGTCCATTATCTCCGTTTACAGGAACTAAGGTTTTCTTATGCAATTCCTAAAAATATTTTGTCCAGGGCACGTATCATTTCTGATATGAGTCTTTTCGTGGTAGGAAATGACTTGTTTACCTGGACTAATTACTCGGGCATTGATGCCGTAGGCAATACCGTATCGGCAGCAGCAGGCGGTACCGGTGGTGAAGGATACGATGTATGGTCTATCCCCAACCCACGCGGAATTACTTTCGGAATCAGCCTAACTTTAAATTAAACGAAATATGAAAAAAACAATATTATTATTGGCAATCCCTTTACTGCTATTGGCAACGGGATGTAAAAAATACCTGGATGTAAACAGAAACACGGATGCTCCAGCCTATATAGAAGCGCACCTTTATCTAGCCGGCATTCAACAAGCCTACGAAGGGTTTTACTGGGATATCCGGGCACTTGGCCCGCTTACCCAAATGATGGGAACAACCAGCTATACCAATTTTGCCAACAATTACTACAATTTGGGTAGTGATGCCGGGGGTGAAATATGGCGCTCCGTATATTGGCTGCAGGGAATGAACCTGGAAAACCTGATCAACCAGTCTATGGCTGCCGAAAACTGGACATTAGCCGGTATAGGGTATGCCATGAAGGCTTATTCCTGGGATATAATGACCAAAATACATGGCGACCTCCCGATGAAGCAGGCATTTGAGCCCGGACGTTTATCTCACGACTACGACTACCAGGATGAAATTTATCCGCAGGTTAAAGAATGGGCGTACAAAGCCATTGAATTGTTAGAGAAACAAGACAACTCGGACTATGGAAATAAAATCAACGACAACGATCATATCTATGGTGGCGACAAAACCAAATGGATAAAGTTTGCTTATGCTGTAATCGTAAAACACCTTGCTTCTTTAACTAATAAAACCGATTTCAAAACAAAATATGCACAGGAGTTGATTGATGCTGCCGGCAAGTCTTTCCAAACCTCGGCTGATGATGCAGTGTTGAAAATTGAAGGAGGCTCCCAGTCAGCGCCCTACTCAGCTTATAACAATTTCTGGGGTACCGCCAGGCTCAATCTGTCTTACTTATATTTCCAGCATGAATATGCTGTACAGGTATTTACCGGCACTGTTCCCAAGTACGATGAAGCTACCGGTGATAAATTTCCAATTGCGGGAAGTCAGTTCTCTGCATATGAATTAGCCGGGAAACAAATTATTGCAGATACCCTCGTGGATGTTGCAGGGCACTTCGATCCCCGGGTGGCGGTAAAGCTATCTACCACCAGCAACCCTAACTATTTAAACATTGGTCATGTTGACAGTGTTAAAAAATACACGTACCGTGGCGGCTCTTTTACCAGCACAGTAGGCCCGTTGGGAACCGCTCCTTCTTATTATGGGAGAAATGTAAGCTCTACTTTCAGCGGGACTGCGCATGATGGCATCGGTAAGTGGATATACAGGGACAACGCACCTTATATTTTAACGACTGCAGCAGAAATTAAATTCTGCCTGGCAGAGGCTTACTGGAAAATGGAACAGCCAGCCCAGGCCTTTGATGCTTTTAAAGAGGGGATAAAAGCAGATTTGGAATTTACGGCCAGGTATATCCACCAGGGTACCACAGGTTCGCCAACCGGTGGAGACAAAATCACAGGTGCCGCTTTCAATACATTAGCAGGCGAGTACGAGGCTGGCCCGTTTGTAAGCGGGTTAAACATGGCAGATTTTTCACTTTCGCACATTATGATGCAAAAATGGGTGGCTTTATATCCCTGGGGCGCTGCAGAAGCCTGGACAGATATGCGTAAATACCATTACGATATTGCCTATACCGGGGATTACCCTAAAAATGGTAATGGTTGGAGCCAGGCCATTCTTGATCAAAAATGGGATAGCGATCCTAAGAAAGTATATAAAGGATTGTATTTGCTTCCCGCACAGGTTGCTAACAGGAAAGGTAGCTATAACGTATTGAATGAAGGAGCTCCCTCATACCGGCTCAGGCCACGCTACAACTCAGAGTACATGTGGAACTTGCCGTCTTTAGAGACGTTAAAGCCAACTTCAGGAAATGCAGCCAATTATCAGACCTCCATTCCCTGGTTTGCTTATCCGGGCGAAATACCTAAATAATTAATTAAAATATTGAGTAAATGAAAAATATAGTAAAATTATTATCGTTGTTTTTTATACTTGCCACAGTGAGCACATCTTGTAAGAAGCATGTGGTTGAGTATGATTCACACAACTTGCCAAAAGATGAAGCCGAATTTCAGCTTCACTATTTTGTGCCTGTAGTTACCGGGGCGGCAAATAATATCACAAAGGTGGAGATCAACAATAAACTGTACGCCAATAGTACTACTCCGATCGCTCCTTATAATGCTATACCCAGCGGCGGTGTGGGTCTTTTTTTTACTGCCCCTTCCGGAATGACGAACATCAAGCTGTACCGGGGAGCTAATGCAGACCTGGTTTTTGACCAAAACGTTACATTAACACCTGGAAAACAAAACGTATTTGTATATGATTTTGATAAGCCGCCGGTTGTAATAGATAATGGTTATCCCTATACCAGGATAACTACAGATAGCACCGGGACATTTGCCTGGGTTAAATTCTATAATTTTCTTTTCGAAACACCCGGGGTAACCACCTCTTTAAAACTGCAGTACCAGTATCAATATAACACCGATCCCGGCCCCACAGCCACCCATACAAACCTGAAGAGTGATTGGCTTAACGTAGGAGAGCCTGTTTCCTTCGGTGAAGCTACGGGATGGCAACAGGTTCCGGTGATTAAGCATGCTGACCGGCAAATCACCCAGGGTACGGAGCGTATTGATTACCGTATCCGGGTTATTGACACCAATGGTGACGACCTGGGGTCGTTGCAAGTACGGAACTCAACAGGCAATATGGTCGATTATGCAGACTTTTGGAATGCCACCATCGGCAGACGGTATCACCATATCCTGGCCGGATACCGTGCGGCTACCCCAATATCATCGGTAAGGCAGTTCACTGCGCTGTAGATAAACACAAATACAACGCTATTAACTTTTATATAAAGCAGACAAAAGTTGACTGTATAAGAATAACCACCGGCTAACCAGCCAGTGGTTATTCTTATTTTTAGAGATATGGATGGAAAGCCGGCTTTTTTTTATTTAGCCCAAAAACAAGTAATCCTGCACGACCATGAAAAAATCAATTTCGCTTCTTTTTATTTTATTTCTCCTTAATTACTCGTTCGCACAGGATGCGGCTATCACCTTCGTACATCTTTCCGATACCCATATCGGCAGCGGCACCGGCGCAGATGACCTGCGAAGAACGGTGAAAGATATCAATGAAAACGCAGCGATACAGTTTGTTGTTATCTCCGGTGATATTACCGAGTTTGGTTCAGATGATGAAATAAAATTAGCTAAACAGATACTGGACAGCTTAACTAAGCCCTGGCATATTGTTCCGGGCAACCATGATAGCAACTGGTCGGAAAACGGTTCGAATACTTTTAAAAAAATATTTGGTAACGAAACCTTTTCTTTTAAAGCAGGCGATTATCTTTTTCTTGGCACCCATTCAGGACCTAATATGCGAATGAGTCCCGGCCAGATCCCACGGGAAAATATTGTATGGCTGGATTCTGTTTTGAAAGCCACTGATGATAACACACCAATTGTTTTTGTAAATCATTACCCGCAGGATTCGTCATTGAATAATTGGTTTGAAGCTATTGACCGGCTTAAACAAAAAAACGTTCAGCTCATCCTTTGCGGGCATGGCCATTCCAACCGAAAATTAAATTTCGATGGCATTCCTGCCATAATGGGTCGTTCTAATCTTCGTGCAAAAAAAGACATAGGCGGATACAATATCGTTACGATAAAAAATAATTTGGTTGTTTACCAGGAAAGAACTCCCGGTGTTGAAACAAAGCCTGTTTGGGCCACTGTTGAATTAAAGGATCATCAATTCAAAAATTCTACTATTACCTATTACCGGCCATCGTATGCAATCAATACTGATTATCCGCAGGTGAAAGAAAAATGGACCTACCAGGATAACAGTGATATCGGTTCCGGTACTGCATCTGATGGAAAACTTGTTTTTGTTACCAACACGAATGGAGAGGTAGTAGCGTTAAATAAAAAGAATGGCAAAGAAGCATGGAAGTTTAAAACAAACGGAAAGATCTATGCAATGCCT
>JAKFEJ010000006.1:0-8601 GCA_036675745.1 Chitinophagaceae bacterium | reverse complement strand
GGAACTTTAGCCAATGCTCTTGCTGTTACAAACATGATCAACCCGAGAAATCCCAAAGCGATACCAAAATCATATAATATCATCGGTACACGATCCGGCGACGGGCTGGGGAATACCATCTGGAAAAAATCCAGCCAGTGACCAAACAGGATCAATATGGACATGAATGCCATTGTTGAATAATTCCTTTTCGAATCCCTGCTCATGAATATTAATAAAGGTGCAAGGAAATTAATAATAAACATCAGCCAGAATATGCCGCTGTAAATACCTTCTGTCCGTGGTTTGAAGTAAACGGTTTCTTCCGGGATATTCGCATACCAGATCAGCATGAATTGGGAGAACCACAAATAGGTCCAGAAGATGGAAAAAGCAAACATGAATTTTCCAAGATCATGCAGGTGTTCTTTCGTTGTATATTCCAGGTAACCATTGTTTTTAAGAAAGATGACAAAAATGGTTATCAACGCCAGGCCTGCCACAAACGTGCTTGCAAATGTGTACCAGCTATACATGGTGCTGTACCAATGCGCATCAATACTCATTAACCAAAGCCAGGGAATAGATGACAAAACCGTTAATGCAAAAACAACAAGGAACAATGCAGCCCAAACCGTATTTGTCCAGATATATTTTTTTCTTTCTTCTTTTGATTGTATCGGGTTTTCATCCAGCATGCGGGAACGCTGTCTTACTTTCCAACCAAGGAATGACCATAAAACAATTGTCAAAATTGTAACCACGGCAAAAAAGCCTTTACTCAAAAAACCCGACTTGTGCAGCAATGTTGGGTCATGTTTTACATGCTCCGCATCGGTCCAGTGATATATTTCATGGTTACTGCTGAATGCGATGGCCAATAGTATAGCACCGCAAATAACACCGATCACCGGTACACAAGCGGATATCGCTTCGGACACACGACTGAACGCCAATTGAAAACTTCCCCATGCAAGCGTAGTAGCGCAAATAAAGAACATGACAGCATTGACAACTAATAAAAAGTAAACACTGTTCATCAACAGGCTACCCCAAAACCTTGCCTGTTTGTGAGGGTCGTTTGAAGACCCTGCCGTTACATACAAACCAATAATTGCCAATACACCTACTACCATTAACGCAATAGCTATCGTGTTATATTTTTTCGGCACTATGAATTTTTCCCGGATTGACATCTGCATTCATTTATTTTCTTTATCAAAATCTTATTTCGCTTTTGCAACAGTGGCGCTATCAACAGCACGTTTTGCAGTACTGTCTGTTGTTGGTGTTCCCGCCGGAAACTGTTTTGATTTTATATAGGCGATTACTTCCCAGCGTTGTTTTGTATTTAATTGCGAAGCATAGCTACCCATTTGTCCTTTGCCATAAGTAACGGAATGAAACATGGTTCCTTCCGGCATTGCTTTCATCGCTGCATCCATAAAGTTTTTTGGCGCTGCTGTATAGGGGCCATCACCACCTTTAAACAAAGGGCCATTACCATCTAATTTAGTTCCATGACAAATACCGCAATTGACCAGGTATAATCTTTCCGCCTCTTTCATATCTACAGATCCCGGTACCAGCGGGTTTTTTATGCTAGCCGATAGGTTATAACCTACGGAATCATTTTTTAAAGTATAGGCCATCATATCCCCACGGGCAATTGTTCCCTCTACGGGCCGACCGATATAATGCGCTTCGCCTTGTACAGCGGAAGATTTCAGTCTTTCCTGTGCCGGAGCATACGTTTCATAAGCATTGCTATACGTCATATCCGGCATATAAGCTCTGCCGGGGCTACGTCGTGTATCGCCGCAACTGACCAATGCAACTGCAAGAACTACACATCCAGCTATGATTAAAAATTTCCTTGTCATCAAATTATTTTTAAAAATTCCGAATTCGGGTTAATGGTTGCCGGTTACCGGTTTCCAGTTTCCGGTTAACAATACAACCTACTATCATTAAAAACATCCCCCATCTTGTCTCTTGTACCTTGTTCCTTGTATCTTGTACTTAATGAGCTGTTATTTCTTTTTTTCTTTCAAAACGCACGGTATCCTTATCATACCTTCCTAACCACCATTCTGTTTCTTTATATTGAACAGACACTTCTTTTGCTCCAATGCTGGTTAAAAAAGCGACCGCCTCCTCTTCATTCGTTTTATCAGTGCATTCCAGCGCCATTACAAAAGTATCATCAGTTGATCTTGGATTGAAATGATCTTTTTTTACAAATGGCGCCAACTGGCAAAGCCAGCAAAATGTCATTACCATACCTATTGCGGAGAATAGAACAGTCAGTTCAAAAGTGATGGGTATCCACGCTGGCAACGAAAAGAAGGGTTTACCGCCAAAGTTCAAAGGCCAGTCAACAGCTAACATCCAGGTAATAAAACCAAGCGCAGTAGCTGTTCCCGTAATACCATAAATAAATCCGGCAACGTGCAGGCTGGTATCACGCAAACCCATTTCCTTATCCAATCCATGGATGGGGAAAGGCGTGAACACATCGTGAATTTTATATCCGGCCCGTCGCACTTTTTTTACAGCAGGAAACAAAACCGCTTCGTCGTAAAAATTGCCAACTATAAATTTTTTTACACCCATTGTTTTTAGCTTTTTAGCTATGAGCTCCGATCCGCCGGTTGGTGGAAAGAAACTCAAAATATTATTCATTTATGTTACGCCGGCTCGTAGCTCATAGCTTACGGCCCGCGGCTTCTCTACGTTCCATGATCATGTCCATGCTTATGCCCAAACTCGTCTGTTGATTCAGCTTCCACTTCATCCATTTTCTCTTTATAGTTTTCACCGTTTTTCTTCAGTATATGTTTGATCTCAGCAATCGCAATAACCGGGAAAAATTTGGAGAAAAGGAAATAACAGGTAAAGAACAACCCGAATGTTCCCAAATAAAATCCAACTTCCCAGATAGTGGGTGTATAGTAAGTACTCCAGGAACTGGGCAGATAATCACGATATACTGATGTAACGATGATCACGAAACGTTCGAACCACATACCGATATTCACCAATATACTCATGAAGAAAGTAACCAGAAGGTTCCTTCTCATTTTTTTGAACCAGAATATCTGTGGCGACAACACGTTACAGCCCATCATGATCCAGTAAGCCCAACCATAAGGACTATTCAGGTTTACACGGTTTTCTTTAAAGGCGAACCATTCGTAATCCACATGGCTATACCATGCCATAAATAATTCGGTGAGATAAGCAATACCAACGATTGAACCCGTCAGGATAATTACTTTATTCATCACTTCAATATGTTCGATCGTGATATATTCTTCCAGCGCTAATACTTTTCTTGTCACCAATAAAAGCGTTTGCACCATCGCAAAACCGGAAAACACCGCACCCGCTACGAAGTATGGAGGGAAGATCGTTGTATGCCAACCCGGAACTATTGAAGTAGCAAAGTCAAAAGATACAATAGTGTGTACGGATAATACCAACGGGGTAGCCAGACCGGCTAATACCAATGAAAGCGCTTCATGTCTTTGCCAGTGTTTGGTAGAACCTGTCCAGCCGAATGCCGCTACTCCATAAAACATTTTACGCCATTTCAATTTTGCCCTGTCACGCAGTGTAGCCAGGTCAGGTAACAGACCGGAATACCAGAACAATAAGGATACAGTGAAATAAGTTGAGATCGCAAATACGTCCCACAACAAAGGCGAATTAAAGTTTACCCACAAAGGCCCCCGGGTATTTGGATAAGGCAACGTAAAGAAGGCTACCCATACACGACCCATATGCCATATAGGAAACTGGCCTGCACACATTACCGCAAAAATAGTCATCGCTTCCGCCGCACGGTTCACACCTGTTCTCCATCCCTGGCGGAATAATAATAAGATAGCGGAGATCAATGTACCGGCGTGACCAATACCTACCCACCATACGAAATTGGTGATATCCCAACCCCAGCCGATAGTTTTATTCAGGTTCCACTGACCCGTACCATATATTACTTCCATAGTAACAGAAACAACTCCAAAAAGAAGTAATGCTACGGAAATAATGAATCCGATCCACCAGAGCTTAGAAGGTTTTGCTTCTACCGGGCGGCATATATCTTCTGTCACCTGGTGATAGTCTTTATCGCCTTCTACCAGTGCGGGTCTAACCTGTGATTCGTATCTGAGTAATCCCATAATTTAAGCTTTGAGCCGTGAGCTATGAGCTACGAGCTTTTCTTTTATTTATTCAACTATTTTTCTTCTTCGTTGTTCTTTGTTTTGTTACCAGCTTCTGTACTACCAGCATCGACTGTTGCGTCGCACTCTTGTACTTTCTGTTCGCTATTGAGCAACCCACCCTGCCTTTGCCGACAGGCAGCCCCGGTCGTTTATAATTTATATATTCTTATATCCCCCTTCTTGCTTCTCCGCCGCTGGCGGATCGCAATGACGTAGAGGGGACCGATTCCTTATTACGTTTTTCAAACAAAGAACTTTCTTTAACCTTTTAAGCTCTTCAGCCTAAGTTCTCCGCCGCAGCGGAGACAAGGATTTAATGTGCGGCTTCTTCCGTTTTATGCTCTACAGCCGGAATACCAGCTTCATGCTTCTCTTCTCCATGCTCACCCTTTTCTATTATTTCATCTGTATTTCTCACCTTGGCTAAATAAGTAACATTCGGCAATACGTGTAACTGTTCCAATACATAAAAACTACGTTGCGGATTGTCGTGACGTATTTTGCTAACCTGGCTTTGTGAATCGTGTACATTACCAAATACAATAGCATCGCCGGCACAAGCCTGCTGGCACGCTGTTTTGGCATCACCATCAGCCAGCATGCGGCCTTCTTTTTTAGCGGTCAGTTTAGCCGCCTGTGTACGCTGAATACAGAAGCTGCATTTTTCCATCACACCTCTTGAGCGAACTGTTACATCAGGATTCAACACCATTCTTGTCAGCTCATCATTCATCTGGTGAACAGCAGGATCCAGTTTACCAACTATTTGCTGATCCTGGTTATTCGGGAAGCTATCGGCTCCCATATAATCAGACCAGTTAAAGCGACGTACTTTAAAAGGGCAGTTATTAGCGCAATATCTTGTACCGATACAACGGTTATAAGCCATCTGGTTAATACCTTCCGTACTGTGGTTGGTAGCAGCAACAGGACAAACATTCTCGCAAGGCGCATTGTCACAATGCTGGCACATCATCGGCTGAAATACCACACCTTTCAGATCATCAGGATTCTTTTCATCACTTACAAAGTAGCGGTCAATACGCAGCCAGTGCATATCATGATAGCGAAGTACTTCGCTTTTCCCAACAACCGGTACATTATTCTCTGTATGACAGGCCACCACACATGCCCCACAACCAAAGCAGGCATTCATGTCAACCGTCATTCCCCATTTGATACCGGGCTGATCATGCACACCGTATAGAGTAGCTTCTTTTTTATAGTCGCCGGTTGCTTTTGCATATTTTTCAACAAGCCCGTCACGAAAATCTTTTATTTCATTCGGATGCTTTTTGAAAGTTGCCAGGGTTGTTTCCCTTACTACTTCCACACGGCCTTCATATGAATTATGTATCTGTGTTTGCGCAATTTTTTGTTTTCTTTTCTGATCCGTTACCGTTACATCCGCAGCAAAATAATCAATGGTAGTTCCATTGAAAGAAGCAAACGGGTAAACATTTTTACCAACACCCGCAGCCGTTTTTCCCAATCCTTCATTTCTTCCATAACCAACGGCTACAGCAATTGTATTCGCATTCATACCGGGAATAACGAGGATAGGAAGCTCCACTTCTTTTTTTCCAACGGTTAATTTAATAACCGGTTTGGAAGGATAATATTCGTAATCTACATCCAGCTTGATTCCAAGTTCATTTGCTTTGGACATGGAGATCAATGCATAGTTGTCCCATGTAGCTTTGGTGATAGGATCAGGTAATTCCTGCAACCAGGGATTAGCCGAACCAACACCAGTACCAATTGCTACACTCTGGTACAATACGACTTCATCTTTGCCGCCTTTCTTAGCGGAAGCAATAGCTGAGGCCGCCGTTGCAACAGATCCACCACCGTAAGCACCGGCACCGGCAACAGTTGGAGCAGTCTCCAATACACCATCCTGCAAGGCTTTATCAAATGCTTCTAAAGACCCCAGCTTAGTGGTCCAGTAGTTTTTAAAATAAGTATCGTAATCGGTATTGTTACCACTCCATTTCAATAAAGAGGTTTGGAATGGACGTGTTTTAAATAGAGGATAAATAGTAGGTTGAAGGAAACTAACATATCCTGATTTGGGTTCGGCATCACCCCAGCTTTCGAGGTAATGATGAGTAGGAACAATATAATTACATAGTTCTGTTGTCTCGTCCATTTTCTCAGCAAATGAAACAGACAGTTTCACTTTCTTCAATGCAGCTTTAAATTTATCTGCATCGTAATAGGAGTAAGCCGGATTAGCACCTGTAATCAACAAAGCACCCACCTGTCCGCCTTCCATTTGTGCTACCAGGTCAACCAGGTCTTTATCAATTCCCTGGCGATAATTGGAAGTTACGCTCCAGTCAATTGTTTTGCCGTAAGCACCGATAGCATTATTGATAGCATTTACTATGGTCTGGATATTTACATCATTACTGCCGGATACTACCAAAGCAGTTCCATTATTCGCTTTCAAGTCAGCAGCCACTTTTGTGATACCTGCTTTCAGTTTAGCATCAGCAATAGAAGGCGCCGCTACAGAACCGTCCAATGCAGCTAATAATGCTAAAGCAACAGCACCCGTTTCAGAGGGGCGATGCGTAAAACGTTCATCGGCACTGGCGCCTGTTGTACTAAGATGGCCCTCAAACTGGTAATGCTTACTCATCTGTGGGTTCTTCTCATCTATCTTTCTTCCTTTGCCATAACCTACCGCATTTTCTACCGGGTTCAGCCAGCTACCCAGGAAATCTGCGCCAAGGCTAACAATTACTTTAGCCGCATCAAACCGGTAAGTCGGCAGGCTTTTTCCGAACCCGCTTGCTTCATTTGCTAATAACATACCGCTGTACGAAACAGCATCTGTTTGTACATGCCTGCTGTTCGGATATTTAGCAAGGAATTCCGTAATAACCTGTTTGGTAGAAGGAGAAATAATGCTGCTGGTTAATAATACAACTGATCCACCGGCGGCAGCCAAACCTTCAGCAATTGTTTTATCAACGAACTCGTAAGTGCTTTCTTCAAACTTTTCACCCAGTTTCCTTTTTGGATGGGTAATGCGGTGTATATCATACAGGTCAAGAACAGAAGCTTGTGCACGGGCCGAAGTACCGCCTTTGGTAAAAGAAGACAGCGTGTTACCTTCTATCTTGATCGGGCGGCCATCTCTCACTTTTGCAAGGATAGGAATAGCATCTCCATCCTGTACATAAGTAGTGGCATAATATTTTGCCTCACCGGGAATAATATTTTCAGGCCTGTTTGCAAAAGGGATAGCCTTACGAACCGGCACCTTACAGCTTGCAGCAAGAGTAGCGGCGGCAGTACTAAAGCCGAGGTATTTTAAGAAATCCCTGCGCGGAGTTTTAGCATCCATCACTCCTTCGTTCAAATCTTCAAAAGGCAATTCCTCACGAAACTCATCCGTTACCTTCTTTTGAAAATTTTCCGGATCATTAACCTGTCCGAAACCTTGCCAGTACTGTTTTTGGCTCATTTATTTCAATTTGAAAATTAATTAACTTGAAAACTTGTCCTGCTTTCAGCGGGATCAAATTACCACCTTCTAATAGTGACATTTCTGACATTCCAACCCGCCAATATCTTTCACTGTTACACTATCCATTTTACCTGATTTGATATCGTTATGGAACTTTTCGTAAATGCTGTAGAATTTGTTGCCTTTTGTACTATCGTAATTGAAATCAACTTTTGTATCACGATGACAATTAATACACCAGCCCATGCTCAGTTCTGAGAACTGCTTTACTTCATCCATTTCAGGAATATTTCCATGGCAGGTCTGGCACTGCACATTTCCTGCTTTTACGTGCTGCGAGTGATTGAAGTAAACATGGTCAGGAAGATTGTGGATCCTTTCCCATTCGATCGGTTTGGCTTTAGATGGATCCCAGTCATTTGGTTTGGCAGGATCAAAAGCAGCATATTTATGCAGTTTAGCGATCTCAGCCGTGCCATTTATTTCATTTCCTTCATTATCATAAAGCTTAGGGCCTTTTTCGTAAGTGGTAATTGTTTTATGACAATTCATACAAACATTCACAGCAGGAATAGTTGCCGACTTACCTTCCCATGCATTACCGTGGCAATACAAACAGTTGATCTGGTTGATGCCGGCATGCACTTTATGAGAATAATAAATAGGTTGAACAGGCTGGTAATCCGTTTGTCTTTGCATGCCTATAGCGCCTTTGGTAACAAAGTAGCCGCCCACTACAAAAAACAACAGGGCGAACATGGCTATATATATCTTATTCTTATAAAAAGGAACAGGTTCCGGGCGTTGTATGCCTTCTACATCATCCGACATTTTTTTCAGGTTGCTGTTAACCTGCATCAGTATCAGGGCGATGATGGCAAGTATAAGAGAGATAATTCCGAAAATGAT
>JAKFEJ010000526.1:0-8608 GCA_036675745.1 Chitinophagaceae bacterium | reverse complement strand
CTAAAAAAAGTGGCCCCTTTTACAAGAAACCACTTTCCATTTTATTTTACAACTATGATTGTAAGCACCTCATCCCTACTCGTCACTCGCCATTCCCCACTCGCCTACTTATACAACAGCTCATAATATTCATTCGCCATCCTGTTGCTGTCAAACCGGAAGCGAACATCCTGCATACCATTTTTCATGATCTCTCTCCATGTATTGTAATTATCATAGTATATCGGAAGAATCTCTTTTTCCAATATATCATACAGCTTATTCAGATCATACTGATCCTGCTCATGCGTAGCCATGTTGGCGTAATCAGCTTTAGGCACTACAAAACCGTTGTGGCCATGATTAATAAATTCAGGTATCCACCCATCATCAGTAGAAAAATTAACAGCGCCATTCATAGAAGCTGTCATACCGCTGGTACCCGAAGCCTCCCTGGGCACACGTGGATTATTTAACCAGCAATCCGCCGCCTGTTTCAATCTCTTGGAAAGCGTCAGTTCATAACCCGTCAGCACAGCTACATTCTTATGCTCTTTACTCAGATAAACCAACTGGTTGAATTCACTGATCGCCGGATGGTCAACAGGATAAGGTTTACCTGCCCAGATGATCTGCACAGGATATTTCGGGTTATTCAATAAGTTCTTAAACCGTTTTTCATCCGTAGTGATCAGCCCTGCACGTTTGTAACCTGCAAAACGACGTGCCCATACAATGGTGAACACATCAGGGTTAAAGATCTTTCCTGTCTGGTCCGCTACGATATCAAAGGCTCGTCTTTTCAAATATTTTTTTCTGTCATCCATCCCATAATTATCACCTGCCTCATTAAACCTGTATAATTGCTTATCCGCCCAATAACGATAATTCTGTGCATTAGTAATGGAGATGATCGGGCAGATATCATCATATTTACTCCACATAGCTCTTGATACATGCCCATGCAATTCTGATACACCGTTGGCTATGTGTGCAAACCGTAAAGCTACCAACGAATGATTAAACGCATCATCCGGGTTTCCTGTCAACTTTTTCACTTCATCCACACTGAGACCACAGAAATAACTCATTTTATGACACAGAAAAATATCATGTTTTTCGTTACCTGCCTCTTCCGGTGTATGCGTGGTGAATACCAATCTTTTTTTCACCTCTTCTATCTTACGGTTGAATTTGTTGTATAAATAGAAAGCAGCTGATAAACCATGTGCTTCGTTGAGATGATAAAGTTCAGGATTAAAGCCAAGTACATCCATCAATTTTGCACCGCCAACACCTAACAGAATATACTGCGCTACTTTGGTAGCTACATTAGCATCGTATAAACGATGCGTGATAGTTTGTGATACATAATCATTCTCCGGTGTATCAGTAGACAGGAGAAATAACGGAGCCGATTTAAAAGTTTCCGGGTTCAGGTAAAACACTTTTACCCAAACAGGATGTTCATGTACATTGATCTGGAATTTAAGACCGGTATCTTCCAGGAAACTGTATTGCTTTTCATTCCATGCCACATCCAGGGTCTGGTCCTGGTGACGTTCCTGGTCGTAATAACCATACTTCCACAATATACCTACACCAATTAAATTTTGCTTTAACTCATAGGCACTACGCAAATGCGAACCAGCCAGGAAACCTAATCCACCGCTGTATATTTTTAATGGCTGATGTACGGCGAACTCCATGGAGAAGTAAGCAACGCGTTTGGAATAATTTTGTTCAACAGGATAAGGGACATTAAAATTTGTAAAACTCATCTGCTAAATTTTAGTTTTTTGTTTCAGATTGAACTTACCTTGTAAAACTCCTACAGGAAAGTTTTCACAGTGTGTTTTTTTTACACGAAGGCGCAAGATAAAGGTAAATTCGGAAATGCTTATTTTTTGGATGTCCGGCAACAGAAAATTATTACTTCTTTTTTATTGTTTTGGCTTTGACCGCTTTTGGTTTTATTTCTTTTTTCCGTGAATAAGTTCCGTCGAAAGAACAACGCAGACCCCGTCGTGAACCACACCCTTCCAGTTCTTTTACCGTTACAGAAGATGAAGCGAACCTGAACTGTAATATACATGGATCACCCCCTTCGCGGTATTCAGCAACTGTTGGAGATTTTATTATTGCTTCACCTTTTAACTCACCTGTGCATTCACCATTATTTTTTTCAAAATGAATAAAAAAACTAAGCCTGTCATTTCTCCTTCCATCCCGGATAGAAACAAGATTCATTTTACCACTCCCATAATCAGCCGTATATTTTTGTTTCCGGGAAATGGTGTCTATCGGATTGGTCAGTTCCGTGGGTTTATCATCCAACGCATCCGTCATAATAAGCATAAAACTTCCAGCCCCGCTATTTAACACATATACGTCTTTTCCTTCGCTTACAGTTCCATCTTTATTTTTGCGGAACAAACTTTTGGTAATGGTATACCTGCTATCCATACTGGCTGTTTGCCGTGTGGCAGTTGATGGATCTAAACTAAAGAAAGGCATTGCGGCAATGAACTGATCTTTTTTATCAAACCCCAGTACCAGTACCGCCCGTTTGTTGCCGGCAATTGCTTTAGCAAAAAGATAGGTTTCATCCCCTTTGTTTTTTGCCAATGGATAAATTTTTGGCTTTACGGCTTTGCCAAAAACCTGGCTAAGAATAGAATCCGGTACAAACTGCGTAAAGACCTTATAACTTATAAGCAATGAGTCCTTTTCTTTTTTTAAGAGGATACTGTCTGCCGCATGATAAGGCAATTCTGTATCCGGGAAAAATTCAATAAAATCGGTTACATCCACAGGTTCATCTCCTGAGAGAGACGTTTTTTTTGATTTGCACGCTGCCAGCAGAATGATAAAAAAAAGAAACAGGCTATACCTTCTGAATAATACCATGATACTCGTATTGTATCAGCAAATTAAGTCTTTCCCACTTTATCATCAATAGAAAATTTTGAAAGTCCGGCATAATATTTTAGGTTTGTCTAAAAATTAATTTAGCTGTGCTGAACTATTCTACCAGTGAAGAGAATTATATCAAAGCTATCTTTCATCTGCAAAAGGCCGATGGCACCGTTACTACCAATGAACTGGCTGGTCATTTGCAGACAAAGCCTGCATCGGTAACGGATATGATGAAAAAGTTAAAAACCAAAAAGCTGGTGCACTACCAGGCTTATTATGGTTTCCGGTTAACCGCAGAAGGACAAAAAGTAGCCTTGCTTATCATCCGTCGTCATCGCTTATGGGAATATTTTTTAGCGGAGAAATTAAAATTCAGTTGGGATGAAGTGCATGAAGTTGCGGAAGACCTGGAACATGTAAGTAACAAAAATCTCATTGACAAACTGGATGAATTTCTTGGCTTTCCCCGTACAGACCCACATGGCGACCCTATCCCCGACAGTAATGGCAAAATAGAAACAAACAAGCAGATATGTCTTTTAGAAATGCCTTTGAATAAAACAGGCATTGTCAGTCATGTCAGCGATCAGTCATCAGCTATGCTTGAATTGTTAAGTCATAAAAAAATAGGCCTTGGTACCAAACTGGAAGTAAAAAAGAAATTCAGTTATGATAACTCTCTTGAGATAAAGGTCCGGCAACAAACAGCGATAAATATCAGCGAACAATTAGCTAAAAATATTTTTGTAAAATATGGCTCGTAATACAGATTTTGATACATCATTGAGCGAAGTACACCAAAGTGTAGACACTACCAATCTTAAAAAGCCGGCCTGGAGAAGGATACTATCTTTTTTTGGACCGGCTTATTTAGTAAGCGTAGGTTATATGGATCCGGGGAACTGGGCAACCGATCTTGCAGGCGGCAGTAAATACGGTTATACTTTAATATGGGTATTGCTGATGAGTAACCTGATGGCCCTGCTTCTTCAAAGTCTTAGTGCAAGGCTGGGAATAGTAAGAGGAAGAGACCTGGCGCAGGCCAACCGGGAAACTTATCCGAAAAAAATGAATTTCATTTTATGGGTATTGGCAGAAATTGCTATTGCCGCCACCGACCTGGCCGAAATACTTGGGATGGCTATCGGGATTCAATTATTGACAGGTTTGCCATTGATATGGGGTGTATCGATCACTGTGTTCGACACATTCTTATTACTTTATCTGCAACGCCTCGGCATCCGCAAAATGGAAGCATTCATCATCGGCCTGATCGCAGTAATAGGTGTTTGTTTCCTGGTGAATATCATTATCGCCGATCCTCAACTGCATGATGTGCTGCAGGGATTTATTCCTTCCTTACCCGAAGCAAAAGACCTGTATGAAGCAAAGGGTATGAGCAATGCTTTACCGAAAGAAACCGCATTATATTTAGCAATAGGTATTATTGGCGCTACAGTAATGCCGCATAATTTATACCTGCATTCCGCATTGGTACAAACCAGGAAGATCAAAAAAACAACCCAGGGCATTAAACAGGCGTTGAAGTTTAGTTTTATCGACAGTGCAATTGCTCTCAACATTGCCTTTCTTATCAATGCAGCCATTCTAATATTAGCTGCTACGGTGTTTTTTCAAACCGGCAAAACAGATGTAGGAGAAATAAAACAAGCGCATGAGTTGCTATCGCCCATGCTGGGATCCAGCTTTGCTTCTACCCTTTTTGCCATTGCTTTAATAGCATCGGGCCAAAGTTCCACTGTTACCGGAACCCTGGCGGGGCAAATTGTTATGGAAGGCTATTTGCGTTTGCGCATCAACCCGATTATGCGAAGACTGATCACCCGTTTAATAGCTATTATTCCTGCCATTATCGTCATTGCTATGTTTGGCGAGGATGAAGTAGACAGTCTTTTAATATTCAGCCAGGTGGTATTGAGTTTGCAATTGGGGTTTGCAGTAATACCGCTGATTCATTTTGTAAGCGATAAAAGAACAATGGGATCCTTCGCCATTAAACCTTTTGTACAATTTCTTGCGTGGGCTGTGGCTTCTGTATTGGTGTACCTGAATTTGAAAATGCTGATGGGTGAAGCTCTCGGTTTCTTTGATTCTTCCAGTAACAGTATCCTGAAACTAGTAATTGTTTTAGCCGGGATTTTCTTTGTTGCACTATTGATCTACTCCATTATTTTTCCTTTACTTGCCAAAAACAAAAAACCAGATTCCATTCAAATGCATCCTGATATTCCTACCTTACAAAATATTGAAGTGCCGGTCTATAAAAAGATCGCGGTGGCACTGGATTTTAGTGAGAACGACATAAGACTACTGGGAGCAGCCATCGGGCAGGCCCGGCAGGATACCCGTTTCATTCTTATACATGTAGTAGAAAGCCCTACTGCTATATTGCTGGGCAAGGAAACAGCTGATTACGAAACACAAAAGGACAAAGAAAAACTTGATCTTTTTGTAACCCAACTAAAAGAAAAGGGATTTGAAGCAGAGGCCATATTGGGTTTTCGCCATAGTGCTAAAGAGATCATACGAATTGTAAAAGAAGAAAATGCCGATATGCTGGTGCTGGGCGCACATGGTCATACAGGATTAAAAGACTTTATTTATGGAGCAACGATCAATACTGTCAGGCATGAATTAAAAATTCCGGTGCTGATAGTGCATTTGTAATAACAGGCAATTAGCAATTTGCAATAGACAAAGGGACCTTCAATTCGGGCTATTGCCTGTTGCCAATTGCATATTGTTTATTTTAGACGGCTGAGTTTTTTGTATGACTACGCAACAAATGTTTGAAGCGGCTGAATGTTTCGGGTTTGATATTAAGATAACTGGCTAAGTATTTTTGTGGCACCCTTTGCATCAGTTCAGGGTTTTTCATAACAAAATTGAGAAACCTTTCCCGTGGAGTCATTTTTATCATTTGCATTTGCCAGTTATCGCTGATAGCCATCATATAGGTTACAACCAGCCTGCCCAGGCGTTCCATCTTTTTTGACTTGTTATACATCTCTTCCAGGTCATTGTATTTTATAGAAATAAGGACGGATGGCTCAATGGTTTCTATATAGTATTCAGATGGCTGGCGGCCAAGAAAGGATTGCTGGCTCATAATGATCTGGCCCTCCACAGATATCTGGGTATTTATTTCGTTATGGCCCTTTTTGTAATATTTGCGTACCAACCCCTTAATGACAAAATTGAAATAATTCGCTACCTCACCTGATTTGATAAGGTATTCCCTTTTCCCAAACCGCCTTACTTTGATAATGGGCACAAAAATCTGTTCAAATTCATCATCTGAAATATTAACAAACTTGTTGAGGTAGTTGTGGAAAAGTCTGGTTACATCCATGATAATAGTCCTTAGAAAAGTTACGCAATTAATTGACTAAAATCAAGCCAGAAGGAAAAAAATATTTTTTGGGTAAAATGATTATCTGGCCGGCACTGAGTAAAGTACATCCAATAAATTGTAGATTTGCGGCCCTGAACTGCTAACACAGTTCCTTGAATATTAACCAAAAAAATAGTTTTTATGGCCCAAAAGATCAAAGTTGCAAAACCGGTAGTAGAATTGGATGGCGATGAAATGACCCGTATCATCTGGAAATTTATCAAAGACAAGCTTATTCTGCCATATGTAGAACTGGATATAAAATACTTTGATCTTGGTGTTGAATACCGGGATCAAACCAATGACCAGGTAACTGTTGATGCAGCCAACGCCATCAAAGAACATGGAGTAGGTATTAAATGCGCTACGATCACTCCCGATGAAGCAAGGGTGGAAGAATTTAAGCTGAAACAAATGTGGAGGAGTCCCAACGGCACTATCCGCAATATCCTGGATGGAACTGTTTTCCGTGAACCCATTGTTATCAGCAATATCCCAAGATTAGTGACTAACTGGACGGCTCCTATCATTGTAGGCCGTCATGCTTTTGGTGATCAGTACAGGGCTACCGACACCGTGATAAAAGGAAAAGGAAAATTGACAATGACCTTTACACCTGAAGGCGGTGGTGAACCACAAATTTTTGAAGTATTCAACTTTAAAGGCGACGGTGTAGCGATGAGTATGTACAATACAGATGAAAGTATAATGGGTTTTGCAAGAAGCTGTTTCAATATGGCGTTGAGCAAAAAATGGCCGCTGTATCTATCTACAAAAAATACCATCCTTAAAAAATATGATGGCCGTTTCAAAGATATTTTTGAAGACATCTATCAAAAGGAATTCAAAGCAAAATTTGATGAAGCAGGTATTGTGTATGAGCATCGCCTGATCGACGATATGGTAGCCAGCGCTTTGAAATGGAATGGCAATTTTGTATGGGCTTGCAAAAATTATGATGGCGATGTACAAAGCGATACCGTTGCACAAGGTTTTGGTTCACTCGGCCTGATGACATCCGTGTTAATTACTCCTGATGGCAAAACCATGGAAGCGGAAGCTGCGCATGGTACCGTTACCCGTCACTATCGTGAACACCAAAAAGGAAAACCAACCAGCACCAATCCCATCGCTTCCATCTTTGCATGGACAAGAGGACTTGCATTCCGTGGAAAATTAGATGGCAACCAGGCCTTGATCGATTTCAGCCTTGCATTAGAAACTGTTTGTATAGAAACCGTGGAGCAAGGTAAAATGACAAAAGACCTGGCGGTATGTATTCATGGCAATAAAGTAAAACACGGCGATCATTATTTATACACCGAAGAATTTCTGGATGCAATTGATGCTAACCTAAAGAAGAAAATGGGATTATAATTAGCCACAGATTTCACAGATTATCACGGATAAATTTAGGTGGATATACAAATCATAACTTCTAAAAGCGCTTCAATACTGAGGCGCTTTTGTCATTAATTCACTCTCCGATTTCCATGTACAGACAGGGCATGCCCTGTCTCTCCTCACATTTAATTATCTTCCCTTTCCAAAAGCATCATCTGAATGGATCTTATTGCACTCGCCATAGCTCCCGGAATAGCTATTTGTCTTTTTATTTTTCATAGAGACGCTTACAACCGTGAACCCAAACTGAATCTTTTTGTCAGTTTCATGCTGGGTGTCGCTATTGTTTTCCCGGTTGCTTATGCCGAAATATTTTTTAATCAATTTACCGATGATACAATTCAAGGCACGGCCATCAGCGCTTTCCTTGTAGTTGCACTTCTTGAAGAACTGGGAAAATTCATTATCCTTCGTTTTTATGCTTATCCGAAAAAAAGTTTTGATGAACCATTGGATGGAATAGTATATGGCGTAATGATAGGAATGGGTTTCGCCACACTGGAAAATATTCTTTACATACAAAAGTTCGGGATGCAAACCGGTTTTCTGCGGATGTTTTTATCGGTTCCGGCTCATGCCACTTTTGGCGTATTGATGGGCTATCATGCCGGCAAAGCAAAATTTGACAAGCCCGATAGTAGTCGTTTTTTATTTCTCGGTTTATTCTGGGCCGTATTGTTTCATGGCGCTTATGATTTTTTCCTGTTCCTGCAGGGTAATCCTTATATCAAAGATTATATCCCCGACCTGTTGCTATTTATTGGCGCAGTTACCTCATTCATAGTCGCCATTCGCCTTAGCCTGAAGCATATTAAAAAACACCGGCTTCTTTCACAACAAACCTATAACCCCACAGAAACTATGACCATACGTAAAGCTTATCCATCCGAT
>JAKFEJ010000400.1:0-8693 GCA_036675745.1 Chitinophagaceae bacterium | reverse complement strand
GTTCCTCTTCCTTCGCTCAATACAGTGCCTTCAAAGAAACAAGTGGAAGGATATAAATAAATAGACTGAATGTTTGGAAGATTGGGTGAAGGTTTTACAGGTAACACATATTTACTTTTATGCGTGTAGTTGCCATTTTTTATGACCTGGAAATGAAAAGGAGTATCCACAGAGTTTTGCGCATAGTTTTTATAATATGCATACCGGGTATTTGCTTTTTCACTCAACCATTTTTCACCGGCAATCATCATAGCATATTCTGCAATCGTCATTCCATAAACAATGGGTACAGATTGCATGCCTACAAATGATTTATATTTTTTGTCAAGGACCGGGCCATCTACGTAATGGCCATTCGGGTTGGGCCGGTCAAGGATCATCAGCGGCTTGCCCATCTCAAAAGCCGCTTCCATAAATTCTTCCAGCGAAGAAATATAAGTATAGAAGCGAACACCAACATCCTGTATATCGAAGATGAGTATATCTATATCCTTTACATCTTCAGCAGAAGGTCTTCTTTTACTGCCATATAAAGACACTACCGGAATGGCTGTCTTTTGGTCTGTATAGTTCCCTATTTTTTCTCCTGCATCTGCGGTTCCCCTGAAACCGTGTTCAGGTCCGAAAATAACTTTGATATCAATACCCAGTTTTCTCAAGGTATCTACCAGGTGGCTATTACCAACTGTGGAAGTTTGATTGGCAAAAATGCCGATCCTCTTTCCTTTTATTAACGGCAGATAAACATTGATCCGTTCAGCGGCAGGAATGATATGTTGCTCTTTGCCTGTTACTCCTGTACTGGTCGAAATATGATCATTACTTATTGATCCTGAGTTTGCCGAAGGATGCCTGTTATCGGCTGACTGCTGACTGTTTTTTTGACCCTTGCAGGATAGAATAAGTAATGCAGATACAGTTACTAATAAGAAATTCTTCATTCCAATCATTTTTATCAATTAATAGGGGTTAATATACTGCAAGATAATTATTCAGACGGACGGAAATATTTAAGCGGTTGCATGGGCTAAATTGGCTACCTTGCGGGCCATTTTTTATATTTAGAAATTTAAAACAAATACAATGCAACAGGTAAAAACTGGTGATAAGATAAAAGTGCATTATCACGGACGGTTAACAAGCGGGGAAACATTTGATAAATCAGAAGGCAGAGAGCCCCTGGAATTTGAAGTAGGCAGCGGTATGGTTATTAAAGGGTTTGATGATGGCGTAACCGGTATGGCTATAGGGGATAAAAAAACGATCAATATCCCTTTTAATGAGGCTTACGGGCCTAAAAATCCTGATATGATCATTGATATGCCGAAAGATCGTTTTCCAAAAGATATGGAAATAGAAGTGGGTATGCCGTTAGCTATGAGTGATGGACAAGGCAACCAACACCAGGTGGTGGTAACGGAGATACAGGACGAGGTGGTAATATTAGATGCTAATCATCCGTTGGCAGGACAAGATCTGATCTTTGATTTGGAGCTGGTGGAGATTATTGGCGGAAAGCCATTGATCATTATGCCGTAGTTCCGGAAGTTTTTAGTTTTAAGTTTGTTGAAATAGCTTTTGTTTATGGCAACATTAACTAAATTTGAGGATATTAAAGCCTGGCAGAAAGCCAGGTTTTTTTGTCATGAAATATTTTTAATTGTAGAAGAAACCAGGCTTTCAAAAGATTATAAACTGAAGGAACAGATAAATGGTTCCAGCGGTTCTGCTATGGACAATATTGCTGAAGGTTTTGGCAGAGGAGGAAATTTAGAATTTATCCAATTTTTGGAAATTAGTCATGCTTCTGCTTGTGAAAGTCAATCTCAGTTGTACCGTATTTTGGACAGAAAATATATTACCGAAGAAAAATTCAAACAATTATATGAAATAGCTGAAGAAGTAAAACGAATGATCCTTTCTTTGATAAAGTATCTTTCCCTATCACCAATGACCGGGCCTAAGTACAAACTCAGACAGAAATAATACTCTTGGCCCAACTACAAAACTTAAAACTTCAAAACTCATGTTTTCCAATTATAAATTCACCGCGGCAGAACGATTTTTGCGATATGTGCAGATAGATACACAAAGTGACCCGCAATCTTCTTCTTTTCCCAGTACTGAAAAACAAAAAGACCTGAGCAGGATATTGGCAGATGAATTGAAGCAAATCGGTATTGCAGATGCACACATGGATGAGTGGGGATATGTATATGCAACTATCCCGTCTAATACAGATAAAAAAGTTCCCGTAATTTGTTTTTGTGCACACGTAGATACAGCGTCGGATTGCAGCGGTACAAGCGTAAAACCATTAATACATAAAAACTATCGGGGCGACGATATTATATTACCTGATGATAAAGCACAGGTATTGCGCCTTTCAGAATATCCTTACCTGCAAACACAGATCGGGAATGATATTATCACCGCATCAGGAACTACTTTATTAGGCAGCGATGATAAAGCCGGTGTAGCGGAGATCATGGACCTGGCTAACTTCCTGGTGGCAAATAAGGAAATAAAACATGGCGAAATAAAAATCTTATTTACACCTGATGAAGAAGTAGGCAGGGGAGTGGCTCATGTTGATATGAAAAAATTAGGTGCCGATTTTGGTTATACATTAGATGGAGGGGAAAGGGGATCATTAGAAGATGAAACATTCAGCGCAGATGGTGTACAGGTGATTATTTATGGAGTGATCGCACATCCGGGCTATGCAAAAGATAAAATGATCAATGCGATGAAGATTGCCGGACGTATATTAGATGCATTACCAAAAGACCGATTGTCACCAGAGAGTACAGAGGGTAAAAGAGGATTTATTCATCCCGTTCGTGTAGAAGGCATCGCGGAAAAATGTACCATTGAGTTTATTATCCGGGATTTTGAAACATCCGGACTCAAAAAGAAAGAAGATTTTTTAAGAACATTGGTAGAAGAAACAGTAAGGGCACATCCGAAAGCCAGTTTTGAATATATTGTCAGCGAACAATACAGGAATATGAAAGAAGTGCTGGATATACACTCCCATGTTGTGGAATATGCCAAAGAAGCTATTGCAAGAGCAGGAATTGAATTAAAAATGGAGAGTATCCGCGGTGGTACAGATGGTAGTCGTTTATCTTTTATGGGATTGCCATGTCCTAATCTGTTTGCGGGTGAGCAAGCCATTCATTCCAAACTGGAATTTATCAGCGTACAGGATATGAATAAAGCTGTAGAAACAATGGTTCATTTAGCGCAGATCTGGGAGGAGAAGAGCTAATTGGAAAATTTGAAAATCCACGCCTTTGGCGGAACAAGTTGTGAAGATGTGAAAATGAATGAACTTTGTGTTGAATACTTCCTGGAGCAACAATAACTTCGGTTTAGAAAGTAGTCAGGGGGCATACAATCAAACAATACAATGAAACTGCTTTTCGTTTTCTTATTGATGAAATGCTTAGTTGCCAGTTTCTTTCTGTTAACTCCTTTTTTTTGTTTTTCACAAAACCTTGTGCTCAACGGTGGTTTTGAAGAAGAAAATATTTGCCTTGAATATAGAGTGAACTGTGCACCGGAAGGATGGTTGACTATTGATGATGTTTTCAACAGTTATTTTAAAGATGCGAATAGGTCTTATCAGGGCGGACATTGTATGTCCATCGTAGCAGGTCAAGTCAGAAAGCCGTTTAAACGCACATTTATCCGCACCCAATTACTTTGCGGTTTAAGAAAAGGAAATCATTACCGGGTTGAATTCTTTATAAAATCTCCTCACCATATACTGGATAGTATCGGTATTTATTTTTCTTCAACTGATCTTTTATTCGATAAAAGGCCACTGCAAACAATTAAACCATCACTATATCTTGCCGATAGCCATAAGCAATTTAAAAATGATAGCAGTTGGCAGCAGGTTATACTGGATTATACCGCTAAAGGCGATGAGGCGTTTATCGCTATTGCCAATTTTTCAAAAAACGATATTAAAGGAGCAACGGGTATTGATCTTGAAAGCCGGTTTTTCATATTTGTAGATAATGTTTCAGTTATTCCTTTGAACCCCAATGAAAAATTATGTGATGACTGGCAAACCACCATGGCGGATATATATGATCAGGACGAACGGCATGAATTCCTAAGAAGAAATATCAGGAATAGAAGAGCTTATCAGCCTATACCAGTTGTATTGGAACCCAATAAGATCATCCGTATTGACACGCTTATTTTGCAAGAGGTATTATTTGCTGTTGGTAAAGCAGAACTGGAGAAATATAGCTATATATTATTAGATAGCTTTTGCAGAAAAGTGGTTGGAAAAAGAGTTGACTCAGTTGTAGTAGAAGGACATACTGATAATGCAGGAACAACTGAATTGAATAACCGCTTGTCATCGGCAAGAGTGCAAACCGTATTAAATTATTTTGCAGGCAGGGCATTTGTAAAACCTAACAGGATCGTTGCAAGAGCATGGGGCGAATCAAAGCCTGTAGCTGATAACACTACCCCGCAGGGACGTCAGCGAAACCGAAGGGTAGAAGTATTGGTTTATATACGTGAGTGATTTTCGTCCTTCCCATTACCTTATCTTTAGCACTTAAATTTTAAAACATGGATATTGTACAGTTTCTTGCATCTAACTGGTGGATCATTCTTTTGGTCATTATTTTTTTCAGTGGCTTGTATACCGTCAACCAGGGTACTATTGCTGTAGTTACCATGTTCGGCAAATACAGGCGGATCGCTGGTCCGGGACTTCGGTTCAAAATTCCAATAATTGAACAGATCTATAAAAAATTGTCTATTCAAAACCGTTCGGTAGAACTGGAGTTCCAGGCGGTAACGCAGGACCAGGCAAATGTTTATTTTAAAGTAATGATGTTATTTGCTGTCCAAAATGCAAATGAGGAAACAATAAAGAAAGTCGCATTCAAATTTATAAGTGATAAAGACCTCATGCAGGCGCTGATCAGAACGATCGAAGGTAATATCCGTTCGTTTGTAGCTACAAAAAAGCAAGCAGAAGTGCTGGGCCTTCGCCGTGAGATTGTAGAATATGTAAAAGTAGAAATAGACCACACGTTGGAAGACTGGGGTTATCACCTGCTCGATCTGCAGATCAATGATATCACGTTTGATAAAGTTATTCTTGATTCGATGAGTAAAGTAGTAGCATCGAACAATTTGAAAGCTGCGGCGGAAAATGAAGGTCAGGCTTTGCTGATCACTAAGACGAAATCTGCAGAGGCGGATGGGAATTCGATAAAAATTTCTGCCGAGGCCGAAAAAACAGCAGCGCAATTGCGTGGCCAGGGCGTTGCATTGTTTCGCCAGGAAGTAGCTAAAGGTATGTCTGAAGCTGCAGAGCAAATGAAGCAGGCCAACCTGGACACTAACGTAATATTATTCAGCATGTGGACAGAAGCTATCAAAAATTTTGCGGAATATGGTAAAGGAAATGTGATCTTCCTCGATGGAAGTGCTGACGGTATGGAAAGGACGATGAAGCAAATACAATCATTGATGGTAAAACATGCCGGAACATCGGAATAGTTTTAGCAGCGTTGATATAATTTGAAAGGTTTAAAAGTTTCAATACTTTTAAACCTTTCGTTCTTTATAGACAATTGGGCTGTTTCCTGTTAAAGAACTCTAAAACTTTCACCCTTTGTACAACGTGGCATCTTTTTTTTCGTTCATTCGTGTGAAAAGTATAAAACACAAGAGTTTATCAAGGGCTGTTGATAATATCTGGAAAACGATTTATCCATCCTTTCTTACTTTTACCTATTAAAGAAATTAATCTATGTTTGACCTTTTACAGATCGGTGATACTCTTAACCAGGCCATGCAACAGGTAAGCGACGTGAAAACAGCTGAGACGATTAGCTTTTTTGACCTGATCTATATGGGTGGATGGATCATGATACCACTCGGTATTATGTTATTACTGACAGTATATGTGTTTGCGGAACGCTACATTGCTATAAAGCAAGCCTCTAAAATTGACGAGAATTTTATGAACATTATCCGGGATCATATTGTAAGTGGAAATGTATCATCGGCAAGAAGCTTTGCAAAAAATACCAATAACCCGGTTGCCAGGATCATTGATAAAGGTATTCAGCGTATCGGCAAACCGATAGACGCTATTGAAAGCAGCATGGATAATGTAGGGCAATTAGAAATGTATAAGCTCGAAAAAAACATGAGTTTACTTTCCGTTGTTTCCCGTGCCGCACCCATTTTTGGTTTCGTGGGTACGCTGATCGGTTTGATGCAATTGTTTGCCCAAATTAACGAGGCAGGCGGCGAGATGAACCTTGCTGTAATTTCACAAGGGATATACACCAAGTTAATAACTTCTATTACCGGCCTTGTCATTGGCTTGATCGCCTTTCTTTGCCACAATTATTTGAATGCTCAGATCACCAGGACAGCAAATAAGATGGAAGTTTCGTCCGCAGATTTTCTTGACGTCTTGCAGGAACCTACCAAGTAATAAAAGCTGATACATGAACCTTAGAAAAAGTTTACACCAGGAATCGGAGGTATTTACAGACTCGCTGAATGACATCATCTTCATATTACTGATGTTCTTCCTCATCATTTCTACTATGGCAAACCCTAATGTAGTAAAGGTGAATAATCCCCGCGGATCGAAGGATACAAAGACCAAACAGAATATTGTGGTCTCTATTGATAAGGATCAAAAATTTTATATCGGCCAAAAGGAAGTACCACCCGTTTTGCTGGACAGCTTTATTAAAAGAGAAGTTGATCGTGTACGTTTGCTGATAGATACGCCATCCGTTGTCATCAATGCCGATACCATATCGTATTACGGTGAAGTATTCCGCATAATGCGGGCGGCAAAAAAAGCAGGAGCGAAAGTGGTGGCGAATGTGAGATAGAGAACCCCTGTCCCCTAAAGGGGAACTTAGATCGAAAATTTATTATTTATTTGGGAATTCTTTATAGTAGTTAGTTGATTATTGTGTTAACAGCTTCAATTCCCCTGATCGGCTTTTGTCGCACTCTTCATCGTTCCATTCACGACTTGGTCAGGTTTCATCTTTCTTTCAAAGCATTTATACAATCGGTTTCTCCGATAAGCGGGGGCTGTGCTTTGCAAGTCTCCCCTTTTTGGGGAGATTTAGAGGGGGCTTGGGCTTCGTAGTTTTCCTATCGTAAATCCCTTTGTTTTAAAGTTCTGTATTTAGTATTTTGCTTTTTCAAAATCCGAATTTGTGAAAAGCAAAATCTTATTGCCCTTTATATTTTTCTTTCTTCTTTTTGCTACTTCCTGTAAAAAGGAATCAACTCCTGCTATAGTAGGGAGTTGGAGAAATACAGCTGTATATAGCGACCCATCCCGTGGCGGATACGGTTGGGTTACTGAGATCCGTTATCCTCAGGTTATTACGTTTGAAAATAATGCAAGATTTTATAGCCATTCCGATGTGCCCGAAGGCGCAGGTGTATATGACTATAATTATTCCTCCAGACAACTGCAACTACAATATGAAGCGGATTCTTATGGAACTCCCGCCCATTCTGTATTAAAAAAAGTGGAGACACTGACAAGCGAAAAATTAGTAATTACAATAGAGCCCGGTAATGGGATGATCTATAAACAAGAATACTCAAAGGTCAATTAGTGCAGCCTTTATCATTCTATCCTTTCCCTGCATATCTTTTTTTATTACTGTCTTATAACCGTTTAATTGAAACATGGCGGCCGTTTCTTCACCAAGGCTCTCATTGATTTCCATATAAATGACGCCGTTCCCGGTCAAATGATTTTTACCAAAAGCGGCAATCGCTTTGTAAAAGATCAGCGCATCATTATCAGGTACAAAAAGAGCCGTAGCCGGTTCATGATCGGTAACATTCCGGCGCATATTTTCTTTATCTTTTTGAGGTATATAAGGCGGATTGCTTACAATAATATCAAATGAAGGAAGTTTTTCTCTTTCGGGTTCATTTAAAAAATTGAATTCAATAAAGTTTACGTTAATGCCAAGCGTCACTGCGTTTTGATTAGCTACTTTCAATGCTTCGGGGCTGACATCACAGCTCCACACATCTGCTTTTCCTAGTCTCTTTTTTAATGCGATGGGTATGCAACCGCTGCCACTGCCAATATCCAGGATAGATAGAGTATCAATTGGAAATTTGCAACCGGAAATGATCCATTCTACCAATTCTTCTGTTTCGGGTCTTGGAATCAAAACATTTTTGTCAACATAAAATTTTAATCCGCAAAACCAGGCTTCATTTAATACATACTGAACAGGTTCATGAGTTTGAAGACGCTGGAGTATCTCCATGAACTGTATTTTTTTTTCATTTGATAATTTGCTGGCGAGCTGAAAGCGTCGTTCAGTTTTGCCAGTTCTGGTAAGGTGCTCCAATACAAGCTCAGTTATAGCAGTAGCTTCTCCTTCTTCATAGATTGATTTTAGCTTTTCCAAGCAATGTTCATGGGCTTCCTTAATAGTCATAACAACAAACTTACAATTATGTGTTGAGTAACAATGGGTGTTAACGGAATTACTATTTCAGCTTTGGAATCGATTATATTTGCAGGTTAATTTGCTATCCACTATTGACAAATGATCAGCTATACATGCATCGCTGCCTGGAACTTGCCAAACTGGGTTCCGGCTTAGTTTCACCCAATCCAATGGTTGGAGCTG
>JAKFEJ010000376.1:0-8712 GCA_036675745.1 Chitinophagaceae bacterium | reverse complement strand
AAACGGTAAACAGTTTCAATTAATGAGTTATCCTAACCGGACGCATGGTATCAGTGAAGGGTCCGGCACCTCAGCCCATTTAGCGCAGTTGTTTACAAAATTTTTACAAACAAACTGTCCCGGCGGTGGGAGATAGCGATATTAGTTTTGAATAAAAAATACAGCAATGTTTAATAAAGGTATTTATATCGCAAGAAGACAAAAACTAAAAAAAGATCTTGGCAGCGGTATCATTTTGTTGTTAGGCAATGAAGATACAGGGATGAATTATAAAGACAATTGTTATCCATTCAGGCAGGATAGCAGTTTTCTATATTTTATTGGTTTAGATAAACCTTCTTTGGCTGCAGTTATAAATATTGATGAAGACAAAGAAATTATTTTTGGCAATGACCTTACTATTGATGATATAGTATGGATGGGAACACAACTTTCTGTCGCAGAACTTGCAGCAACAACCGGGATAACCGCTACAAGCCCTGTTAGCGAACTTGGAACAATTTTAAAAAAGGCTTTAGCCAACGGGCAAACCATTCATTTTTTACCACCCTACAGACCAGAGAATTTTATAAAACTCAGCGATCTTTTAAATATTCCTGTAAATGAAATAAACGAAAAGGCATCGGTAAAACTGATCAGGGCAGTCGTAGCACAACGTGCCATTAAATCGGCTGAAGAAGTAAACGAGATCAACAAAGCTGTTAATATCAGTAATGAAATGCATTTGGCTGCTATGCGGTATACAAAAGAAAGCGTTACGGAATCTTATGTTGCAGGAATAATACAAGGCGTAGCTATCAGTGCAGGAGGGAATACTTCGTATCCCATTATCTATACGGTCAATGGACAAACATTACATAATCATCCAACTGATAGTGTGCTGAAGAACCGACAACTGGTTTTATGTGATGCCGGTGCTGAAACGTCCATGCATTATGCAGGTGATCTTACAAGGACTTATCCGGTTGACAAAAAATTTACTCCCGTTCAAAAAGAAATCTACAATATTGTATTGGCTACTGAAGAAGTCGCCGCTAAAGCATTGGCACCCGGCAAACCTTTTCGTGATATTCATTTCCTGGCGGCAGAATATATTGTGGATGGATTGAAGCAAATGGGATTGATGAAAGGCGATGCTAAAGAAGCGGTGCAGGAAGGAGCCCATGCTTTATTTTCCCTTGTGGACTGGGACATATGATGGGATTGGATGTTCACGATATGGAAGACCTGGGCGAACAATATGTTGGCTATACCGATGAGTTGAAAAAAAGTACAGTCTTTGGTTTAAAATCATTGAGGCTGGGCAGAGCATTGGAACCAGGTTTTGTTTTAACCGTTGAGCCGGGTATTTATTTCATTCCTGAACTAATAGACCTGTGGCAAAGTCAAAACAAGTTTACCAGCTTTATCAATTACGATAAGCTTACACCCCTGCGGAATTTTGGTGGAGCAAGAGTAGAAGAAAATTTTTTGATCACTGATCAGGGCAGCCGGTTACTGGGAGATCCATTGATAAAAACTGTGGAAGAAATAGAAGCGATGAGATAGTAGCCTTTTAATCCGTGTTCCCGGGATTAAGATATTGCCATCATGTGTTTTAGTAATCCAGTTATTATAAATATGAAAACTGTCTTCCGTGTATTGCAGGCGCACTGAAGTACCCTTACAAGAAACTTGCAGGGTAGAACTTTGATTTTAATGCGTCTGCCCTGTGTGTTTTAAGAACGTAGTACCTGAAAAATATTATATTTGCTAATTAACTAATGGCTTGCCTTGCATCCCAATCAAAATACATACGAAGAAGCGAAATTAATTTCATTGCTTGCCAAGGACAGTGAGTATGCTTTTCAATTAATATATGACCGCTACCGAAACCGGATCTATCATACGGCTATCCGTTATCTCAAATCGCCGGTGCTGGCGCAAGAAACAGTACAGGATGTTTTTTTAAAATTATGGCTCGAAAGAAGAAATCTTAATCCTAAGCAACCCATAGAGGCGTGGTTGTACACGGTAGCAAAGAATAACCTGCTCAACCGCCTGAAGCGGATAGCCAATGAATGGAAGGCCCTTCATCAACTTCAATTGAATTCCCCCAAAAGCGATAACTCTGCCGGTGACAGGCTGGAAGATTCACAATACCAGCAACTGTTACAACAAGCATTGCTTGAGCTGCCGGCTCAACAACAAAAGGTCTTTTACCTGGCACGGCAGGAACATCTCACCTATATGGAGATCGGCGAAAAATTAGGGATCTCTCCACTTACAGTGAAAACCCATATGGCAAGAGCTTTGAACCATATTAAAACCTACTTTGCCGCACATGGCGAAACTTTCTTTTGGTTTTTGGCTTTACCAATAAGTTTTTTTTAAAAGCTTGTACTCCTGTTACCCGGTTTGATTGTATATATAGTAAGGAACATAAAATCCTTGCTTGCATATGCCTACCCGGGAGCGGTTCAATTACCTGTTAGACCTTTATATATCTGGCAGCCTTTCGGCTGAACAGCATGATGAATTTTTTGAACTTATCAGCACACATCATTATGATCATCTTTTAGGAAAGCACCTGTTGCAGGATCTGAAAGATGGGGAGCATATTCATAGTGCTGATCTTCCTCCGCATATCGCCCAGGAGATCGTCAGGAATATTTACCAGGCCGAAAAGAATACAATAGAGATACTTCCTGCTATTAAACGTCGTTCTATCAGTTGGCGTTGGATGGCAGCAGCTTCCATTCTGTTATTGATGATTTCTGCCAGCTTGTTTTTTGTTTTCAATAATAAACCAGGGAAAGATTCTTTTGCTTCCTTCATACCCAATAATACACTGACTAAAACAAATCTCACTTCATTGCCGCAGTCAGTATCCCTGGCAGACGGAACTGTTATAACACTTACTCCTCAAAGCACCCTGCATTTTCCAAAGCAATTTACCGGCGATAAAAGAGAAGTTTACCTGGAAGGCGAAGCTTTTTTCGAAGTAACAAAAAACCCCCAACAACCTTTTCTTGTGTATTATAATGACATTGTAACAAAAGTATTGGGAACCAGTTTTACGATCAATACTAACCGTAAGACCGGCAATATTGAAGTATCTGTCAGAACCGGCAGGGTACAGGTCTATGAAAATGAATTTTTATCTAAAGAAAAAAGACCAGATATCGCCGTTATCGTTACGCCCAATCAGAAAGCGATCTACAAAAAAGAGAACCGGCTTTTTGAAACTACTTTAGTTGATCAGCCCCAGGCAATCGTTGCGGAAAATATGGGTAATGCTTCAACTGCCAAACAAGCGTACAGTTTTGTTTTTGAACAGGAAAAATTATTTACCGTATTTGAACAGATCGAGCACAGTTATGGAATAGAAATAGTAGCAGAGAATGCTGCCATCAATGATTGTGTATTCACCGGTGATGTTTCTACTAATGATCTGTACACCAAGCTTAACATTATTTGCCTTACTGTTAATGCTTCTTATGAAATAAACGGCACCAAAATTCTTATAAAAGGGAAAGGATGTAACTAATTATTAACTGCCAAAACTAAACACTGCTATATGAATGAAATACACAGCCCTCCCAATTAAAATTTACTTGCAATAGACTTTCTGGTAATAAAGAAAGAGCCGGAAGTGGTGTAACACAACCAGCTCTCTAAGCTTTTGCAAGCTTTTGTTTTCGTCCGAAACTGATTATTGAACAAAAACATATCTAAATTATGAAAAAAAAGCAACGCATGGTTGCTGCAATAAAGATTGCTATGCGAATAACGATTTTCCAGGTTGCGTTTACAGCTTTATTTGCCTGCTCTCTCAATGCGAAAGAAGCAAACAGCCAGGATGTTTTGGAAAAATCATTCAACCTGACGGTGGATAATACACCCTTAAAAAAAGTGATCACTGAAATACAACGACAGACCCGGGTAAAATTCACCTTTAGTTCCAATGCGATCAAAGCTGAAAGAACGATCAGTTATTCTGCCCGTGATAAAAAAATCGGAGATTTTTTATTGGAGCTTTATAAACAGTACGGTATTGACTTCAAAGTGCTGGATAATAAAATCATCCTGTATGCAGTTGGCAATTCAGCATCGCCAATTTCTGCTGGTAATTTGGGAAACCTGGATAGTGAGCCTGCTAAAAGGATAACTGGTAATGTACGTAATGATAAAGGAGAACCAGTAGCCGGGGTAACCGTGACGGAAAAAAATAAATCCAATGCCGTAATCACGGATGAAGATGGTATTTTTTCTATCACAGTAGAAAGTGACAACAGTGTGCTGCTATTTACCAGCGTTGGTTATGAAAACCAGGAGCTGGCTATTAATGGAATTTCAACATTAAATGTATTGCTGAAAACAGCGAATAAAGCGTTGGAAGAAGTAGTTGTGGTGGGATATGGCACTCAAAAAAGAAAGGATCTGACGGGTTCGGTTTCTTCCGTGAATACAAAAGAATTAAAGTCATTACCGGTTCCAAGTATCGGCGAAGCATTGCAGGGAAGAGCTGCCGGTATGCAGGTCATCTCTTCCGGCATACCAGGTAGTAATGTTGTCTTTCGCATCAGGGGTACAGGTACGATCAATAATAGTGATCCCTTATTAGTTATTGATGGCATACCTACTGATATCCCGCTTAACACGTTAAGCCCTGATGATATTTCTACTGTTGAAATATTAAAAGATGCTTCTGCTGCGGCTATTTATGGTGCAAGAGGTGCTAATGGGGTCGTGATCATTACCACAAAAAGAGGCAGCTCCGGACAAAATAATCTAGAATTTAAAATGTTTGCCGGCCAGCAAAAAGCTACCAGTATGATACAAATGCTGGATGCATCGCAGTTTGCAAGCCTGCACAATGAAATGATGGCCAATAATGGCCAGGCGCAGAATCCTGCCTATGCAGATCCTTTAAGTCTTGGAAAGGGCACTGATTGGTTAGGCGCTTTATTCAGTACAGCGCCGATACAGAATTATTCATTGGCTTATTCCGGCGGATCAGCGAAGTCTAATTACTATGTTTCCGGTACGATGCTCGATCAGCAGGGAATCGTATTAAATACAGGATACAAGCGATACACCATTCAATTTAACAGTGAATCCAAAGTATTTGATTGGTTGAAATTCGGTAACAACCTTACCCTGAACCATGACATTAAAAAAAGCGGCGCTTATGATATCCGTAATGCTATGGCCGCATTACCGGTGCAACCTGTTTATAACCCCGATGGAACCTATAGCGGGCCGGTGGGCCAGGCTTCCTGGTATGGTGATATACCCAATCCTATCGGCAAGGCGACCATCAATGAAAACAAAACCAGTGGCTATAACGTATTGGGTAATATTTATACCGAGATAAGCCTGATGAAGGAACTTAAATTTAAATCTACAGGTGGTGTACAAGCTTTGTTTTATGATAGCCGCAGTTGGGCGCCGAAATACAATTGGCAACCTATTCCACAACCTAATAGTTATTTGTTTGAGGAATATAATAAGAGCCTTACCTGGTTATGGGATAATTACCTGACCTATGATAAATTTTTCAGCAATAAACATCATCTTACTCTGTTAGCCGGTAGCAGTGCACAGAATAACCGGCATGATTATCTGAAAGGTTCTATTCAAAATTTTGCCAATGATAACACCCAGCAAATAGATAACGGAACAGCGCAACAAACTATCGGCGGCAGCGCCAGTGAATGGGCTTTGCTTTCTTTTATCGGCCGGGCCAACTATAGTTTTGATGATAAGTATTTATTCACGGCCACACTGCGCCGCGATGGAAGCAGCCGGTTTGGAGAGAGAAGCGGCTGGGGTTGGTTCCCTTCCGGTTCATTTGCATGGCGCTTGTCTGATGAAAATTTTATGAAAGGAGTTGATTGGGTGAGTGATCTGAAAATAAGAGCTGGTTTTGGTATCACCGGTAATCAGAATATCGGTAACTATTCTTTTGCTTCGGTACTTCAAACCGTGCAATATAATTTCAACGGGCAGCCTGTTACAGCGGTGGTGCCCCTTGCTATTCCAAATCCGGGTGTGCGATGGGAAGAAGTAGAGCAAACTAATATTGGGTTTGACGCTTCATTGCTGAATGGAAGAATCAACCTGACATTGGATGCCTACGTTAAAAATACCAATGATATGCTGGTGCCGATGAGTGTACCTATTTCAACAGGTTATTCTGATATTGTTGTTCCCAGTGTAAATGCAGGCAAAGTAAGGAACAAGGGAATCGAATTAAGCATAACTACACAAAATACCAAAGGACCAGTTGAATGGAATACATCCTTCAATTTTTCTTATAACAAAAACAAAGTAGTCAGTCTCAATGACAGCGTTCCTCTTTATACAGGTAGTATCGGGCTGAACCAGAATTTATCTATTCAGCGCAGCGGTTTCCCGGTTAGTTCTTTTTATGGTTTCGTAACCAATGGAATTTTTCAATCACAGAAAGAAATAGATGATCATGCGGTGCAGGTACCGGGTGCTGATCCATTTAACCGCACTTCGCCGGGCGATATAAAATTCAGGGATCTGAATAATGACGGAAGAATTGATGATGCCGACCGTACGTATATAGGCAATCCCAGTCCACGTTTCATCTTTGCGATGAACAACAGTTTTGCCTGGAACGGATTTGATCTGAATATTTTTTTACAGGGTGTGAAAGACAATGATATCTTTAATGCCAACCGCATTTACCAGGAAGGAGTTTCGGTGGCGCAAAACCAAACCACGGCTGTATTGGACAGGTGGACAGGCGCCGGAACGAGTAATGATTTTCCCAGGGCTGTATTTAATGACCCCAATAAAAATACAAGAGTATCCGACCGGTTTATAGAAGACGGGTCTTACCTGCGTATTAAAAATGTAAGCTTGGGTTATACATTACCTTCTTCGTTTACCAGTAAAGCAAAAATACAATCAGCAAGAGTTTATTTATCTGCACAGAATTTAGTCACGTTCACGAAGTATACTGGTTTTGATCCTGAAGTGCCTGCCAGTGGTATTGATAATAATGTGTATCCTGTAACAAGGACGATCAGTGCAGGTATTAATCTTTTATTTTAAATAAAATATTGTCATGAACTTAATTAAATATACCACAGCGATACTCCTGTTGATGAGTGTTGTCAGTTGTAAAAAATATTTGGATAAGGCGCCGCTCGATAGTATCAACACGGCCAATTTTTTCCAAACGGAAGCGGATGCTGTATCTGCTATTAACGGAGCCTATCAACCTTTGCAATGGCCCAAGTTATACAACCTTCGTATATGGACCACCGATATCTGGGCGGCTAATAGTGTAGTAGGTGCAGGTGGTGGTACCGATGGTATCGAAACACAGGATATTGCCAATTTTGTAACAGCAACCGATAATGCAGCTGCTCTTGACATATGGCGGGGACCAGCTCCGGGCATCCTGAGATGTAACCTGGTTTTGAAGAATGTACCGGGGATGACTATTTCGCAATCTGTAAAAGACAGGATATTGGGAGAGGCGTATTTTTTACGGGCTCATTATTATTTTATATTGGTCAGGTTGTTTGGAGATGTTCCGCTTATTACTGAGCCACAAACTCCTGAAGATGATTTACGTCCTGCCCGAACAGCCAAAGAAAAAGTGTATGAACTGATCATCAGTGATCTTACGGAAGCTATCAGTTTATTACCTGAACGCGGTACTTATTCAGCATCTGACATAGGAAGAGCCAGTAAAGGTTCAGCCGTCGGTATGCTGGCCAAGGTTCAACTTACCTTAGGCAATTATGAAGAAACGGTTTCACTCTGCCGCCAGGTAACTTCATTGGGTTACCAGTTGAATGCTGACTATACAGATAACTTTAATCCTGCCACAAAAAATTCTGCTGAAAGTTTGTTTGAAGTGCAGTATGCAGGCAAGACAAGTTTTAGTTTCTGGGACAATGAAAACCAGGCCAGTTGGGTAAGCACTTTTACCGGGCCAAGAAACTCCAATTTTGTAGGCGGTGGTTATGGGTGGAACCAACCGGTGACAGAGTTTATTAATCAATATGAAACAGGAGATAACCGTAAGGACAAAACTATTTTATATGTTGGAGGCCCTTCTTTCGACGGGCAGGAATACGAGGCTTCTTTTTCTACCACAGGGTTTAATCTCCGCAAATTTTTAATTCCAAAATCTATTTCTCCCGATTATGATACCAACCCGGCCGATTGGCCAGTGTTGCGCTACAGTGATGTTTTATTAATGGAAGCAGAAGCATTATGCGAATTGAACCGGTTGGATGAAGCACAGGCTGCCGCCACTTCTATCAATGCAGGAGGGCCACTGAACCGGGTTCGTAAAAGAGCGGGATTACCTGATGTACAGGGATTATCGCAAGTGGCACTAAGAGAAAAAATAAGAAAGGAAAGAAGAATTGAATTAGCATTTGAAGGAAGCAGGTGGTTTGACCTGGTGCGATACGATAATGGTCAGTACGCCGCTGATTTTCTTCATGGCGTTGGCAAAACAAATTTTGCTGCCAAGCACCTGTTGTTACCCATCCCGCAAAAGGAGATTGATGCGAATCCTAACCTTTCACAAAATACCGGTTATTAAAAATCTTAAATCATTGTTATGAGACGAATATATCAAATGATATGCTGTATCATCAGCATCTCATTGTTCATTGGTTGCAAAAAAGATAATTACGCAGAACTTAATAAAGGAAATAGTCCATTAGCCAT